>NZ_CP075190.1:992500-1295000 GCF_020510585.1 Ferribacterium limneticum | reverse complement strand
GATTACTAGCGATTCCGACTTCACGCAGGCGAGTTGCAGCCTACGATCCGGACTACGATCGGCTTTCTGGGATTAGCTCCCCCTCGCGGGTTGGCAACCCTTTGTACCGACCATTGTATGACGTGTGAAGCCCTACCCATAAGGGCCATGAGGACTTGACGTCATCCCCACCTTCCTCCGGTTTGTCACCGGCAGTCTCGTTAAAGTGCCCAACTGAATGATGGCAATTAACGACAAGGGTTGCGCTCGTTGCGGGACTTAACCCAACATCTCACGACACGAGCTGACGACAGCCATGCAGCACCTGTGTTCCAGTTCCCTTTCGGGCACACTCAAATCTCTAAGAGCTTCTGGACATGTCAAGGGTAGGTAAGGTTTTTCGCGTTGCATCGAATTAATCCACATCATCCACCGCTTGTGCGGGTCCCCGTCAATTCCTTTGAGTTTTAACCTTGCGGCCGTACTCCCCAGGCGGTCAACTTCACGCGTTAGCTCCGGTACTAAATGGTTTTACCCACCCAACACCTAGTTGACATCGTTTAGGGCGTGGACTACCAGGGTATCTAATCCTGTTTGCTACCCACGCTTTCGTGCATGAGCGTCAGTATTGGCCCAGGGGGCTGCCTTCGCCATCGGTGTTCCTCCACATCTCTACGCATTTCACTGCTACACGTGGAATTCCACCCCCCTCTGCCATACTCTAGCCTGCCAGTCATAAACGCAGTTCCCAGGTTGAGCCCGGGGATTTCACGCCTATCTTAACAAACCGCCTGCGCACGCTTTACGCCCAGTAATTCCGATTAACGCTCGCACCCTACGTATTACCGCGGCTGCTGGCACGTAGTTAGCCGGTGCTTCTTATTCCGGTACCGTCATCCACACAGGGTATTAACCCATGCGTTTTCTTCCCGGCTGAAAGAGCTTTACAACCCGAAGGCCTTCTTCACTCACGCGGCATGGCTGGATCAGGCTTGCGCCCATTGTCCAAAATTCCCCACTGCTGCCTCCCGTAGGAGTCTGGACCGTGTCTCAGTTCCAGTGTGGCGGATCATCCTCTCAGACCCGCTACAGATCGTCGCCTTGGTGAGCCTTTACCTCACCAACTAGCTAATCTGATATCGGCCGCTCAATCAGCGCAAGGTCTTGCGATCCCCTGCTTTCCTGCTCACAGAATATGCGGTATTAGCGTAACTTTCGCTACGTTATCCCCCACTGAAAGGTACGTTCCGATACATTACTCACCCGTTCGCCACTCGCCACCAGGATTGCTCCCGTGCTGCCGTTCGACTTGCATGTGTAAGGCATGCCGCCAGCGTTCAATCTGAGCCAGGATCAAACTCTTCAGTTCAATCCAACAAAAAAACAACTCACAATTCACTGACGGTAGAATTTAACTTCTACCTCGATGGATCTCTCCATCCGTGTGATTGCCTTTAATACTTTTTGCGACTTGCGTCGCTTTCGCATCAAGGCACCCACACCTATCGGTTGTCCAAATTTTTAAAGAGCTTCCAACTTCACCGCGCCGTCGCTTTCGCTTCGTCTGCAGCGGAGAGGCAAGATTATGAAGAACTTCTCTCACCCCGTCAAGCTTTTTTGCAAAATTTCTTGCTTCGCCTGACCCCCCTACAACCGCCGGAAACGCCCGGCACCGCAGGAGAGGTGCGCATTCTACCGATTAAATCCAAGCCGTCAACACAAAACTGAAACTTTCTCCAAACCCCATCAACAACACCCCTCAAATCAGTCAATTACACCGTAGAAAACTTCAACAATATCAATCTCTCGCACGCCCAACGGGCTCTGAAATCGGATTGAATCGCCTTGTCGTGACTTGATCAAGGCACGCGCCAGAGGAGAAATCCAGCTAATACGCCCCTGCGAGACATCGGTTTCATCCACACCGACGATCGTATAGGTATTCTCGACGCCATCTGGATCTGCAATTGTTACCCTCGCACCAAAAAATATCTGATCGTTATCGCCCTGGCGCAGCGGATCGACAATTTCTGCGCTTTCGATGCGCTTGGTCAGGAAGCGGATGCGGCGATCAATCTCCCGCAGGCGCCGCTTGCCATATATATAGTCGCCATTTTCGGAACGGTCGCCATTCGATGCAGCCCAGGCAACCACTTCGACAACATGAGGGCGCTCACGTTTGACCAGATGCTCAAGCTCGTCTTTCAATCGGGCATGACCAGCCGGCGTAATATAGTTGCGCGTTCCCGGAGGAAGCTTCAACGAGGGCGAAAGATCCTCTTCATCGTCGCTATCACTCTCCCGCACAAACGCCTTGTTCATCAGTATCCGATACTGTAATGCTCGACATCGACACGGATCAGTTCGCGCCCGAGCAGGGCCGCCGTGTTTTTGGCGAACTGCTCCGCCCACGTACGCTGGTCGCGAAAGCGCGCTTCACCTGCGTATTTGGCGACACTAAGAATACGGTCGACGGCGAGAATCTTGCCGGTCGGAGTCGCAACATCGCACTCCAGAACGGTGAACTCATGGTCAAACCATTGGCGCGCTACGTCAGATGGTGCCCCGCCCGGAAATTTGAATTCGAATTCTTTTTCCTTGCCGAACGAGACAATTACATGATGTTGCATTTCTCTCTCCTCCACGAATCGGATCAAGGTATTCTAGCAAAACAACCGAAGCAATCAGGAGCCGAAAATGTCCCTTCATCCGCTGACTGACGCGGAGATCAGCCACATTCATGCCCAGCTGCATGAACTGCAGGTAGAGCACCGCGATCTGGATCAGGTCATTACGCACCTTATCGAGAATCCGCCACCGGAAGACTTGCTCATTCCCCGACTGAAAAAGCGAAAGCTTTTACTAAAAGACCGGATCATTCAGCTGGAAGAAATGCTGGTACCCGATATCCCGGCTTAGTGATTGTTCGGTGGAATACGGAAGAATATCCAGTAGACGGCGCCAATAACTCCGGCCACCGCCAGTTCCCATAACACGGGAACCGTCCATACGACTCCTGCCAGCGCAGCCAGCAGGAGTGAAAAGACAGCGATCTTGGCGATCAAAGAATCAGCGAACCGATATACCAGGCTAGTGCCGCCATAGCCGCACTGCAGGGGATGGTAAGAATCCATGCCCAGACGATCCCGCCAGCCACCCCCCAGCGTACGGCGCGCGCGCCACGCGTTGAACCAACGCCGGCAATGGCACCAGTAATAGTGTGGGTGGTAGAAACCGGGATTCCGAACGCCGTGGCCAAAAATAGCGTGATAGCGCCGCCGGTGTTGGCGCAGAAGCCGCGGGCCTGATTGAGCTTGGTAATGCGATTGCCCATCGTCTTGACGATGCGCCAGCCACCGAACATGGTTCCGAGGCCCATAGCGGTATAGCAGCAGAGAACAACCCAACCGGGAATGGGATCGCTTGTCGTCGAGATGCCCGCAGCGATCAGCAGCATCCAGATGATGCCGACTGTCTTTTGCGCATCATTTCCACCGTGCCCCAGGCTATATGCGGCGGCCGAGATCAGCTGGAAGCGGCGGAAATGTTTATCGACTTTGCGTGGTGCCATGTTTCGACAAATCCACGAAACGATCACCATCAAGGTCCCGCCAATCATGAAGCCGAGAAACGGCGCGACGAAGATGAAGGCGACGATTTTCAGAACACCGGACGAGATCAGGCTGCCAACGCCCGCCTTGGCAATGGCGGCACCGACCAGCCCGCCGACCAGCGCGTGCGATGAAGACGACGGAATGCCGTAATACCAGGTGATGATATTCCAGATAATGGCCCCGATCAGCGCACCGAAGACCACGTAATGATCGACGATCGATGGATCGATGGTGCCTTTGCCAATGGTTGAGGCAACTTTTAGCTGAAACAGGAAATAGGCGAGAAAATTGAACGCCGCCGCCCAGATGACCGCCTGATGCGGCTTGAGAACGCGCGTGGAAACGATGGTGGCGATTGAATTGGCCGCATCGTGAAAGCCGTTCATGAAGTCGAACAGCAAGGCGACAATCACCAGGGTTACAACAACCCCGAGACTGATATTAAGGGTATCCATACCGAGCTATCCGCTCAGGAGTTTTCGAGAACGATGGCTTCAACCGTGCCGGCCACATCCTTGCAGCGATCGGTGACCGACTCGAGCAATTCGTAGATTTCCTTGAGTTTGACGACCTCGCGCACATCCGGTTCTTCGCGGAAGACTTTGGACATAGCGCTCCGCAACGAGCGATCGGCCTCGGATTCCAGCGCATCGATCTCGTGACAAAACTTGAGAATGGCCGGTGCGTTGTCCATGCTGTGCAGCAGCTTGATGACCGACTGCACGCAGATACAGCAGTTTTCGGTGACGATCGCCATGGCCTTGGCATCCGGCGGAACGCGGGTGATGTCATAGAGCGACATCGACTCGGCGACGTCCTGCATGACGTCGAGAATATCGTCCATGCTATTGATCAGCTGATGGATTTCATCGCGATCGAAGGGCGTGATGAACGCTGTGTGCAGTTGTCCCAGCGTATCGTGGGTAATGGCATCGGCCTCTCGCTCGAGCCTATCGATTTCCTCGGCGAAGGCTGGCGCTTGCTCGGGATGATCGACCAGTGCGGCGATCATGTTGGACAAAGCCTTTCCACCCTGCGCAATCAACTCGGCGTGCGCGTTGAAAAGATCGAAATACTTGCCCTCCCTGGGCATCAGACGAGCGAACATGACAGTCCTGTTAAGTTTTTATTACAACGACAGGATTCTATCACTCCGGCACCAGCCTCCAAATGCCCGGTTAGCGATGAACAAAGCTCTTCCCGCTAAAATAGCGCATGGACATCCCTCTCCTTCCCGCCGACGCATTTGGTGACCGCTTCTCGCTTGACGAGTTGCCTTTGGCCCGGGCACCGGCCGGCTACGCGGTGCAGATGCTCGACACCGACAAGCTGCTCGATCGGCTCACCGGTGTTTTCCTGCCTGTCCGCTCCGAACAACTCGACGGGCTGTTCGATAGCTTCGACGCCGCCTACGCCGCGGCGCAAGCCTGGGTGGAAAAACACTGCCAACATCCCGACGACCACCGGCTGGCCATCGTGCCGGCCAGTTTTGATCACGTATTGAACCGCCACGTACTTATATATGGCGTTCTCTGCGGTCAACCCTGATTTTTGCTCAATATTGGAGTCTGCCCATGACCCCGTTCCAAACCCGCCAGCTTGGCCGTAGCAATTTTATCGTCCCCGAGGTCTGCCTCGGCACCATGACTTTCGGCGAACAAACCAGCGAGGCTGACGCCCATGCCCAGCTCGATTTTGCTCTGGCCGCCGGCATCGGCTTCATCGATACGGCCGAGATGTACGCCGTTCCGCCGCGAGCCGAAACCTGCGGCGCATCGGAAAGCATCGTCGGGCGCTGGCTGAAACGCCAGCAGCGCGACCAGATCCAGATCGCCACCAAGGTCGCCGGCCCGAGCCGCAACCTGGGCTGGATTCGCAACGGCCCACCAGCACTCGACCGCGCCAATATCCGCGCCGCCCTCGACGGCTCGCTGCAGCGCCTGCAGACGGACTACGTCGACCTCTATCAACTGCACTGGCCGGAGCGCAACCAGCCGATGTTCGGGCAATGGCAGTTCGACCCGAAAAACGAGCGGGAAGGCACGCCGATCCGCGAACAGCTCGAAGTGCTTGGCGAACTGGTCAAGGAAGGCAAAATTCGCCACGTTGGCGTCTCCAACGAGCATCCATGGGGCATCATGGAATTCACCCGGCTGGCCGATGAACTCGGGCTGCCGCGCATTGTTTCGACGCAGAACGCCTACAGCCTGCTCAACCGGACTTTCGAAACCGGCCTGGCCGAAGTCTGTCATCGTCAGCAAGTCGGGCTGCTGGTCTATTCGGCCCTCGGCTTCGGCCATCTGACCGGCAAGTATCTGGCCAACCCGAACGCCGCCGGCCGTATCACCCAATGGCCGGCCTTCGGCCAGCGTTACAGCAAGCCGAACGTCGCCCCCGCCGTCCAGGCCTACGTTGAACTCGCCCACAAACATGGCCTGACGCCGACGCAGTTGGCGCTCGGCTTCTCGCGTTCGCGCTGGTTCGTGGCCAGCACGATCATCGGCGCCTCCTCGCTGGCCCAACTCAAGGAAACCCTGCCCGCCATGCAGACGACGCTTTCGCCAGAAATACTCGGCGAAATCGACACCATCCACCTGCGCTACACCAACCCGGCGCCCTGATGGAGTCGCTTTTCGTCCGCCTG
Organism: Ferribacterium limneticum; assembly: GCF_020510585.1. Lineage (GTDB taxonomy): Bacteria > Pseudomonadota > Gammaproteobacteria > Burkholderiales > Rhodocyclaceae > Azonexus. The sequence goes on along the minus strand of NZ_CP075190.1, from coordinate 1,288,763 downwards.
GCCGAAGCCCTGGCCGTTTCCGAAATTGGCCAAAAAATCCGGTTGACCGTAGCAATCGCCACTGACTGGCAGGCCGGCAAGCTGGATAGTCGCGACAGCACGCCGGTGACGCTGACTTGCGGCCGGCCGGCCAAACCCGAGCTGCTGCCCCATAAAGACGTGCCAAATCGCAACCCGGGAACGCCGGAAGGTCGCGCCCGCCTGCTCCATGCCATCGTGCACATCGAATTTTCGGCCATCAACCTCGCCCTCGACCACGCCGCCCGCTTTCGCGGCCTGCCGGAAGCCTATTACGCCGACTGGATCGGTGTTGCGGCCGAAGAAGCCGAACATTTCGAACTGCTGCGCACCCGCCTGCAATCCCTCGGCTACGACTACGGCGACTTCCCGGCCCATGCCGGCCTGTGGGACATGGCCGAAAAAACGGTCGACGACGCCCTCGTCCGCATGGCGTTGGTGCCCCGCCTGCTCGAAGCACGTGGCCTCGACGCCACGCCGCCCATCCAGATGAAACTCGAACAGGTTGGCGACCACGAAAGCGCCCGCGCCCTCGACATCATTTTGCGCGATGAAATCGGCCACGTCGGCCTCGGCGACCGCTGGTATCGCCACCTGTGCGCCGAGCGCGGGCTTGAGCCGGAAAGCACTTACCGCGACCTGCTCACCCGCTATCAAGCGCCATGGCCACAAGGAAAAATGAACGAAGCGGCGCGCCTCGCAGCTGGCTTCAGCGCTGGTGAACTGGCGGTCCTCGCAAAAAAAAGGTAGAATAATCAGTTCAATGCGTTGATGTTTCGCCCGCAGTCATTCCGAGCAGCCACCGGTTTCGTAGGTTCTTGTGCAGGATTCACCCCATTGATTCGTTCCCCGGCATGGCTGCGTCGGGGTCACCCAGGCCGCCCGACCATCGGGCCAATCCGTCGCCGGTTATAACAATGTGAATGGCGACGATGAAAGGAAACAGCATCTATGTCGTCTACTCCCGACAGCTTCGCCGATCTCGGCTTAAGCGAAACGCTACTCAAAACACTGATCGAAATCGGCTACGAAACACCATCGCCGATCCAGGCCCAATGTATCCCGGTCCTGCTCGAAGGTCATGACCTCATCGGCATGGCCCAGACCGGCACCGGCAAGACCGCCGCCTTCGCCCTGCCTCTCATGGAACAGATCGACGTCAAGCTGATGAAGCCGCAGGCGCTGATCCTGACGCCGACGCGCGAACTGGCCATCCAGGTTGCCGAAGCCCTGCAAACCTACGCCAAGAACCTGCCCGGTTTCCATGTCCTGCCGATCTATGGCGGACAGAGCTACACCATCCAGCTCAAGCAATTGTCGCGCGGCGCCCACGTCATCGTCGGCACCCCGGGTCGCGTCATGGACCACCTCGAGCGCAAGACGCTCAACCTCGACAACCTGAAGACCATGGTTCTCGACGAAGCCGACGAAATGCTGCGCATGGGCTTCATCGACGACGTCGAATGGATTCTCGAACGCACGCCGCCGCAGCACCAGACCGCGCTGTTCTCGGCCACCATGCCGGAACAGATTCGCCGCGTCGCCCAGAAGTATCTGGTCGAACCGCGCGAAATCAAGATCAAGTCGGCTACCGCCACCGTTGCCGCCATCCGTCAGGTTTACTGGCAGGTTTCCGGCATGCACAAGCTGGACGCCCTGACCCGCATCCTCGAAGTTGAAGAAGACTTCGATGCCGCCATCATCTTCGTCCGCACCAAGACCGCCACCGTCGAACTGGCCGACAAGCTGTCGGCTCGCGGTTACGCTGCCGCCGCCCTGAACGGCGACCTCAACCAGCAGATGCGCGAACGCGTCATCGAGCAGTTGAAGTCCGGCGCGCTCGACATCGTCATCGCCACCGACGTCGCCGCCCGCGGCATCGACGTGCCGCGCGTCAGCCACGTGGTCAACTACGACATTCCGTACGATACCGAAGCCTATGTGCACCGCATCGGCCGTACCGGCCGCGCCGGCCGCACCGGCAACGCCATCCTGTTCGTCGCACCGCGTGAAATTCGCATGCTGCGCACGATCGAACGTGCTACCCGCTCGCCGATCGCGCCGCTGACCCTGCCGAGCCGTGCCGACGTGACCAACAAGCGCGTTTCCGACTTCAAGCAAAAGGTCGTTGAAGTGCTTAATGCCGAAGGCCTCGATTTCTTCGCCAACATCGTCTCGCAAATTGCCGAAGAGCAAAATGTCGGCGCCGAAGAAGTCGCAGCCGCCCTGGCCATGATGGCCCAGGAAGGCAAGCCGCTGCAGATCGCCGGTGAAGACCCGCGTCCCGCCCCGGCCCCGTCCTTCGACAGCCGTGACAGCCGTCCCCGTCCGGGCAGCTTTGGCGAACGTGACGAGCGCAAGCCGCGTTCCAGCGAGCGTGGCGACAAGCCGAGCTTCGAAAACCGTGGCGAACGTCCGCGTCGTGAAGAACGTCCGGCCCGTTCCGCCCCGAGCGGCGACATGGTGCGTTACCGCATCGATGTGGGCAGGGATCACGGCGTCCAGGTCAAGGACATCGTCGGCGCCATCGCCAACGAAGCCGGCATCGAAAGCCGCTTCATCGGCCGCATTGCCCTCTACGATGAATCGAGCACGGTCGAACTGCCGGCCGGCATGCCGGGCGAAGCGTCCAACGCCCTGAAACGCACCCGCGTCCGCGGCGTGCCGATCAACCTGCGTCCGGACGAAGGTCGTCCGGATGGCGGCGCCAGCACCGAACGCAAGTTCGATGGCGAGCGCAGCTTCAAGAAAAAGAGCTTCGACCGCTAATCACGCCTAAGCGGCAAGACAATCAAGGCCACGGCAAGTCCGTGGCCTTTTTCTTGTCTGGCGTTTGCCCGCTGCCGGATACGCGAAACGACTATTTGATAATTATTCCTATTTACAAGCTAGCAGCCCGGCTTTATGATGAGAACCATTCTCAACAACGGCTTATCAATCATGCGTAGCCTGCTTTTCAACACCTCGCTGGCCGGCCTGCTGCTCTGGCTGCTGCTGGCCGGGATTTCAACCTGATTTTTCGGCAAGGAGCGACCATGCCAAGCAGCGAACTGTGGGCCGGGGCCTTGAGCCTGCTGCTCATTCATCACGAAACCGGCTGTCAACATTCGGCGCTCAACGCCGCCCGTCTGCTCGACCGCATCGGCGCGCTCGCCGACATCGATGCCGACACCCGCAATCTGTGCGAACGAGCCAGCAACCGACTCAATTCAGGCGAGGAGCACCATCATGCTGGCACCGCTTAAGAACCGCGCACTGCTTGAGCGTGACGACGGCGATCCGCAGGCCGACCTCAGCCCGCAGCCGAGCGACCAAACCGGCCGACGCGTCGCAGCGCTGGAATCCGAAATCACCGCCCTGCGTTCTGCCTTGCGCCAGTCGCGCCAGACCCAGCGCCGGAGCGCAACGATTTCAACCCGCAAGATCATTGCCCAGCTCAACGAAATCGACGGACTCAAAGCAGTCGTTGCCACGCAGCGCCAGCGGCTGGCCGATTTTGAATCCGGTCAGGTGATGATCGAGCTGGGCCATCAGCTTCAGCAACTCAGCGCCTCGAACAACGATTTGAGCAGCGCGGCACAGCGCGTTTGGCACCTCGAAAAAACCATCCGCGCCGCCCACGCCGAATGCGAGCGCCTGGCCGGCGAGCGCGATGCGCTGGTCCAGCACTTTCACTGCCCGCTAGCCAACCTGCAGTTATAGGATTTACCAGCCTTGGCGAACCGGGATCACCGATCCCACGGTCAACCGGAAATTTTCGCCAAAATTGAAATACCACTTTTTCTGCCAGCCAACCGGATGCCCGGCCAGCCAGCGATTCATCGCCGAGGAGCCCGAGCATGTCCGATCATCCCTTTCACGTCGCCGGCGGATTTTTCGCCCCAACCCGCCACAGCCCGCCTGAAACGCTGACGCTGCAACGCCCCAGCCTGCCGGAAGAGGCCGGTAGCACGCCGCGCCTAGGCTCGCGCCGGCGCAAGCTGTGGGACATCCCGCACAAATTTCACTGCCCGGTCATTGGCGTCTGTTTTGGCGTCGAGGAACTGCGCGGCCTGATGGCCAAGAACATCCAGTTCCCGCGCGACACCAGCGATTTCGTGCTGCACACGACGGCGGTGGGCGCCTGCGAAACACGCACGGCGCTGGCCGAAGCGCTGCACAAGCAGCTGGAAAAACGCTTTCTGCTGAGCATCCGGTCCTTTGCCAAAGCCAAGGATGCCGAAACCTTGCACACGTTGTGGCGCGACGCGGTGCAAACCGGCATCGAGCTCCCCGCCGCGCTGTGGGCAAGCTGGACGCATCCGGCCTGCGATGCCTTGCTCGAACAGGACATCTACGCCGACATCCACATGATCCAGCACCAGCTCGGCACCGGCATGCGGGCCGAGCTCTCGATGCTCAAGGCACTGCAGGCCGACAACGCGCAATTGCGCCGACAACTCGATGCGGCGCGTCATGAAGTCGAAAGCCAGCGCGCCGAGAAATCGCGGGAGACGCAGCAACTCGGCCAGCGCGTCGCCGAACTGCGCATCGAGCTGGCCTGCAAGGATGCCTATGCCGCCAACCTGGCTGGCCAGCTTGACCTGTTGCGCCTGAGCCTGCCCGAGCTCAAGGAACGCCAGGCCCTGGCCCGCCGGGCCAGCGATGCCGAAGCCAGAGCCAGCGCGCTGACGGCGCAGGCCGGCGAGCAGGGCCGGGAAATCGACTACCTACGCAACCGCCTGCGGGCCCTGAGCAAACATGCCGACGAAACCATCCAATACTTGCTGGCCGACGGCGAGCACCCGGCCGCTGGCCCGGACTCGGCACCGGAAGATGCCGGCGCCAATCTCTCCGGCAAATGCGTCCTTTGCGTCGGCGGCCGTACCGGTTCCATCGACGGCTATCGCCAGATCGTCGAACAGCGTGGCGGCCGTTTCCTGCACCACGATGGCGGGCTGGAAGAAAGCCTGCATCGCATCGACGGCTTTCTCGCCGCCGCCGACCTCGTCATCTGCCAGGCCGGCTGCATCAGCCACAACGCCTATTGGCGAGTGAAGGAGCAATGCAAACGTACCGGCAAGCCGTGCCTGTACATGAAGAATGGCGGTGCTTCAGGGCTTTCGCGGCTGATCGACCAGAACCGCAGCGAAACGGCGCTGCCGGCCAAGGTTTAACTGCTGCGCCGCTCCAACCACGTGAGCAGCACGGCGAACAGCACCTCCGGCTCGACCGGCTTGGCGACGAAATCGTCCATGCCGGCGTCGATGCACTTCTGGCGGTCTTCCTGGAAAGCGTTGGCGGTCATGGCCAGGATCGGCGTCTGCCGGCGCCCAGCCAGCTGGCGGATGGCGCGCGTCGCCTTGAGGCCGTCCATGACCGGCATCTGGATATCCATGAGGATCAGGTCGTAATCGGTCTGTCCGGCCTTGTCGACCGCCACGGCGCCATTCTCGGCAACATCGACCGGCCAGCCGAGCACTTCATGGAGCAGCTCGAGGGCAACCATCTGGTTGATTTCGTCGTCCTCGACGAGCAGGACGCGAACGCCGGCAAAGCGGGTCCGCAAAGCCTGCTCCGTTTCCGCCGCCGACAAGGCCTGTGCCGCCTCGTCATCGCGCTTGCCTGCCGGTGCCGCGGGAACACAATCCCGGGCCAGGCGCAGCGTCAGGGCGAAGGTGCTGCCCTGCCCCGGCACACTGGTCACGGCAACATCGCCGCCCATCAATTTGACCAGTTGCCGGCAGATGGCCAGGCCCAGCCCGGTGCCGCCATGCTGGCGGGTGGTCGACGTATCAGCCTGCTCGAAGGGCTCGAAGACGCGTTGCAGCGCCTCGGGCTGGATGCCGATGCCGGTATCGACCACCTCGATGCCGATCAGCACGTCGCTGTCATGCTCCTCGCGGATATCCGCGCGCACCGTGACGCCGCCCTGCTCGGTGAATTTGATGGCGTTGTTGACCAGATTGAGCAGGATCTGCTGGATTCGCAAAGCGTCGCCAACGAGCGGTATGTCGAGCAGGCGCGGCGCGATCTCACGCCTGAGCCACAAGCCCTTGGCCTGCGCCCGCTCGCCGAGCAGGCTGTCGACATTGGCGAAAAGCGCCCCAGGCAGGAAGGGCATTTCTTCCAGGGTCAGCCGCTCGGCCTCGATTTTCGACAGGTCGAGGACATCGCCGAGCAAGGCCAGGAGATGATTCGCCGCCTGATTGATGCGGCCCAGGTTTTCGACCTGCCGGGGATCGACATTCTGCCGGGCCAGCATGTGCGTCAGGCCGATGATCGCGTTCATCGGCGTGCGCACTTCGTGGCTCATGTTGGCCAGGAAGGCGCTTTTCGCCCGGTTGGCCGACTCGGCGGCTTCCTTGGCGTGCGACAACTGCTGAGTTCTTTCGTCAACCAGGGACTCGAGATGATCGCGATGGCGCAGCAGTTCGGCCCGCGACGCTTCCCGCTCGGCACCCCAGCGCGCCGAAATCCAGCCGCCCCAGGCAATGCCGATCAGGCCGATGAGCCAGATGATCAGGTGGCTGATGCCCAGATTGAAACGCGTTCGTTCGATCTGTTCGAAATAGGGCGCCAGGGGCAGATTGAGCCCGGTCGCCCCGCGCATGTCGCCCGTCTTGTAACCCAGAACGGCATGGCATTTGTCGCAGCCCGGCTCCATCATCATCGCCCGCAGGTAGCGCAGATACGGTTTGCCATTGACCGCCTCGACCTCCCAGACCTCCTTTTTCTCACCGCGCACGAAGGCTTCGAGCTGGCGTTTTTCCCAGACATCCGGGGCATTACCCGGATTCAGATAGCGCAGCCCGGTGATACGGCCGCGAATGCCGTAATCGGTCGTATACAGATCCATCATCTGGCGCAGCATGGAGGCCGGGTTGAGCAGGGTCAGTTTTTTCCCGTCGGCGGTCGTCGCTTCCCGCCCCGGCACGTGCGACAACCACTCGACCGGCTGCTGGGTTTCGGTGATCGGCACGTAAACGCCGCCGTGCAGGGTGCCCCAGCGGCGGAACGTGATGTCCTTGTTGAGATTGGCACGCGCCTCGGCGTAGGCCATCTCCATGGCCTGATTGCTGACGTTGTGGAAATTCCACACCATCGAAAGAATCAGGACGACCGTCCACACAGCGGCGGCCAGAATAGCCAAACGAACGGAAAAGATTTTTTCAGCCATGATGCAATCCAGCTTCCATTCGAAAGGAATGAAATCATCCTGAATCTAGCATGAAATTGGCATGACCGAACAAATCAAACACCAGGCCCGGACAAGGGGGGTCTGAGCCTGGCTTGGCTCAGGACTCGTCAACCAGCACCCAGTGGTTATCCACCGCCATTTTCTCCGGCCACGGTAACAAGGCCGGCTTGGCGCTCGGGTGCCAGCGCACCAGACCGAGGGCCGTCGAGACCAGCACGCCACCGCCCGGCTTGGGGCCTTCCCAGCCGGTCAGGGCATAGGCTTCCTGCAATTCGACGATGCGCGTCAGCTTGTCCGGCGTGGCCGGATGCCACAACTGGGCCAAGCCGACCTGGTTACTCGACAGGGCAAATCCGCCGTTGTAAGCCGGCGCGATGTCGCCGGCGTAACCCGCGCCGTCGCTGACCCGGGTCGGAATAGTCAGATCGTCGCCATCGAGCACGGCGAGAATCGGCGCCGCGGCACGGGCGGCCGGATCGTCGTGCTCGGCCTGCATGGCGACGCCGAGGAATTTCTTGCTGGCCGCCGGCCAGTGGCTCCAGGCCAGATGGCGCAGGCTCAGGCGCGGGTCATCCAGCGTCCATTGGCGGAGCAGGCGGCCGCTCTGGCCGTCAAGCCTGACCAGCGAGGCATCCATACGGTGCAGATCGTATTTTTTGTCGGCGGCCGTGCGCGGGATGCCGCCGTTGGCGACCATCAGATGACCGGCGTCGTCGACCAGCAACTGGTGCGGCTCCTGGCCATGCGTCTGCCATTCGGCCAGCTTCTTGAGGCTCTGGCGATCACGCACGCCGATCAGGCCGCGCCCGGTTTTCATGTCGGTTTCGGTGGTGTAGATCACGTCGCCACGCGGGCTGACGACGACGTGGCCGTTCAGCCGGGCGCTCGATGTTTCGTCGGCCAGATCGATCTTCTGGACTTGCTTGCCATCGCGATCAATGCGCATGAGCCAGGCACCGGGGCGCACACCGGTCACCAGCAGGCTGCCATCCGCCTCCGGCGTCAGGCCGTGCGGGCGCGTCGGCAAGGCCGCGGCGTGGCGGATTTCAAGCTTCTTGCGCTCCCAGTCGGCGGTCATCACGCCGGCGTAATAGGTATCGCCCGGATTCGGCCCGCGCCAGGCGGCGGCAATCGCGGCGCCTTGCGGCCCTGACGCCGCCCAGGCAAAACCGGCCTGCGGCAAGGTGGCCACGGCGCCGAACAGCTTCAGAAACTCACGTCGTTGCATTTTCATGATCAATTCAACTTGTTACGGTCAACCGGATTTTTTGCCCAAAATTAAAACCCCGACCGGTTAATGAAAGGCCCCATCCGCAGACAGGGCCGGCTGGCCACAACTTAGAACTTGAACTCGCCGCTCAGGATGAAACGACGTGCCTGGCCGGGCACGACGAAGCCACCGTTGTCGTAGAGCGAATCGTAGTAAAGCTTGTCGAAGACGTTCTGGACATTGAACTTGACGGCGTATTTCGGCTGTTCGTAGGCGACCATCGCATCCCAGCGGATATAGGACGGCACGTTGTTCGGGTTGAACGCAGCTGTGCCGGTCGGCGCGGCGCCGTAGCGCTTGCTCTTGTACTCCGCACCGCCGCCGACCTTGAAGCCCATCGGCAGGCGATAGGTGGTCCACAGGTTGACGGTCGTCTTCGGGGTATTGCGTGGCTGCTGGCCGACGAAGTTCGGATTGCCATTGCCCGGCGCCACTTCGAGAATTTCAGCGTCGATCAGTGACAGGCCGCCAAAGACTTCCCATTCGTCGGTGATACGACCGGCCAGTTCCAGTTCCAAGCCGTCCGACTGACGCTTCCTGGTCAAAATGGATGCCGTCGACTCGAGATCGGTATTGCGCTCCCACTCCTTGACGGCGTGGTAGAGCGCCGCGCGGAAAGCCAGGTTGCCGTCGAGCAGCAGCCACTTAGCGCCCAGCTCGGTCACTGCCGAGCGCTCAGCCGGATACTGGCTGCCGGAAAGCTGGTACAGGTCCGCCGTCGGGCTGAACGAGTCGCTCCATCCCAGGTAGTAGTGCGAATCGGCCCGTGGCTGCCAGGACAGGCCGACGCGGTAGCTGTTCTCGCCAAAGTCGCCGGAATACGCCGTCGTCGTCATTGTCGCTGGGACAGTCCGGGCGACAGTCACGTAGTCCGAGCGCATTTCGTCGCGACGAATACCGCCGGTCAGTTTCCAGTCCGGAATGAATTCCACCGCATCCTGAACATAGGCGCTGAAGGTTTCGCCCTGATAGGTATTGGCCGGTCGCGTGTCGATCAGTTGGCCAGTCACGCTGTTGGTGAAGCCGACCACATCCTTAAAGTAGATCCCGCTGTTGCCGACATTCGCCAGAGCCCAGCGCTTGGCCTCTTCCTTCAGATATTCAACGCCGGTGACCAGCTCGTGCTTCATGCCGAGGAGGTTGAAGCGCGTATTGAGATCGCTCTGAATGAGCAGATTGTCGGTATCCGTCTGCCGCGTCTTGGCGCTGCCACCGGTGGCAAACGACGCTGCACTGCCCGGCGCCGAGGCCCAGTACGAACGCTTGTAGTTGCTCGAACGAAGCACCGTCCGCCACTGGGTATCCGGCGACAGCGTGAACAGGTAGTTGAGGGTCGTGATGTTGGTTTCGCTGTCGTCGAAGGTCCCATCGACGCCCCAGTAGGCGCCTGACTTGGCGTAACTTTGATTCGGGCGCTTGGTCGCGCTGTCGAACGGCACGCCGTAATCTGCCCGGTCCTGAGTAGCCAGATACAAGTGACTCAAGGTCACTTCATGGGCCGTTCCCAGACCGAAGGAAATGCTCGGGGCAAAACCCTGACGATGGATTTCCGGCGTCGTTCCGGTCACCGGGTTGCTCCGCGAACTGCCCTCGTCGCGCGTCATGAAGTTGATGCGAAACGCCGTGTTATCGCTAATCCGCTGATTCAAATCAGCCTTCGCTTCAAAATATTCATTGCTGCCGATGCCGATGCTGGCCTTGTTGATGCCATACAGCATCGGCGTCTTGCTCACCTGATTGATCACGCCGCCAGCCTGACCGCGCCCGAACAGCATGGCCGCCGCGCCGCGCAGGACATCGACCTGCTCGGTGTTGAACACCTCGCGGTTGTACTGGGCGGTATCGCGGATGCCATCGAGGTACATGTCGCCAAAGGTGTAAAAGCCGCGCAACATCATGTTGTCGCCGGAACGGCCGCCCTCGGCGGCGTTGAACGAGAGGCCGGAGACGTTGCGCAACGCCTCGCGCAGCGAATTGGCCTCCTGCTCTTCCATCAATGACCGGGTAATGGTCGTGATCGCCTGCGGCACATCATGCGGATCCTGCACCACCTTGCCGACGCGCGTCTTGCTTGCCCGATAACCGTCCTGCTGCTCGGCGGTCGCCTTGACGGTGACCGGCGCCAGCGTCTGTTCCTCGGCTGCTGACGCATCCGCCACACCGAGCAAACCGGCAACGACAGCCGCCCCCAGCGGCAACAGGCCGGCATGTCGCCCGCCACGGAACGGTGCAGGCGATACCCCACGCACCTGAATTTTCGGATAGTTATTTTTCACAAGCGATCCTCTGTCGAGTCAGAAATGGCTGGCTGGCATGGAGGCTGGCTTGCCGAACAATAGATGTTCGAGGGGTGAAACAGTCACGCGCCGATAGCCGACAAAACAGTCGGACAAAACCCGCGGAGACGCCCCCTTGAACGCACTTCAAGACATGGCGGGCAGGAAAGCGGCTGGCTAGTCGATCAACGTCGATGCGAATGTATCGCATTTGCAACAACACATCAATACGATTGCGAATGATTCGCAATAATAATTGACAGCAATTCTCATCCACGAGAAGATGCGACCAATTCTTGTTTGCAATAGGCGCCTACCATGAACCCGCAGCCCCCCTCTCCCGAGCCCACCCTGCCCGCCGAAAAAACCGAAACCCGCCCGCGGATCGATAGCGAAAAGATTCTCGGCGGCGCCACGACGGTCGAGATCGACCATGCCGGCCAGCGCTACCTGCTGCGCGTAACGCGTGAAAACAAGCTGATCCTGACCAAATAGTTTCTCTCCGTTCCACCTCTCGTTCCCATAGCCAGCCAGCACAAGCCAGCGAGCCAAGGGTTTTTTCCGAGACAGCCGGCAAAACCTGAAAAATCGACCATGAGCTACACGCTATCCCGCCCTTCACCCTTCCAGCGCAGCGGCCTGCTGACAGCAGTCATTGGCCTGCATGTCGGTGTTTTCCTGCTCATCCTGGCGGCCAAAACGGTGGTGCCGCAGATCATGGAAATCCCGCTTGTCGTCGATCTGCTCGAAACGCAGGAAATCAGGAAAGAACCGGTCGCCAAGCCCTTGCCGATGACCAAACCGGTAGCGGTCAAGACGCCGCAGACGCCTGCCCCGAAGGCCGCCGCGCCGGTCGTCGAGGCGACCCAGAGCACTGTTCCGGCACCGGCTGCCGTAGTTGCTGCGCCGGTCGAAGCCAAGCCGGCGCAGGTGGCGCCGCCGGCCGAGCCGGTCAGCCAGGCCCGTTTCGATGCCGATTACCTGAAGAACCCGGCCCCCGCCTACCCGCCGCTCTCCCGCCGCATGGGCGAGGAAGGCAAGGTTGTGCTGCGCGTTTCGGTCAATGCGCAGGGCTCCGCTGACAGCGTTGAAATCAGGACTTCGTCAGGCAGCCAGCGCCTCGACGAGTCGGCACAAAAAACAGTTCGCAACTGGAAATTCATACCGGCCAAGCGCGGTGATGTCGCCGTCCAGAGCTGGGTACTGGTCCCCATCATTTTCAAATTGGAGCAATAACATGCAGGAAAATTCGTTCGGTTTCGCGCACCTGTGGGCCAGCGGCGACAGCATTTCGCACGCCGTCGCGGTCATTCTCGCCCTGATGTCGATCATCAGCTGGTATCTGATCCTGGCCAAGGCTGTTGATTGGTGGAACATGCGCCGGGCGGCCAAGGCGCTCGGCGCCTTCTGGTCGGCGAGCAGCGTCGGCGATGGCATCGCCCTGCTCAATCAGGCTGGCGCCGACAGCCCTTACGCCCAACTGGCGACGCAAGCCAACGGCTGCAATAACGATTGCGAAGCCGCCCCCGGCCGCCTCGCCTCGCGCTTCGATCCGGCTGAGCAGATGGAACGCGCCCTGCGTCAGCAGCTTTCGACCACCCAGGCCGGCATGGAAAACGGCCTGACCCTGCTTGCCACGACCGGCGCCACGGCGCCTTTCGTCGGCCTGCTCGGCACCGTCTGGGGTATTTACCATGCGCTGCTCGCCATCGGCCTGTCCGGTCAGGCGGCGCTCGAGAAAGTCGCCGGCCCGGTCGGCGAGGCGCTGATCATGACCGCCGCCGGCCTCGCCGTCGCGCTGCCCGCCGTCTTCGCCTACAACGCCTTCACCCGCGCCAATCGGGTCATTCTGGCCGATCTCGACGCCTTCGCCCACGACCTGCATGCCTTCTTCACGGTCGGCAAACCGTTTGTCGCCAACAGCGCGCAGATCCACCCGATGCGCGCCCGCGTTGCGACGGAGGCGGCATAACATGGCCATGGGCAGCTTCAACGCGCAGAACCACCAGATGCCGACGGCGGAAATCAACATGACGCCGCTGGTCGATGTGATGCTGGTTTTGCTGATCATTTTCATCATCACGGCACCGCTCATGACGCATCAGGTGCCGGTCGACCTGCCGCGCGCCTCGAGCACGCCATCGCCGGAAAAGCCCCTGACGTTGCAGGTCAGCATTGATGCCGACAACCATGTTTTTGTCGCCACCGAGGCGGTTGACCAAGGCGGCCTCGAAAGCCGTTTCCGCGATGCCGTGGCGCAGGACGCCAAGGTCGAAATGCACCTGCGGGCCGACCGCGCGACGCGCTACGAAACGGTGGCCGAAACGATGAGCGCGGCCCGTCGGGCCGGGCTGACCAAGATTGGTTTCGTGACCCAGCCGGGGGCTGCGCCGCTGTAAAAATTTCGCTTTAAAACCATCCTCAAGCCAGCCACGCGTATGCCCAGCCAGCCAGAGAAACCAGGGAGTCATAAAAATGCTGAGCATCAAGAAAATCGTTTCCGCACTGGCTTTATCCGCTGCCCTGGCCGCTCCGGCCCTGGCCCTTGAATACCCCATCGGCGTGCCGCAGCAGCGCAACGGCATGGAAATCGCCGCCGTTTATCTGCAGCCGGTCGAAATGGAACCGGAAGGCATGATGAAGAAGGCCGCCGAATCCGACATTCACCTCGAAGCCGACATTCACGCCCTAGCCAACAACCCGAACGGTTTCGAGGAAGGCGCCTGGATGCCTTACCTGGCCATCAAGTTCGAGGTTTCCAAGATTGGCGGCGACTTCAAGATCGCCGGCGATTTCATGCCGATGGTTGCCAACGACGGCCCGCACTACGGCGACAACGTCAAGCTGGCCGGCCCGGGCAAGTACAAGGTGAAATACACCATCCTGCCGCCGTCGGCCAATCCGCATTCGCATTTTGGTCGCCACACCGACCGCGCCACCGGCGTTCGCCCGTGGTTCAAGCCGTTTGAAGTCGAGTACGAATTCACCTACGTCGGCATCGGTAAAAAAGGCGGTTACTGATCATGAAACTCGCCAAAATCACCGCTGCGCTGGTCGTGGCGGGGCTGGCCATGCCCGCGCTGGCCGGCCCCAAGGAAGTCGAGTTGCTGAATAAGCTGACTGCCCGGCTCGAAAAGCTCGAAGCTCGCAATGCCGAGCTGGAAAAGAAGCTGGAAGCACGCAACGTCGAGATGGAAAAGCAGGTCAAGACGCTCAAGACCGAGAGCGACGAGATCGCCAAGGGCCTCGACAGCCCGCGTCTTTCCGAAAGCGAGCCGGAATTGACGGTGCGCCTCAAGGCCGTCGAGAAGGACGCGCTGGGCATGAAGAAGGCCGCCAGGATCGCCGAAGGTCTCGAAGGCATCAAGGTTGGCGCCTCGCTGGCCACGGTCGGCCAGTTTGCCTCCGGGCTGCCGAAAGATATCGAGAACGGCAGCGCCCAGCTCAACTACCGGGCCGACGTCTCGGTCGAACTGCCGCTGGCGCCGATTGGCGACATCGACCACAAGCTGTTCGCCCATCTGCGCATGGGTCAGGGCCTCGGCCTCAACGCCGCTTTCTCGCGCCTCGGCCATTTCGCCAGCGCGCCGAATGCGCTGGCCTTCCGCGCCTCGGGCAGCAGCCCGGACGACTCGGTGACCATCCTCGGTCAGGCCTGGTATCAGGCGGCAATTCCGCTGCCCTTCCTCGGCTTCAAGCCTTATTCCCGCGAAACACTGGAGCTGACTTTCGGCAAGATGGACATCTTCGGCTTCTTCGACCAGAACGCCGCGGCCGGCGACGAGGCCAAGCAGTTCCTCAATTCCGTCTTCGTCCATAACCCGCTGCTCGACGCTGCCGGCGAAGTCGGCGTCGATGCCAATGGTTTCCAGCCGGGCTTTGTCGCCTCTTATCTGAATTACGTCGACAAGATGCAGCCGTGGCGTCTGTCGGTTGGCCTCTTCGGCGCCGGCGACAAGGGCGCCAACTACCAGCGCAGCCTGACCTCGCCGCTGCTCATGGTGCAGGCCGAAACACAACTCAAGCTGTTCGGCGGTCTGACCGGCAATTACCGGGTCTACGGCTGGAACCGCAGCCAGGGCACGGATTTCGACGGCACGCTGACCAAGCACACCGGCGTCGGCGTCTCGGTCGACCAGCGCGTTGGCGATGGCATCAAGCTCTTCGCCCGCTACGGCAAGCTGATCGATGGCGAACTGCCGTTCAACCAGGCGGCCACGCTCGGCGCCGAGTTTTCCGGCAGCTACTGGGGCCGCGGGGCGGACAGCCTGGGCATTGCCGGCGCCTGGCTGCAGGCCGGCAAGGGCTATCGCAGTGCTCCGGTCACCACCTACCTGGACGAATTGCAGACCCAGACCGCCTTCACCTTCACGCCACGCGGCGCCGAAAAACTGGCCGAAGTCTATTACCGCTACCGCATTTCGCCGCAGTTCGAGCTGTCGCCTGACTTCCAGTTCGTCAGCAACGGCGGCGGCAATGGTGACGCCAAGTCGGTCAAGGTCTTCGCCCTGCGGGCCAACATCGCTTATTAAGGAACGCTCATGAAAACCGCCCGCCTGCTTTTCATTTTTAGCCTTTTTTTCCAGTTGACCGTGGCATCGGCCGACGACATGCCGACCATCAAGCTGCTCATGAAGGATGGTCGTCTCCACCCGGAAACGCTGGAAGTGCCGGCCATGACGCGCTTTCGGCTGGAGGTGAAGAATGAAGGGCCGGGCGCGGCGGAATTCGAGAGCCTTGAATTGAAGAAGGAACTGGTCCTCGCCCCCGGCGTGACACGCAACCTCGTGTTTTTCCCGATGAAACCGGGGACGTACAAGTTCTTTGACGATTTTCATCCGGAAACCGGGCAGGGAAAAATCGTCGCCAAGTAATAACCGCCAGCCAGCCAAATCTATAAATAGCCAGCAAGCACGGAGCACAGCATGGGTAACGCATTTTTTGTCGTCTGGCGCGAAAGCCTCGAAGCTTTCCTGATCGCCGGCATTCTCTACGCCTGGTTGCAGGCCAACGACACGACCGGCAAGGGCAAGCGCGCCCTGTTCATCGGCCTCGGCGCCGGCGTCGGGCTAGCCCTGCTGCTCGGCTGGGCGCTGCTCACGGTGCAGGACGAGCTGACTGGCGAGGCGCTGGAAATCTTCCAGACCGCCACGCTCTTCGTCGCCGCCGGGCTGATCACCCAGATGGTGCTGTGGATGCGCAAGCATGGCCGGACGATGAAGGCCCGGCTGCATGCCGACCTGGCCGCCGCCCGCGAACGCTCGGGCTACTTCGGCGTCGCCGTGGTGGCCGCGCTCGCCGTCGCCCGTGAAGGCGCGGAGACGGTGATCTTCCTTTATGGCATGGCCCAGGAAGGTGACCTGACACCGCTCTGGGTCGGCGCCCTGGCTGGTTTTACCGGCGCCTGGGCGACCGCCTGGCTGGCTGCGAAAAGTCTGGCCCGACTCAACATCGCCCTGCTCCTGCGCCTGTCGTCCATCCTGCTGCTGGTGCTGGCCTCGGCCCTGCTCATCGCCGCCATCGACCGCCTGATCGGCGCCGGCTACCTGCCGCCACTGCTCGATCCGGTGTGGGACACCTCGATGTTGATCGACGACACCACCAAGGGCGGCAAACTGCTCGCCGACTTCTCCGGATACCGCGCCCGCCCGGCCCTGAGCAGCCTGCTCGTCTGGGTCGCCTACTGGGGCGTCGTGCTCTTCGCCTGGCGGAGGACCGGCCGTGGCTGAACACGTCATCCAGTTCCACGCCAGCCGCCCGCAAAGCCGGGTGGCAAAAATCGGCCTTTTTCTCAGGAACAATCGCCGGTCCATCATCGCCGTCCAGTGGGTCATCGTCGTCCTCTACGCCGCGATGGTCATCATCCCGGCGTTTTTGCCTTTGCCAGCCGAAGACCAACACATCTGGGACAACCTCCGGCTGTTCGCTCAATTCTGCTTCTGGGGCCTCTGGTGGCCCGGCGTCATGATCGCCACGGTGACCATGGGCCGCGTCTGGTGCGGCCTGTTCTGCCCGGAAGGCGCCATTTCCGAATGGGTCAGCCAGTACGGCCGGGGCAAGGCGCTGCCGCGCTGGCTCAAATGGACCGGCTGGCCCTTCGTCGCCTTCGTGATGACCACGGTTTACGGCCAGCTGGTCAGCGTTTACGAATACCCGCAAGCGGCGTTGCTGGTCCTCGGCGGCTCGACCATTGCGGCCATCGTCATCGGCCTGCTCTACGGCCGCGAAAAGCGCATCTGGTGCCGCTACCTGTGCCCGGCCTCGGGCGTTTTCGCCGTGCTGGCCAAGATCGCCCCGCTCCACTACAAGGTCGACCGCGACGCCTGGGACAAGTATCAAGGTGACTTCGAACCGGTCAATTGCGCCCCGCTGCTCGACGTCCGCCGCATGACCAGCGCCTCCGAGTGCCACAGCTGCGGCCGCTGCGCCGGCCAGCGCGACGCCGTCACCTACTCGGCCCGCTCGCCGTTCAGCGAAATCCTCGACTTCAACAACCCGGCCCGCACGCCCGATGCGCTAACGCTCGTCTACGGCGTGCTTGGCGTCGCTACCGCCGCCTTCCAATGGACGCTCAGCCCCTGGTTGCTCAGCGCCAAACTGGCCGCCGCCGACTGGCTCGTCGACCACGACCACTTCGCCCTGCTCGACAACGACGTGCCGTGGTGGCTGCTCACCCACTACCCGGAAGCCAGCGACCTGTTTACCTGGCTCGACGGCGCGCTGATCCTCGCCTACCTGCTCGGCGGCGGCTTCCTGCTCGGCAGCCTGCTCCTGATCGGCCCGGCCCTCGCCGCCAGATTGCTCAAAACCGAACACCTGAACTGGCAACGCTTCACCCTCGCCCTGACCCCGCTCGCCGCCGCGAGCGTCATCCTCGGCCTGTCGATGCTCACCGTCACCCATTTGAAAGCCGAACACCTGTGGCTAGGCTGGCTGCCGTATTTCCGCATCGGACTGCTGACCGCCGGCTGCCTCGGCAGCTTGTGGCTGGCTTTGCAGCTGGTTCTACGGTCAACCGGAAAAATCGGCCAAAAATGGACTGCCGGGCTGGCGATGCTGTGGCCGGTCGGGCTGATGGCGACGGTGTGGACGCTGGTTTTCTTTGTCTGGTAAACCACCCACCACCAAGCAGCCCCCTTTTATCCGATTGGGGCTGCATGCCGCCAGCCAGCGGCTGGTCAACACTGTTTACTACCGATCCGCCCCGACTTGGCCGGTGGGCTCTTGAGTGCCCATCCCGGCGTGACGATATTCAGACTTTCTTGGCCCACAAGGTACACCAGCCGTCTGGACTGATTTTCCCCTCAACCAGTTTGCAGGTATTCGACTCAGGAATGAAGTTCGTGCATAGGGCACATTTTTGCTCACCCTTTGGTTTTGGCTGATATTGCACAGTCGCCTGTGTAACTTTTTTCACCTGGGATGAGCCGTCTCCAGGCGTGGGTTTCGTGCTTTTCTTCGGGTCATCGGCAGCGAAAGCCGCCGGCACGCACAGCATGCAGCCAGTAGCTAGAGCAGCGCGGAAAACATTGCGGCGCGATGGATTCATTTTTTCCATGACAATCTCCTTTGCGAACATCAACGGGCTTCCAAATTAGCAGCCGGGGTCACATGCCACTGTGCGCTAACGCACCAAGTGATTGAAGATGCTGCTACAAGTAAAAGCAGCCCCGTGGATGCACCGCACACTATTGAGCATGGCCAGCGTTGCTTTTTTGGTCGTTTTTTGCGCTTTGCGTCGTAACCCTGGTTAGCCTTAGCCAAGCGACATGGCCACATAGACGACCGATGCCATAAGACCCAATCCGCTGCGCACGGCGTGCAGCCTTGCCCACCTTTCCAGCAGCTTGCGCGTTTCGGGCGAGGCGAGATCGCGGCCCGGGGCAAGCAGTGCGTCGTTGACAGGCATGATGGCGGCGAACGTGAATGGCACCACCAGGCCAATGAGAATCCCACCGGCAAGCCATCCGAAGCCACCGCCGAGCAGCCACGCCACGAAGCCCGAAATAAAACTGAGGACCGCCAGGGAGGCCTGCATCACCGTTGCCCGCTTGTAGCTCGGCGCCCACTCGGTTGCGGCGGCTTTCGTGCCGAGCCCCATGCGCGCGGGATGCTCGACGAGATTGATGTAGATGGCGGCACCGGCGAACAAGGTAGCGCACAAGGTGGCTAGAAACTGAGCTGTTTGTAGCATGCGATGTCTCCTGTCAGTTCTTTGCCGCCTGCATCAGTGCGGCAAAGTATTCGGGCTTTCCGGGATTGAACGGCCCACACCAAGTTGCCAACACCGCGGGCGAATACGCGCTTGGTCCCGGACAATTGGTCATGCCCGCGTTCTTGCGACTGACGGCGTGATTCGCCTCACGAACGCGATCACCGCCGGCGAAACAATCTCCGGAAACTCGGCCTGCGGGTAGTGGCCGGCGCCTGGCACCATCAGCACCTCGCCGCTCAGACGGTCAGCGATCCAGCGCGCTTCTGCGGACGGATCGGCGAAATCCCGGTCCTTTTCTCCCATGACGACAAACGTCGGCGCACGCACCTTGCCGAGGCTCGCCTCGGCGGGATCGTGCGAGATCTGCGTGATCTTCTGAAACGCAGCCCAGTGGCCGGGCTGCCGTAAATGCCGGGCGGCCTCGGCGAAGTGCGCCTCGTACTCGGCCCCGCTACGTGTCGGATAGAGCATCCGGGAATAGGCTTTCCAGACCGCCGGGCCCCAAGGGCGGAGCAAGGCCAGGCGAAGCAATAGCTTGCTGAACGGGTTGGTTTTCGGCTGACGCACGAATGGGCCGATCAACACCAGGCCGGTCGTCAGCCCGGGCGCTTCGGCCGCCGCCCAACATGCCGCCCCGGCGCCCATGGAGTTGCCGACGAGGATGGCCTGTCCACCGAGGTGTTCGGCCAGCGCGATGAGATCGCCACCGGCGGCGACATCGTCGTAGACATCGAAACTCACGTCGCTGTCACCGTGGCCGCGCAGGTCCATGGTAGCCACCCGGTAACCCGCCCCGGCAAGGGCCGGCGCGAGAAATCGATAGACCGAGCGCACGTCACCCATGCCGGGAAGGCAGATGACAAGCGGGCCTTCGCCGACCAGGGAATAGGCGATACGTCCGCCAGGGCGTGACAGGTAGTGAGTTGTGGTGTCGGTTGCTGCGATGGTCATGGTGATGGTTGTCCCACGTAAAAACATGGCCGGGTGATCGCAGGCTTCCGCTGCCGATCGAGCCACTGGGCAACGGCAGCCAGGCTGTGGGTGCAGGGCATGTAGTAAAGGCCGAGCGGGTTTGAAGCTGTTATCCCCGGAACAATTCGCAGTTTCTCGACGCCAAGCAGAACCAAAACAGCCCAACCGACATCCACCAGTTGGACCGCGACGAATAGCAGCCAAACAGGAATTGCCGGCCGAATCGCCTTGATCGCCAGGGCGGGGCCATAGCGTCCGATGAACATTGATATCTCAATCAGGAAAGGTTCGGCATCGGCGCCACCATGCGCCGGGCGCCAGCTTTGTTCCGTTCGGCAGCGCACGGAATCGAGGGCATTCCAGCAGGTTCTACGGTCAACTGGAAAAAACAGCCAAAAATAGAATGCCGGGCCGGCGAGGCTGTGGCAGGTTGGGCCGCGCAATGTGCATCCCTACTTTGTGGTTTTCAACCCGCGCCGCGGCTTGCTGGTGCTGGAGGTCAAGGACTGGAAGCTCGACACCATCCACGACATCGACCGTCAGAAAAATTCGTACCTGGCCCCTTTTGCTGTGTGTGTTGCCGAACAGTGTCGCACTGACCGGCGTGACATTGTGAGGCCATGAACATGACGACGCTGCACTTCGATCCGACCCGGCAACCGAGGATGGTTGCGAGCCTGATCGACAGCCGCACCGCGCTATCGATGAGGGTTGACGTCCGGCAGTTCGCCACGCACGCGTTGAACGAAGTGCCCGAACCCTCGACATACGCGCTGATCCTGCCAGGCCTGGCGCTCCTGGCGGCGCCGCACGTCGAGGGCGCCAAGTTCGGGCGGTGGCACGGGCCGGGGCCAGCGGCTGCTTCAAGGTCGTCGGTCGAACGGCTGTACAGAGAAGGAGGCAAACCATGATGTCGTATTCAGCGGCCCGGCGGTGGCTCGGGTGTTTCCTCTTCGCCTGCGGCTCAGCGCAGGCCGTCACGGTAGATATGGGCGAAATCGTGGCGCCGCTGTCGTGGCAGATCTATCAGTATTCGCCCGCGGGCCCATTTCTGGACCGCTTCACCTTCGCCATCGTTGCTGATGAACCCTTGATGTTCTCGTCGTTCGTGACCACGGGTTTCAGCAATCGTCACTCCATCGCGGAATTCCGGGGCCAGTTGTTTAGCGATGGCGTGCTGCTCGACACCGGCGACGCGCAGACGACATACATGCCTGAGGGATTTCCGGCGCAATCAGTCAACTTCGACACCCTGCTCTTGGGCAGGGGAGACTACGAACTCAGGTTCAGTGGCACGGCCTATGCGTTCCAACCCAATGAGACCTTCGGGGCGGGCTACGGGGGGTCCGCAGAATTCCGCGCGGCGCAGGCAGTGCCGGAGCCATCGACGCTGTTGCTAGCAGGGCTGGGCCTCACCGCACTAGCGTGGTCCGGCTTCGCGAAACGGCGCGCGACGGGCGCAGCCTTTGTCTGAAGATACTGCTGCCAGGCTGGCAGCAGCCGCCCAGAGGCTTGTGCGCGACGAAGGGCTGCGCGTCCAGCCGCTACGTGAAGGCGTACAGCCGTGGCTGGCCGATTTTGAATCAAAGGCAGAATCAAAGGGGCCAGGTCGAATTAAATGCAATTTACCAATGAACAATAGAAGGTCAGATCGGTTCGACCCTCTATTGTTTGTTGTTTGCATTTCAAATTTGGCCGTTTTCCCCGGTTGACCGTGGAAGCCTAGCAAACCGATCCTTAAATAATAGGGGTCTGCCCCAGAGGTTTCGCATCGGCCTGCTGACTGCCGGCTGCCTTGGCAGCCTGTGGCTGGCTTTTTCAGCTGGTTCTACGGTCAACCGGAAAAATCGGCAAAAAATGGAATGCCGGGATCGCGATGCTGTGGCCGTTCGGCCTCATGGCGACGGTGTGGACGCTGGTTTTCTTTGTCTGGTAATTCACGATCGAGGCAAATTAGCAAAACTCCCTGAAGTTTTTGAATGGCATAATCGGCCGATTACAAAAGCATAAGGGGGCGGCCTTGGCTGCGCTGATACCGGCAATCGGCACCTGCGTGTCGAACATGACAGGTGGCGAGCGGCGCCTGGCATACCGCCTCGAACAAAAGCTCGAAGACGACTGGCTGCTCTGGTACGACGTACCGCTCGGCCCGCGCAACGTGCATCCCGACTTCGTTGTCTTCAACCCGCGCCGCGGCTTGCTGGTGCTCGAGGTCAAGGACTGGAAGCTCGATACCATCCGCGACATCGACCGCCAGAGCGCCAGCATCCTTACCCCCAATGGCCTCAAGCGCGTCGCCAACCCGCTCGAACAAGCTCGGCAATACGCCCACGAAGTCAGCAATCTGCTGCAACGCGACCCGCAACTGACCATCAACAGCGGGCGAATGCAGGGAACACTGCTCTTCCCGTGGAGCTACGGCGTCGTGCTCGCCAACATCAGCCGCAAGTAATTCGACAGCACCAACCTCGGCGAAGTCATCGAAGCCCACCGCGTCATCTGCCAGGACGAAATGACCGAAAGCGTCGACGCCGAAGCCTTTCAGGAACGGCTGTGGGGCATGCTGCCCTTTGCCCGCAGCGTGCC
The DNA here is from genome assembly GCF_020510585.1 of Ferribacterium limneticum. GTDB lineage: Bacteria > Pseudomonadota > Gammaproteobacteria > Burkholderiales > Rhodocyclaceae > Azonexus. The sequence goes on along the minus strand of NZ_CP075190.1, from coordinate 1,266,246 downwards.
GCTCGCCCTGCCCCAGATCGACCGCATCCGCTGGCACCTGTTTCCCGAAATCCGCATCGCCGCGCCGACGCAAAACGGCCTGTTTGATGATCAGGAACCGGAAATCCCCGACATCGTCCGCGTCATGGACCTGCAGCAGGAACAATTGGCGCGCAGCCTCGGCGAAGGCCACCGCGTCATCCACGGCGTCGCCGGCAGCGGCAAGACGCTGATCCTCGGCTACCGCGCCGAACACCTCGCCAAAGTCTGCGCCCGGCCGATACTCATCCTCTGCTACAACCGCACCCTGGCCAAGCGCCTGAGCCGCACGATGGACGCCAAGGGGCTGGCCGACAAGGTGCATGTCCACACCTTCCACCAGTGGTGCCGCGCGCAACTCGTCGCCTACAACGCCGGCCTGCCGGAAAACGGCAAGGACAGCGATGCCTACGCCGGCGAACTCGTCGACCGCATCATCCGAGCCGTCGACGCCAACATCATCCCCGCCGGCCAATACGACGCCGTGCTCATCGATGAAGGCCACGACTTCCAGCCCGAATGGCTCAAACTCGTCGCCCAGATGGTCAACCCGAGCACCAACTCGCTGCTCGTCCTGTACGACGACGCCCAATCCATCTACGGCAATGGACGGCACAACAAATTCAGCTTCAAGAACCTCGGCATCCAGGCCCAAGGCCGCACCACCATCCTCAAGATCAACTACCGCAACACCCAGGAAGTCCTTGAACTGGCCAGCGGCATCGCCAGCGAACTGCTCAAGCCGAGCGCCTCGGACGACGACGGCGTACCCCTCGTCGCCCCGATCAGCGCCGGCCGCCACGGCCCCAAACCGCTGCTCATCAAACTGCCCAGCATCCAGGAAGAAGCCGACTACATCGCCAAGCACCTCAAGGAAGCCCACAAAACCGGCACCCCATGGAGCGACATGGCCGTCATCTACCGCGACTACGGCATCGGCAAGCCGGTGCTGGCCACACTAAGAAAAGCCGGCATCCCGGTAACCTATCAGGACGACATCACCTTCGCGGAACAGGAAGACACCGTGAAATTCCTGACCATGCATAGCTGCAAGGGGCTGGAGTTTCCGCTGGTGGCGATACCGGGGGCTGGTCGAGCGGTGGATGAAGGGCGGAAGGATGAGGAGGCGCGGTTGTTGTATGTGGCGATGACTCGGGCGACTAGGGAGTTGGTCGTATCAGGAGAACAATAATCTTGTAATAGCCATCAGCCAACACACTAAACAGCCTCATAACCATGAAGCAATTTAATTATTAATAAACAGATATTACCAAAACGCAACAATCAAAATATTTACCTAAATCAGCAAATGGAGTTTTCATGCCAGTATTTAAATACTACAACGTGCAGCTTTTACCTCGTGACACAAAAACATCGGGAGATGTTGGCGAAGTAGGCTATAAACAATTGATGGATCTATTACGCAAGGATGTGAATGCTGCAGTCAAAAAACAACGGCTTAAGATATATGCGTATGGATTGCGAAATGACATGCTATTTTCGCCTTCAATTATTACCCCATCCGAAAAATTCACATCCGGAAATTTTATTAAATTCGATTCAGCAGGAGAGGTAAAAGATCTTTACACAAACGAAGTTGAATTCAAAGGCGGCCCCAACTCCACCTCAAAGAAATATTCGTTTAGATTTGTTTTTGATCACACCAGACACATTATGGCAGTGCAAAATTCCGATAAAAATGGTAGCTTGCCTGCAGCCAGTGTCTTTACTCTGGCACTGAAGGATTTTCTAAAACCGATTGTGGAATCCAGTTTTTCTGATTATGAATTAAAAGTAATAGAGCTATCTAGCTCAAGCGCCTTAGATGATGTTTTTAAGAAGGCTTGTGGATACAATCGTATCGAGGTTGAACTAACTTTTGCAAACTCAGATCAATTTGTAGATGCGGTTGTTTCCCAATTAAAGAGCAATAACGTTCACACTCTCGGGCACATCGAAAAAACAGACTCGCCAGGAAAAATGGGGCTTAGCGATTATTCAAGAATGTTTTTGAATACTGCTAAAGTTTATGGAAATGCCAGTATTTCATACATGGAAAAAATTGGGAAAAGCATCCGGAGGAGGGTTTTCCATATGAATAATCACCCTCTCAAAAAAAATGTAGTTCAGGGAACATCTGATAGCGAGGATAGACTAATAATGAATGTTCTGGCATCAATCCCTGTAGCCGAGGCAGAGTCGCGAAGGAAGGTTTAAACGAAAGGAAAGGTGTGAGATACATATACGTTTTTCTACTTTGGATCTTGATCAAAATACCAGTTGTAAAAGACATTGCATTGATCGTCAATGCCTATGCTTGGCGAGGCGACATATTGTTCGTGGACCGTATTGCGCCTCCAATACAATGGGTTTCTAGATTTGGATTTCGACTATCTCTTTCAGCTCTTGTAACGTTTTTGTTTTACGGACAATCCTTTGCGCAGTGGATTTGTGGACACATACCTTGGTTTAGCTCAGTTGCTGACAAGGTTATTATACCAATTCAGCATAGCGAAATTGGATATGAATTAACGATTTCAATTTTCCCAAACCTATTGGGCTTTGGACTTGGCGTTTATGCACTAATATTCTCACTCCCCGGAGCCATGAACAACCAAAAAATAAAAACAAACCTATTAAATGCGGACATGGGTTATCCACTACTCATGATGGTGTTGGCCATAATAATCGCTGTTTTCGCAAAAATATTTGATGGCCAACATCAGCTTGCCGGAGCAAGTTTTTTTGCCTTCATTTATTGCTTACTCCTTCTTCTCGAGCTAATTTCCCTAATTTTCATGAGTGCCGCCAGTGTTATAAACAGTAAGCCATGAATTAAAATCACCAAACAACAGCACCCAAACCTATCAACACACACTCTTGGGTAATACTAACCACATTTTTGGAGCAAAAAATGACTGACCGTTTATATAGGGTTTATCTCCACACCGACAAAGACGAAAGCATCCGCGAAGTAATTGTTACTGCTGATAGCAAGGCACAAGCGGAAAGCAGAGCCCTTGCGCATGTCAAAGCGTCAAACCAAGGTAAAGGGAGTCGTAGCAAATCCACATCTGCAAAGCTAACCAAAGTTCTTGCCGCGACACCTACAAGCAAAAAATATTGCCTCGTTATTCATAGCATTCCCGCCGCTGTTATCAGCAACACATAAGCAATCGCAATCAAAGCAATCAAAGGGGCCAGGGTCGAATTAAACCGACAATAGGGGTCAATCAAGCCAAAGGGGTCAGAGTGAATTAGTTTTTCTGACTCCCACGGTCACCCGGAAAAAACAGCCAAAAACAAAATCGGCCGTGCATGTCCCGGCTTTTTCAGAACAATAGGGGTCAGACCCCTATTATTTGTTTGAACAAAATCTAATTAACTCCGACCCCTTTGCTTGATAACGCGGCCGCAGCCTGCAATGAATCGGGAGATCTCATGAACCTGTCGATGGACGAATTCCGCAAGCAGCTTCAGGATGCCGTGCTTGCTGCGCAGGAGCAGGCAAGGCGGGCTGGGCCCCAGCCCTGGCACGGCTTCTGGTACCACCGGCCGGGCGAGGATTTTCCGCCCCGCAGCGTGCGCCAGCCGGAGGACTATGCGGGCGGTGAAAACCTGGCCATCGCCTGCACCCAGACCGACTTGCCGGCCAAGGCGCAGAAGGCGTTAGTGCAGGCTTGGTGCGAGTTCCTGCCGACCCTGAATGGCGTTCGCTATCTGTGGTTTCAGTCGCGCACGCCGCAGGCGCTATTCGACGCTGCCTGCCGCATACCGTCGCTCGAAGGCCTTTACGTCAAATGGAGCAACATCTCCTCGCTGGCTGCCCTGCCGGCGCTGGACAGGCTCCAGGCGCTGCATCTCGGCAGTTCGCCCGGCGTGACGAACATTGACGTGCTCGGCGAAATGTCGTCGCTGCGCTGGCTGGAACTGGACAATCTCAAGGCAATCACTGACCTTTCGCCGCTTGCCACCCTGACGGATCTTGAAGGCCTCGGCTTTTCCGGCGCGGAACGCAAGCGCCAGACACTGGCCACGCTGGCCCCGCTCGCCGACCTGACCCGGCTGCGCTGGCTGCACCTCGGCGCGGTTCACGTTGCCGATGGTTCGTTGCGCCCGCTCGGCAAGCTGAAGGCATTGCGCTGGATCGGACTGGGCAACTTCTTCGACGTCGGTGAATTTGCCTGGCTGGCGGCCACGCTGCCTGAAGTGACGTCTGACTGGACGAAACCCTATCTCGATCTGAGCCACCTCGGCATCCGCTGCAAGAAGTGCCGCGCAAACGCCATGGTCATGCTGACCGGCAAGGGGCGCGGCACGATCTGCCCGGAATGCGATGCCTGGAAGCTGCAAAAGCAACTGGCTGCCTTTCAGCCAGCCCCATAGGCACAGCGAGAAGGAAGCTGGCTCATGTGAATCAAAGGGGCCAAGGTCGAATTAATCAGAACAACAGGGGTCATCCCTATTTTTAGTGCATCGGACATGCGGCTGTCGCGGCGAATTTGCTGAAGATCTGCTTGGCCTCCCACGTCGTTGCCGCGGGATTGAAATTCATCTATACAAAATCGATTGAACCAGCGACAATTCCGCACCTCTTGGATGCATGGCGTCCAACCGAACCCTTTTGATTTGGGTGGAGGAGACAAACCACCTGAAAGCCCGCGTTAGACGGGCTTCTTTTTTGTCTGTACGAATGGTGCCAATGCGCACCTGTTCACCCTGCGAGTCATTCATCCGGGCAAAAAAATGCCCGCTTTGGGCGGGCATAAATCCATTTCTTGGAGGAGATGGAGGAGACAGTCGCTATTGTCTCAGAATCATGCTGCATTGCAACAAATAATATGTGTCGTTTTGTAAACGCCACGCAGCACCATAGCGGTCGGAGTTTTTTCCCCTTTCAAATTTCGCGCTTTTTTCCGGTTGACCGTGGAAGCCGCTCCAGCGCTACCCCAGCGGCCGAACAGTAGCGGTCCGACACCTATTGTTTTCTTGTCGCGTTCAACGCTGCACCCGGCCTTGTCACCACTATGCTGGATGGAACTTGGCAGGAGGGCCGCAGTCTGAACGGCACGGGATTCAAGAAATAAACGAAAGAAATATTTAAACGTCGCGTTGCTTTGAATAGCGCGGCAAGGAGGCCGTTATGCGTGCCATTTTCATAAGCTATCGCCGAGAAGATGCCGAAGGTCAGGCCGGTCGCTTGTTCGACGATCTCATCAGCCATTTCGGCGAGGACACGGTCTTCATGGATGTGGCCGGCATTGAGCCGGGACGTGATTTTCGCCGCGTCATCGATGAGCACGTGGCCTCGTGCGGGGTGTTGCTGGCGATCATCGGCAAGAGCTGGGTCGACGCCACGGATGAGGCGGGCCAGCGCCGGCTCGACGACCCTTTGGATTTCGTCCGCCTTGAAACCGCCTCGGCGTTGAAGCGCGACATTCCGGTCGTGCCAGTGCTCGTGCACGGGGCGCGCATGCCGCGCGCTGACCAGTTGCCGACGGACCTCACAGAGCTTGCCTATCGCAACGGCGTCGAGTTGACGCACGCGCGTTGGGACTCGGATGTTCAAGTGCTGATCAAGGCGTTGAGCCCGCATGTTGCTTCACTGCAACAAGGCGGCGTCGAAACGTCGGAGAAGGCTGCCGTGCCAGGCCGGAGCACGCCAAAGACAGAAGATGGCGCAACATCGCCGCGAGCAGCGCCAGCCGCGGGAAAAAACTCGCTCACCCTCATTGCGCTCTCGTTGACGGCCATCGCACTCGGGGCTGGTGGTTACTGGGTGTACCAAAACACCGCCGAACAAGAGAGGTCTGCAACCGAGAAAGCACTAGCTGCCGATTCGGACCGACTGGCGCAGGAATACGCCCGAAAAGCCGAAGCAGACAAAATGGCGGCTGAGAAAGCGAGGGTGGCGGAAGCGGACAAGATGGCCCGCGACCGCGCAAACCAACAAGCCGAAGCCGACAAGTTGGCTGCGGAGAAGGCGAAGCTCAATGCCGAGCGGCGTAGCCTGGAAAGCGCCAAAGCCCAAGCCCAGGCCGAAGCCGACAGAATTGCTGGCGAAAGAAGGGAAGCGGATAAGCTTGCCGCCGAAAAGGCGGCCGAAGCTGACAGAGTCGCTGCCGAGAGAGCAAGGCTGGCACGGACCGGCTGGCGATCCCACGATTTCCCGGCACCGAACGGCGGCTTGGCCGTTTTCCGAATCATGTCGGACGGCAACCCGGCCTGCGCCTCCTACAACGCTGCCAGTTGCCTGTGGGGCGTCACCTACGACAAACTCGATTTGTCACGACTTCGGCCGCTCGTCTGCGGCGACGCACACCGCGCCAGATGGGGTGTCACCGGCTACGAAGATCCCAAACACTGGTGCAGCATCGCCAGAAGATTGCGCCCCGTCCGAGCCGAGTAGGAGTGACGGGCAAGCTATTTACTTCTTATCCATTGTCCTCATCGGGCAATTCGTCGCGCAAACAATCCGTCAATTCTTTGAGCGCTTCACTCAAAGGTTCCGGATAGCACAAATCGAAATACCAATTGGGTTTGGTGTCGCCTTGGATGACGCGTTTCCCGGAAAGACGGGAGGTAGCCCCCTGCTGTTTTCCACTATTTCAATTTTGGCCGTTTTTTCCGGTTGACCGTGGAAGCCTCCGCAAACCGATCTCGATGGTGCTCTGCTTCAGGCAAATAAGCTCCCTATTCGTCCGAAGCAATCGAATTTCGGACTTACGCCCTATCTCCCGAACAGTTTCTGCAACTCCTTGCCCAGCGCTTCCTTGGCCTTTTCCTTGAGCTGGCTCTTGGCGACTTCGACGAGCAGTTTGTCGAGTTCGAGCGTGTAGGCGATCTGGCTGTACGGGCCGCGCAGGCGCAGCGGTACGGAAATGCCCTTGAGCTGCGCCAGTTCCGAGCCGGGGCCGGTCAATGACTCATCGACGCTGACCTTGGCGAGATAGTCGACCCGGTCGTGCCCGATGTCGATGGCGCCTTCGCCGGCCAGGCGCACGACGGGTGATTTCAGCGACAGGTCGTTGTTCCGGGCGATACCGCCGTCGATGGTGAAGCTGGCGGTCATCCCGGAAAATTCAGTCTTTTCCGCCGTATCGGCGGTACCGCTGACGGCCTGCTTGCCACCTAGCAAGTTCTTGGCGCTGCGCAGCAGTTTCGCCACGTTGATGCCCTTGATGGCGCCGTCACGCAAGTCGAGAGCTGCCTTGCCGGCCAGCCCGCGCTTGAGGGCAGAAACCGTGTCGCCGCGTGTCATGACATCGAGCGACACATTGCCATGGCCTTCGAGAAAATCCTTGTCGGCCAGATCCTTGAGCAGCGGCGAGATATCGATGCCACGCAGGTTCTGGCGCAGGGAAAACTGGTTGTTGGCGGCGTTGACCGCGAGCGCCCCGTCGAGCGATCCGCCGTAGAGGCTGGCGCGCAGCGGTGCGACCTGCAGACGACCGCCGGCCGCCTCGATCTGCACGTCGAGCCCGCTGAGTTTGAGCTTGTGGGCCTGCAGTCGGCCGATCTTGATGGCGCCCTTGAGGTCGAGGCCTTTCAGCGCCGACAGATCGATCTTCGCCTCCGCCCCACCGCCCGTTTCGGTTTTGGCGGTCGCCTTGCCGCCTGACCCGGCCTTTTTTGGCGGCAGATAGCGGTCGACATTGAGCTGGTCTATGCCGAGGGTGAAATCCAGCGCCAGGGGCGAGAAGCGCTCGACCAGCAGCTTGAGGTCCATTTGCGCGTCGTCGAGACGAGTCTTGAGGGCGAGATCAGCCCGCTGGCGGCCAATGTCGGCGGTCAGCCGACCGTCCATCGGCAGCTTGACCTGCTTCATGGGCAGCGCCGGGCTGCTTACCTCAAGACTGCCGGCCAGCTTGGCTAGCGTAAGGATTTTGTCCTTGCCGTTGAGGCTCACCGGCGAGCTCAGATCGGCCTTGAATTCGGCTTCGCCGACTTTGCCGTCAAGCCCGAAAGCGAGGTTGCGGATGGTCAGCGCGTCGAGCGAGCCGGCCAGATCCTGCAGCGCAATTTTGGCCGCCACCTTTTTGCCGGCACTTTCCAGCGTCGCCGTGAAAGTCAGCGTCTCGCCCTTGGCCTCGCCTGCCGTCAACACCACGCCCGGCGTTTCAAGGGCGAGTACAAAATGGTCGGCGCCGGAACTGCCTTGCGTCGCCAACTTGAGTTTTTCGACCGAGAAATGCTTGCTCCCGGTATTGCCGGACAAGGCGCCGGTCGACAGGTCAAGGTCGGAAATTTCGGAGGTCTTGCCGGTTGCCTCGTCGCGCCAATTGACCCGCACATTGCGCAGTTCCAACCCGGCGACGTCGATTTCCAGCGGCTCGCCAGGCTTGCCGGCCGCTGCCTCCGGCGCCGCGCCGGGCGCCGGTTTGCCGCGGGTCAGGTCGTCAATATTGAGCGAGCCGTCCTTGTGCTTGACGAGATTGACGGTCAAACCATCGATTTCAATGCGCCTGGCTTCCAGCCGCTTGCTGAGCAGCGGCATGACGGCAACCGCAATGCGAGCCGAAGAAAGTTTGAGGAATTCGCTACGGCCGTCCGCTTCGGAAAGGCCAAGCTGCCCGACGCGAACCGCCACGTCCGGCCAGACCGAGAGGCCAAGCTCGCCCCCGATGGTCAACTGCCGGCCCGTCTTGGCCGCCACTTGGTCGACCAGTTGCCGCTTGATCGCCGCCTCGTCGAACAGCGCGTACAACACACCGGCCGCCACGACCAGCAAGCCGACCAGCACGGCTACGCCTATCCCGAGTTTGCGCACGACAGTCATCCCTTGTTTCCTCGTATTCGTTTCGACACAGCTTTCAGACTAGCAGCCTGAGAAAATTACGTTTCAATAATTGCAAAAGGGGGCCTGAAGCCCCCTTGCCGCCAATCCCACGGTCAACCGGAAAAGACGGCCAAAAATGAAATGCCAGACGGCCGTCCAGCAAGCAGACTCAGGCGGCGAGGCTCAATGGCTCGCAGCGCCGCAGCAGTTGCCGGGTCAACGGGCTGTGGCCGCGGCTCGGCAGGCGTTCGGCGCACAGGGCGGTGGCCAGATTGTGCTGGCCGGCGCGCAGCGCCGCTTCGATCAGCGTCAGGTCGAGCAGGTCGCGCTGGGCATGGCTGCCACCGAAGCGGTGGGCGATTTCGCGGAGCGGGCGCAGCAGGCGTACGGTGTCGCCGTAGGCCCCCTGGCCGAACGCCTTGAGAGCGAGCGTCAGCGGATGCCCGACCTCGCGGGTGAAGGCTTCGTTGTCGTCATTGCCGAGCAATACGGCTTCCTGCGTTTGCAGCACCTCGGCGATGGCGTCGGGGCGCCGGGCGCCGACAAAGGCCATCACCGCATGCACGTCGTTGAAGGCGTAGTTGCCGGCCGTGGCCAGCGGCTGCCAGCCATCGGCCACCGTTGACCAGCGCTGGCCGAGGTCGACGCCGCGCAGGTGCAGGCGCCACAGCAGGGCCGAGGCGTCGATCATGTCGAGCACCATGGTCGACCGTTCGCCGTGAATGGGGCCATCAAACAGCGCCAGCACTTCGTCGATCTCGCCCAGCTCGAGGTGGAACAGGGCGAGGTGCCACCACAGATGCACCTTGAAAAAGCTGTCGGTGGACCAGGCGGCGGGGTTGGCGCGCATCCAGGCGATACCGTCGGGCGTGCGGCATTGCATTTCCATGACATGGGCCACCGCGTGTTGGGCCCAGCCATCGCGCGGTTCAAGCTCGACGGCCGCCCGGCCTTGCGCCTCGGCCCGGGCGTAGTCGGCGTTTTCCTCGAGACCGAAGGCATGCATGCCCAGCAGCGCGTGATAGCCCGGCAGGTCCGGCGACCAGGCGGGCAGCGCGCGGGCTATGCGGTCACGCAGCATCCGGGTATTGCCGACATAGAAATCGGCCAGATGCCCGGCCTGCAAGGCAAGGATGTCGCGGGGGTGGTCAATGCTGACATCTTCGAGCAGCCGTCCGGCCCGGCGCCATTGCCCGTCGAGCATTTGCGCCACGGCATCGATATGGCCGCGCTCGCGGGCATTGGCCGGCATGCCGACCGTCGCGGCGAGGCAGCCGCGGGCCACGGGGATGGCGGCCGGCTCGGTGCCGAGCAAATGGAGATAGGCCTTGAGGATATGGCCCATGACAAATTCAGGGCTGGCTTTGATGGCAGCATCGACGCTGGCCACCGGGTCTTCGATATAGCACTGGAACTGGTGCAAAGCGCGCCGGAAATGGCCCAGGCTCTCGGCGCTGGCGCCGGAATACGAAAGATTCAGATTATCGTGAATAATCATTGTTTTGCTCCTTTGGGGTGGAAAGTTTCGCGGTCGATTGGCGTCGTCACCGGCCAAGAAAGCCGGAACGCGCACAGTGCCAAGTTAGTCTCATGACAATTGACCGGCCATATCCGGGGCGCCTGAAGATTTGACCAAGGCGCCGGAGACTTGTTCTCGGAGGCGAAAGATGGATGTCCTTTCCGAAGTCTTTGCCGCCGTGCGTTTCTCGGGCGGGGTATTTCTCGATGCGGAATTCACCGCGCCGTGGTGCGTCCTGTCGCAGGTCGGGCCGGAGGAATTTCACGCCCAGGGCAGGATGCCAGCCCACCTGATCGCCTATCACTATGTCGTCGAAGGGCGGATGTTTGTGCACATCGACGATGCCCCGGCCATCGCCGCCCAGGCTGGCGAGATCGTTCTCCTGCCGAGCAACGCCAGGCACGTGCTGGGCAGCGCCCCGGGACTCCGGGCGGCAGTCATCGACAGTGCGGTGCAGGCACCGAGCGAGCCGGGACCCGCCATCCTGCGCTACGGTGGCGGCGGTGAGCCGACGCGTATCGTCTGCGGCTACCTCGGCAGCGACAGCGCCGACAATCTGCTGCTCAAAGCCCTGCCGCCGCTGCTCAAGCTCGGCGTCCGCGACGGCAGCGGCGGTGCCTGGCTGGAAAGTTCGTTCCGTCATGCCGCCAGCGAATTCGGAACCAGCGGCAGCGGCTCGGCCGCGATTCTGGGCAAACTGGCCGAACTGCTGTTTGTCGAGGGCGTCCGCCGTTATCTTGCCACCTTGCCAGCCGGCCAGACCGGCTGGCTGGCCGGCCTGCGCGACCGCATGGTCGGGCGGGCCCTCGCCCTCCTGCACGCCCGCATCGCCCACCCATGGACGACTGAAGAACTGGCGCAGGAGGTCGGCCTATCGCGTTCCGCCTTTGCCGAGCGCTTCACCAGCCTGATCGGCGTGCCGCCCATGCGCTATCTGGCCAACTGGCGCCTGCAACTGGCTGCCGCCCGGCTGCGCGAAAGCACCGCCGCCACGGCACAAATCGCCAGCGAGGTCGGCTATGAATCGGACGCCGCCTTCAACCGGGCCTTCAAGCGGGCCTTCGAAACGACACCGGCGGCATGGCGCAAGCAGGGTTAGGGGCTTACTGGGACAGGCAGCGGGGTGGGCAAAAGCAGGGTTGCTGATGCGATGGTCGGTCGGGCTGATGGCGACGATCTGGACGCGGGTTTTCCTTGTTTGGCAAGCGACCCCGCCCCTTGGGGTTTATGTTTGAACGATTCAAGGAAAGCGCGAACTCGCCCTTTTTTGGCGTTCGTGGCATTCATTCAAGCAGGGCGGCGCGCAGGCGCTGATCGAGCGTCAACTCGGCCCACCAGACCTCCAGTTGCTGTTCGACGGCCAAACCGGCGGAAGACAGCTGGTACTTGATGACCTCCTTGATCCAGTGCGGGCCACCGGGGACGACCCAGCCGTTCTTGATCAGGATACTGGCCAGGGCCGGCTGCAGCACGCTATGGCCAAGGATGTAACACCCGGAGAACTCCGCTTCTCCCAACTGAAAAAGCGTCATCTGCCGCCGCAACATCTTGAGCGAGCGCAACAGCGAATAGCGCAGATGGCTGGCATTGGAAGGCAGCAGGGCACTGGAAGAACTGGCGAGCGGCGGCAGGGAATTGAAGGATTGCCACCAGGTCTTGCGTACCGCACTGACCAGAAGCGCCGCTAGCATGTGCGATCTCCTTCGCCGGACAGGCTGCCGAACAGTGCTGCACCAACGGTATCGAAAATCGTCGCCACGGGATTTTCCTCGTCGATTCAAAGCAAGTACGAAACGCAAGTGGTATTTGGACATTCGTTGGATCGGGCCGATCGCGATTTGTTCCCGGGCGCCGGGCGATCCGGCGCCGGCTGGCCGGAGGCCGGGCTTTCTCCGCCCCCGCCCTGCCGCATGAACGGATCGTGCCCGCCCACCCCGCCCAGGCCAACGCAGTCCCGCCGGTTACGGTGAACACGCCCTGCCCCTGATTCAAGATCGGCAAAGTAAATTGAGGATATTTCTCACGATTCGACGCAAACAAACGCCGAGACACGATCCATCAACTATTACTTATGGAGTAATTCTGGGAAAATCCAGCAATACGCTAATCCATTTTCCCCGGCCCCGGCCATTGCAACCGACACGGTACGTTACGCCATCATGAGTTCCACCCTGCGCGCACGAATATTATTGGTCATCGTGCTGGTTGGAGCGAATCTGCTGGTCTTTTTCCTGGCGGCGTATTCGCTTCAACACAGCAAGGCACTCTACGAGGAAGAGGCCGAGACGCTGACGAAAAACGTCGTGAGCTCTCTGGATCAATCGGTTTCCGGCAGCATACGCAGCATCGACCTGGCTCTGCACGCCATTGTCGATGACCTGGAGCAGCAGCTGGCCAAAGGCAAGATTGATGAGGCCTCGATCAGCGCCTCGATCGCCCGCAACCAGCAACGAAATTTCGAGATTGAAGGTCTGCGCATTGCCGACGCATCCGGCCTGGTCTTTCTCGGGACAGGCGTTGACAAGACGGCTGCAGTTTCATGGGCGGACCGCGATTACTTCATCTACCACCGCGACAATGCTGACCGGACTATGCGTTTTCGCAAGCCCCGGCTTGGCCGCGTCGCCAAGCAATACATCGTCAATTTTTCCCGCCGGTTCAACGATAGTGATGGACGTTTTGCCGGCGTGGTTTCAGCCCCCGTTGCCCTCACCTATTTCGCCGAACTTCTGGCGCAATATCAACTCCCGCCGGATAGCGTCGTGATCCTGCGCGATGAGGACCTGGGGATGGTGGCGCGTTTCCCGGCGGCCCCTGATCTTCCACTGGGCCAGGTGGGCGATAGCCACGTTTCACCCGAGCTCCGCGCCTTGGTCGAATCGGGCCTCAAATCTGCCACTTACCACACCTCAAATGCGGCCGATGGACGCGAACGTACCATTTCATTCCGGCGCCTGAACAATGTCCCGATGATTGCCATCGTCGGCGTCTCGAGCGATCAATACCTGAGCGGCTGGAAAGCCGAGGTGTACAAGACCGCCGCCATGGTTGCCGGGATCTTTTTCCTTTCCGTCCTGCTGGGCACGCTCCTCTTCCGGATGCTGGCCAACTCGGAACGCGACCGGAAACGCCTGGCACTCAGCGAAGAAAATCTCCGGACGATCATCGAAACCGAACCGGAGTGCGTCAAGCTGGTGGATACGGAAGGACGGCTGGTGCAGATGAATCCGGCCGGCCTCGGGATGATCGAAGCCCCATCTTTCGACCAGGTTGCCGGGCTGTCCGTTTTTGACCTTGTCGCCCCCGAGGATCGCCAGGCCTTTGTCGAATTCCATCAACGCGTAATCAATGGCCAAAGCGGCATGCTTGAATTCGCCATCATCGGACTGAATGGCGCCCGTCGCACCATGGAGTCGCACGCCGTCCCGGTGCAGGTTGGCGGTGCAGTCGCCCATCTGGCGGTGACCCGGGACATCACGGCACGCAAGCAATCCGAGCTCGAGCTGGACGCCTACCGCAACCATCTCGAATTACTGGTCGAGGCCCGAACCGCCGAACTCCTCTCCGCCAAGGATGCTGCCGAAGCGGCCAGCCGCACAAAAAGCACCTTCCTGGCCAACATGAGCCACGAACTACGCACGCCGCTCAATGGCATCACCGGCATGATCAGGCTGGCCCGCTCGCGGATGACCGACGAAAAGGGCCGGGATCAGCTCGACAAGGCAAAGTTCGCAGCCGATCATCTGCTCTCGGTGATCAATGACATCCTCGACATTTCGAAGATCGAAGCCGACCGGCTGGTGCTCGAATCAACCGACTTCAAGCTCGCCCCGGTCTTCGACAGTCTGCTCAGCCTTCTCGGCGACAAGGCGCAAACCAAGGGGCTTGAGCTGCATGCCGGCATTCCGCCAGGCCTGCTCAACCAGGTATTCAGCGGCGACCCCCTGCGTCTCGGGCAAGTGCTGATCAATCTGGCGGCCAATGCCGTCAAATTTACCGAACATGGCAGCATCACCGTCCGCGTCATCGAGCGCGAATCAAGCCGGGACGCCGCCCTGCTCCGCTTCGAAGTGATCGATACGGGCATTGGTCTTGGCATGGAAGACAAGGCCCGAATATTTTCCGCCTTCGAGCAGGCCGATAGCTCGATGACCCGGAAATATGGCGGCACAGGTCTCGGGCTGGCGATCAGCAAGCGCCTGGTCGGTCTCATGGGCGGGAAAATCGACGTCGACAGCACGCCGGGGCAAGGCAGCAATTTCTGGTTCGAGATAAACCTGCCGAAGTCCGCCACGACAGTCGCCCATGAAAACAGCGCGGCAATTGAACTGCCGGCCAGCCAGATTCTTCACCTGCATCCGGGAAAACGCATCCTGCTGGTCGAAGACGAAGCCGTGAATCAGGAAGTTGCCCGCGACCTGCTCGAGCAGGTCGGCCTCAAGGTCGATGTCGCCAATAACGGCGAACAGGCCGTTCAACTGGCCCGCCGGGAGGACTATGCGCTCATCCTGATGGATATCCAGATGCCCGTGATGAACGGCATTTCGGCCACCCGGGCGATTCTTGCCGAATCGAAGAACCAGCTGACGCCGATTATTGCGATGACCGCCAATGTCTTTACCGAAGACCGGGTGAATTGCCTCGATGCCGGCATGAAGGACTATCTTGCCAAGCCATTTCATCCTGATCACCTGTACCAGACCTTGCTGAAATGGCTATCGGCCGGGAAACAAGCGGACAAGCAAGCAAGTTTGGCCGCATAGCGCGGCCCATTCTGCGAAAATCCCTGCTTTCCAGTCTTCTGCCCGACCATGATCCAAGGCCAATTCCGTTCTTCCATTTTGCAGGTGCCCGCCGATATAACGCCGCTCAAGTTCCGCGGCTATCTGCGCCGGGAAATCGAGGCGGTGCAGGCGACAGCGCAGAACGAGGAGGACATCATCGTTGTCCGCCTGTTCGTGCTGGAAAAGGTGCTGTTCGGGCTGGGCGCCAGAAAGGTCGACAGCATCCTGCAGGGTGTTGTCGCCAAGTGCCCGAACATTCAGCGCATCGAACTCGAAGCGCTGCTTCGCCCCCTGACCCAGGACGAGATGCAGGAAGCCGCCAACGACGCCCAGGAAACGCTGCAGGCGCTAGGCGACCGGGTAATGGCTTCGGGCGGCAAGCTGGGGCCGGATACCGGCGGGAATTGAGCGGCGACCAGCACCGCCCGAAAACTGTCGACGCGAGACGGCCTAGCGCAATCGCCCGTTCAATTCGTCGATAACCGCAGACCAATCTGCATCCTCGATGATTTCTTCCTTGAGGAAGGCGCGTTGTGCGTCGCTCCAGAAGGGTGCGCGGTAGAGCGGAATTTCGTTATCCAGCGGGCGATGGGTATCGATGAAGTTCTCAAGCGCAACCGCGTCGGTGGGTAGTCCGAGCTGGGCAAACAGGTTGGCCATGGTGTGCAGTTGGGCTTGCATGGGAGACTCCTTTTAGGCGACGGGGTGTTGGTTCGACGGATGCTGACGGCAACAGTTCCGTCGCTGGCACCGCTTAAAGTAGCGCTTCGACCGCTTCCACCAGTTCCTCCGGCCGGGTAGCCGGGGCGTAGCGATGGACGACCTTGCCCTCACGGTCGACGAGGAATTTGGTGAAATTCCATTTGATCGCCTCGGTACCCAGAATGCCGGCCGCTTCGTGCTTGAGCCAGGCGTAGAGCGGATGGGCGTTGTCGCCGTTGACCTCGATCTTGGCAAAGAGCGGAAAAGTGACATCGAAACGGGTCTGGCAGAACTGGCCAATGGCTTCGGCGTCGCCTGGTTCCTGCTCGCCGAACTGGTTGCAGGGGAAGCCGAGAACGACAAAGTCCCGCTCCCTGAACCGCCGGTAGAGTTCTTCGAGGCCGGTGTATTGCGGGGTGAAGCCGCACTGGCTGGCAGTGTTGACGATGAGCAGAACCTTGCCGCGGTAGGCGTCGAGGCTCTGCTCATCACCGTTCAGGCGCTGGGCGCTGAAGTCGTAGAGGGTCTGGCTCATTGAAGTTTGATCGCGACGGTTTCAGTAGGAGGACTTCGGGGCCATCGGCGGCATCAACTGGCCGCGAATCTCGCCCGGCTTGTATTCGGCGCTATGCACATTGACGTACAGCTCACCGGCCTTGTAGGCCTGATATTGATCAGCACTCAGCTTGCTGCCCTCGGGGACCATCCAGCCATTGTCCCCGCTCTTGCTCAGGGTGATGACGACCGGCCCGTTGGCCCCGGCCTTGCCGATGTGGATATGCGCCATCGTGGCGGTCAGCCCACTGGTCATGACCTTGCCGCTGACGCTCATGTCGGGCTTGATGGTGATCATTCCTTCACCGCTGGCCTTGGTGGCGACAGGCGGCACCTCCATGTCGCCGGAGAGTTTGAATTTGATGTCGTCGGCAAAGGCCGGCATGGAAAACGTGGCCAGGGCAATGGCGGCGACGGCGAGGATGCCCGGCAGGGCCAGGCGGCGGTTCAGGGATATATTCATGGCAAGCCTCTCATCGTGGAAAAGTATGTAGCCAGGAGATGGGCGTCGCATGTTGAGTGACTGTTTTACGGCGGCGGCTACATGGCGTTTGAGTGCCGATACTCAAATTGGTTCGCCGATTCGTTGCCGCCCCCTTTGTCGGGCTTGCCGGGATGGCCTGTCGCAAAACCGGCAATTGGCCCGGGCGTAAAAATTTAAATCCGTTTAATCAATGACCTGGTTTTAGGCATTTCTCTTGCATGAAGTTTCGAATGCATGCTCACGCCCATCTCGCCAAACCCGATCTCGCCACCATTGCGCAGGGGGCGCTGCTCGACGGCTTCACGCTGCGCGACGTGCCCAAAGGCTATCTGCTGTCGACACCCGACAGCCCGCACAATCAGGTACTCATGGTGCAGTCCGGTCGCTTGCGGGTTTATCTGGCCGGCGACAACCGCGAGCTCAACCTGAGCTTTCTCGAGGCCGGCGACATCTACACGACGCACACGCCGACCTATGTCGAAGCCGTTGTGCCGACCAGCATCTGGCTCATCGACACACCGACCTTCGCCCGCAAGCTGGCCACCGATCCATCGGTGACACCGGTCATGATGCGCGTCATGGGCCGTCTGCTGAGCAACGCGGTCGGCCTCATCGAAGACCTCGCCTTTCGTGGAGTGCCGGCCCGGCTCGCCCGCTTTCTCTGCCAACTGGCCGAACGGCGCGGCCTGCGCCAGGAGCATGGCTGGCTCGTCCCGCTCGATTTCAGCATGCAGGACATCGCCAGCCTGCTCGGCACGACGCGACAGAGCATTTCCTCGCTGATCAACCAGTGGGGGCGCGAAGGCGTTCTGCTCCGCCAGAGCCGGCGCAGCCTGCTCGTCCCGTCGCTCGACGCCCTCAGGGCGCGCTGTTCTCCGCTGCCCTGAACCAAAACGTCGGCCAGCCGACGGACAGCCAGCTGGCCATCCGGCTAAAGTTCTTCCCGACAACTTTCAGGGAGAACGCCATGTCTCAACAATGCGCCTGTCGCAAGACCGACCGCTACGTCAGCTTCCAGGACATCGATTGCGCCGGCAATGCCCGCCGGCTCATGGAATATCTCGACCGGCAACTGGCCATCCCGGGCCGAAGCAATGCCTTCTGGGAATACTTCGCCAAAAAACGAGCCGGCAACGCGGTCACCAAACCGGACGATCTTTTTCTGATCCACTCCAACATCAACCAGTTTCGCGATTTTTTTGAACACTGGAACGACGGAGAAGCCCTAGGCCTGTTGCTGCAGATCGAGGAAGAGTGCTGCTAGGCGTTTTCTGCGAACTCCACGGTCAACCGGAAATTTCGGCCAAAAATGAAATGTTGGCGCCGCGCTGGCTGAATTTGCACGCCGCCTGTCTGCCCCAACAGTGGCCGTTGCGTAACGCCTCGCCTACGATGCTGCTTTGCCAATAACAAGGAGACAACATGCAGGCCTTTCAGGATTACTACCCGGAGAACCTCGCTCATTGCTACGGCTGCGGCCGCAACAATGAGCACGGGCACCAGATCAAGACGTTCTGGGAGGGCGACGAAACCGTCACGCATTTCCAGCCGCGCCCGGAACACACGGCGATCCCCGGTTTTGTCTACGGCGGCTTGCTCGCTTCGCTGATCGACTGCCACGGCACGGGAACGGCGGCCGCCGCGATGTACAAGGCCGAGAACCGGAGCATGGACAGCCTGCCGGCCTTTCGTTTCGTCACCGGCTCACTGCAGGTCAGTTACCTCAAGCCGACACCGCTCGGCCCGGTCCTCGAAATCCGCGGCAAGGTGAAGGAAATCAAGGGCCGCAAGGTCGTCGTCGAGGCCACGGTTTACGCCGACGGCGTCGCCACGGCGCTCGGCGAAGTCATCGCTTTGCAAATGCCGGATACTTTTGTGGCGGGCTGATCGCTGCCGCCCCGGGCAGCGTATCCTTGCCGACCGCGCCCGATTTTCCCGCTCCATGACCACCGCCCTTTCACCCCGCACCGAACGTTTTTTCCTGCTGACGCTGGCCGGCATCCAGTTCAGCCACGTGCTCGATTTCATGATCATGATGCCGCTCGGGCCGATCCTCATGGCGGCCTTCGGCATCGGCACGCACGAGTTCGGGCTGCTCGTGGCGTCCTACAGTTTCAGTGCGGCGGTCTCCGGGATTCTGGCGGCGACCTTTGTCGACCTCTTCGAACGCAAGCGCCTGCTGCTCATCGTATTCACGCTGTTCGGCCTGGCGACGCTGGCCTGCGGGTTGGCGCCGGGCTATTCGACGCTGATCCTGGCGCGCGGCATGGCCGGCGTGTTCGGCGGCATCATGGGGGCGCTGGTCCAGACCATGATCGCCGACGCCATCCCCTTTTCGCGCCGCGGGCGGGCGAGCGGCGTGGTGTCGAGCGCCTTCTCGATCTCGACCATTGCCGGCGTGCCGCTCTCGCTGTGGCTGGCCAATCACTTCGGCTGGCGCGCCCCCTTCGTGCTGATCGCCGGGCTGAGCGTCGTTTTCCTCGGCATCGGCCTGCGCTTTCTGCCCCAGTTGCGCCACCACCTCAGCGAGGAAAAGCGCGCCCACCTGCTCTCGGCCACCTTCAGCGTGCTCGGCGACCCCAACCACCGGCGCGCCCTGTTCTTCTCGGCGCTGATCATCTTTTCCGGCTTCACGATCATCCCGTATATCACGGTCTATGCCGTCAATAACGTTGGCATCGCCCAGACCGACATCCCCATCGTCTATCTGGTCGGCGGCTCGGCCACCTTCATCAGCGCCCGGCTGATCGGGCATTGGGCCGACAAGCACGGCAAGGTCGAGGTCTACCGGCTGGTCGCCCTGCTCGCCATGATCCCGACCCTGGTTCTCACCCACGCCGGCGTGCTGCCGCTGTGGGTCTGGCTGATCATCTCGGCCAGCTTTTTCGTGCTCATCTCGGGACGCATGATCCCGTCCATGGCAATCATCGCCTCGTCGGCCCAGCCCAAGCTGCGCGGCACCTTCATGTCCCTCAACAGCACCGTCCAATCGCTGGCCATGGGCATGGCCACGACGCTGGCCGGCTTCCTCACCTCGCTCGACGCCAGCGGCCGCATCGTCGGCTATTCGCTGGTCGGCTACGTCGCCGTCGCGGCCAATCTGGTGGCCATCTGGTTCGTCTCGCGCATCGTCATGCACGGCAGGAACGCCTAGACTGGTTCCCACACCCCAAGGGTGCTTCCTTCGGGGCGCGGTCAACCGGAAAAAACGGCAAAAAATGAAATGGCGCGCCGGCAACCGGGAGGGCCGAAAAGATCAGCCTTGTGCACCTCAAGAATACTGTATAAACTACTGTATATCGTAATCCCGGAGACGCCGCCATGTGCGGATGCTACGAACTCAAGGCCAGGATCAGGGCACTGAACAGGCGCTTTCCGCAGCTTCACCTTGACCACGGCGAACAACCCCGCAGCGGCGAATTGCAGCCGAACGACCCGGTGCTGATGATCACCGCCGGCAACCCCGGTTTTGTCGGCAGCCTTGCCGGCTGGGGGCTGGTCGGCAGTTTTCTCGACCAGCCACCGCGCAGCCCGCTGCTCACCCTGCCCGGCGAAGGACTGGCCAGCAAGCCGTTTTACAGCAAGATCCTGAAACGAAATCGCTGCCTCATTCCCGCCACGGCTTTTCATGAATGGCAGACGCTAGCCGGTGCAAAACAGAAAATGCGCATCAGCGAGGCCAATGGCGAGCTGCTCATATTCGCCGGCATTTTCGACCACCATCCGCTGGCTGGAACCACCTGTGCCATTCTGACCACCGCCGCCAATGCCACCATCGGCGGGATTCACCCCCGCATGCCGGTCATCCTTGATCGTGACGAATGCAGCTTCTGGCTGAGCGATCACGCCGACTTCCCCGAGGCCGACTTCGCGGCAATGCTGGACACACCATCGCCGCATGCGCTGACGATGGAGGCCATCATCGCGGCAGAACCCTCGCCACAGTTGTCGCTCGCCTTTGCCTAGCCAGCCATAGCCGGAATAATTGAGTATTCTGACAACCTGTTTGCAACCATTTGCCGTGGCCAGCCTGGGGTCAAGGACATCCGTCCCGCCAGCCCACCTCCCGATAAAAGCACGATATGGACATCCACTATTTCCTGACGAGCCTCAGCAAGCTGCCCCTCTTCGACCAGTGGGCCTGGGGCACCGTCGGCGTCGCCGTGCTGGCGGCGGCCGGGCTGATCCTGTTCCGCGAGCGCCGCCATTTCGCCGCGCGCCACAAGGCCGGCAGCTGGCTATCGCTGCGCCTGCTCTCGCTCTTCCTGCTCCTGCCGGTCACGGCGGGCGTCATTGTCATCCCGAGCATGGCGATTTCGGGGCCCGAGGCGCTGGCCTATTTCTATCTCGCCCTGCTTGTCCTTGGCCCGCTCGTCTGGTTTGCCGGCCATACGCTATGCGGCCGTCTGCTGCGGCCGGCCTTCAGCAAGGGCGAAAGCCTGTTCATGGCGGCCAGCGGCCTGTTCATCCTGCTCCTGCCCTTTGGTGCTGCCACGCTGGCCCAGGGGCCGATTTTCCATGCTTCGCGCGGCCTGACCCAAAGCGCCTTCCAGTCTGCGCCGGCCGCCGCTTTGCCCCATGCCGTCGGCCCCGTGCAGCGTTTCAACCTGCCAACCGTCGGCCTGATCTACACCCAGTCGCTCATCGCACCAGCCGGCATCGAAGTGGAGCGAATCGACCGCAAGGTGGGCGAAAACTGGTCCGACACTGCGACCAGCACGCGCGACATCTTTTGCCGGGATGGCCAGAACCTCCACCTGATGTGGTCGGCCCCCGAGCCAACGCCGGTCCTGCGCCTTTACTGGCGCCAGAATGGCCAGCGCGTGCAGGCCGATTTCTCGCCGGCCACCGCCGCCGATCCGGCCGAGCCGCGTGAATTCAAGGTCAGCTTTCGCCCCGACGGCATCGACCCGCCGGTGCCCATTCCCCGTTCACGCGCCTCGATTGCCTACTTTGTCGGCCCGGATCATCTCTATTTCAACTCGCTGAACCCGCTGCAGCCCGGCGAAACCTTCGCCAACGACTGCATCATGCCCGGCTACAAGCGCGTCGCCTGGGAAAAGGAAGGCCCGCCGCAAGCCATCGCGCTGATGTTCTTCCAGAGTGCCGACGCCCCTTACTTGCGCGCCGAGATCAAACGTCCAGCCGAGCAGCAGTAAATCCGTCTGCCATAAGCCGTAAAATTCAGCATCCCGGCAAGCAATTCAGGCCGAAAAACGCGGCACCCATTTCAACAAAGGCAAAAACATGTTCGACAATCTGCTGGGCTTCTTCATCCACTGGGGCATCACCGCCTTGTCCCTGTGGGGCGCCAGCCTGGTCTTCAAGGGCATCCGCTTTTCCAGCACCTCGACACTGATCATCTCGGCCCTGCTGCTCGGTTTCGCCAACGCTGTCCTGCGGCCCCTGCTCGTTTTCCTGACCCTGCCCCTGACGCTGCTCACGCTCGGCCTGTTCGTGCTGGTCATCAACGCGCTGCTGCTCATGCTGGTCGCCAAGGTGGTCAAAGGCTTCACCATTTCCGGCTTCTGGACTGCCTTTTTCGCCAGCCTGTTCATTTCGATCATGAGCCTCGCCCTCGGCAGCCTGGCGCCGAATGCCGAAACGACGATCTATCGACTGCCGCCCAACCCGTCGGCGCAGACCATTTCCGCCTGAGCCATGAACCAGCCCGCCTACTGGATACTGCGCTGCGAGCATCGCCTGCTGACGATCAGTGGGGCCGGCTCGATCTTTCCGGCCGGGCTGGCCGCCGATTTCGGCCAGCCCGAAAACGCCCTGCACGTTGGCGACCTGAACGGCCTGCGCTGCTACGCGGCGGATGTGCCGGAGCACCCCGAAATTCGCGGCGGCGAAGCCACCCCGCTGCGCGCCATTTTCTCAATCGCCGGGCCCGACACCTTCGCCCTGGCCGGCCGCGCCACCCAGTTGCTCGACTGGCAGGCCAACCACCGCTTTTGCGGCAAGTGCGGCACGCCGACGGCGATGAAAACCGGCGAACTGGCCATGGCCTGCCCGGCCTGCGGCCTGCTCGCCTATCCGCGCATTTCGCCGGCCGTCATGGTGCTGGTGCGTGATGGCGACAAGTTGCTGCTCGGCCGCAGCCCGCATTTCAAGCCGGGCGTCTTCAGCGCCCTGGCCGGTTTTGTCGAGCCGGGCGAAACGCTCGAGGAATGCGCCGCCCGCGAAGTGCGCGAGGAGGTCGGCATCGCAATCGCCAACCTGCGCTATTTCCACAGTCAGCCCTGGCCTTTCCCCAATTCGCTGATGGTCGCCTTTTTTGCCGACTACGCCGGCGGCACGATCACGCCGGACCCGAACGAGATCGAGGAAGCTGGGTGGTTTTCGCCCGACGCCCTGCCCATCCTGCCCGAACCGATCAGCATTTCACGCCGGCTCATCGAAGCGGCGCTGGGCGAGCGCTGAATCCGGCGCACAGGCATTTCATTTTTGGCCATTATTTCCGGTTGACCGTAGAACCAGCCAATCATGGTGCGGCATTACTCGGCGAAGAGTAGCCGGCACAAGACGTCACGCAGCTTGTGCTCGACAAAACCGAACCTGGTTGCAGCCGCCATGTTTGGCCTGATACATCGCCGCATCGGCCCGTTTCAGGATGGCGCCCTGGCTTGTTTCCTGGTGGTTGAACAAAGCGACACCAATGCTCGCCGTGCATCGATAACTCACGACGGATTCGACCTCTCCGGCATGAGCGATGTTGAGGATGTAGGGCTCGGCCAGGGCAACCCGCAGTTTTTCAGCGATGCTCCCGGCTTGCGAGATCGATTCAGCCTCGTCCATGTCGAGCTGCCCCAGCATGACGACAAACTCGTCGCCGCCAAAGCGGGCCACGGTATCAATCTCGCGCACGCAGCCTTTGAGCCGCTCCGCCACCTGAATCAACAGCAAATCGCCAACATCGTGTCCGTACGCGTCGTTGAGCGGCTTGAAGCTGTCCAGATCGAGGAACATCAAGGCACCATAGCAACTGCTGCGGGTGCTCGCTGCCATGGCCTGACTCAGACGATCACCGAACAGCCGGCGATTGGGCAGTTGCGTCAGGGGATCATGAAAGGCCATTTGATGCAGCTTCTCGAGAAGCCGGTTGCGCTCGGTGATGTCGTGCGAAACCACCACCACGCGAACAACTTGCCCATCCCTGTCCTTGATTACACTGCCCCGTGACTCCATGTCACGGATGCTGCCATCGGCCAATACGAAGCGATAGTAAATCTGGCGCCCCTGGCCGGACCGGACGGTTTCCATGAACACTTGTTTGACGCGCTCCCGGTCATCCGGGTGAATTTCGGCGAATGAATTGGTGCCTTGCAAGTCGCTGACATTACCGAAAAACTGCTCGTAGGAAGGACTGTTATAGAGCCGGCTGCCCTCCGTATCGAGCACCGCGATGAAGTCGGAAAGGTTCTCCGCAATCAAATGAAAGAACGACTTCTGATCGCGCAAAGCCTCTTCCAGATTCTTGCTCTCGGTGATATCGCCAAAGGTAAGGCGATATACCGGCTTGTTGCCAGGGCTGGCCTCGCAAACCGAGCTCAGACGTACCCAAAATGTCGATCCACAACTCTTCACCATGCGTAGATCGCAGGTATGCAGCCCCTCTGTTGAAATGAGCTGTTGGTTGTAGAAGTGAAACGTATCTTGTTCTTCTTTGGCAATGAAGCGCCGGATTGGCTGTTTGACCAGCGCCTCGCGAGCCACACCCAACAAGGTGGCGGCGGTAAGGTTGGCTTGCACTATCAGGCCTTCGTCGTCGAGGGTGCAGTAACCTATCGGCGCCAGATCGTAAAGATCGCGATATAGCATCCGCGAATCCTCCAGTTCAGCCTGAGCCCGGCGTAGCTCCTCATTCTGCATCTCAAGTTCGGCTTGATGCACGTGCAGATCGTGCAGCAGTTGTCGTGGATCGTTCCCTACCGGTTGCCGGTCCGGCTGATTTTGATATGCAAGGTTCGCTTCGGCCCGGTCACGCAATTTCTTCTGTTTTTGCGTATCAGCACTGTTGTTCATGATGGTATTTGAATGCACGTTGGCGCAGCGTCGCCAGATTGAGGCGGTCCCGGACTCCGGGGTGATCTTCCAGCGTCAAATGGAACAGACGATCCATTTCAACCTTCGTGGCGGCATAGCATTCACAAGCAAGGGCTTCAATGCCCGCCCGATCTATGACGGTAATTCGACCTCGGCTGTATTCAATCAGACCTGCTGCCTGAAGCTTTCCGGCGGCCTCGGTGACTGTTTCGCGACGTACACCCAACATGTGCCCGATCAATTCCTGGGTCACGTGGAGTTGATTGCCGGGCAGCCTGTCCAGGCTGAGCAAGAGCCAGCGACACAACTGCTGTTTGACTGAGTGATGGCGATTGCAGATAACACTCTGGGCAATCTGAGTCATCAGCGCCTGCGCATAGCGCAAGGACAGCGACTGTAAATCGCCGCCCTTGCTGAGTTCGCAGCAAACCCTGTCGGCGCGCAGTCGGAATGCATTGCCAGCGCTCTGGACGATGGCAGAGTGGGTGGTGGTTTCTCCACCCAGAATCATCGGTATGCCGACCAGCCCGTCATTGCCGACTATCGCCAATTGTGCCGAGAATCCATCCTCGGTGGAAAAATCCAGGGAGACGATACTGGTTGTCGGAAAATGGATATATCTCTGCCGATCACCTGAGTAGTAGAGAACCTCGCCAAATGCCAATTGGGTGAACTCAAGATGACCCAGCAAGCGAAAATAATCATCGCTCGATAGCGCCGCAAGAATGCGGTTCCCTTTCGGGCTATCAATCAAAGTTTTCCCCACATCGACTGACAATCTCGGTCATGTCATCCCGACACTCTTCAAGCATCTCATCGGAAATGGCGCTATAGGTGTTCCGGTGAATCAGTTTTGCCATCAGGTGATTGAATACCGCACGTTCGATGCGCGACCAGGCTCTAACGCAATCTGCCGGAAAAACACGATTGGCCCGCTGGATAAACTGCTCGTGAGTCTCGTCAGAATAAACACCATACATTTCAGAAGGCATGTCTCGCTCCTTTGGTTTGTCGCTCTATTTTTTCTCTGATGGGGTTGGGGCCGGTTGAGCTCTTGGAAATTGTTAATTACGCAGCACGCTTTTGCGAGAGCGCAGGGGACTTGCTGATTCGATTGCCAGCGGTCCCCGATGTCTGAATCAGGGTAAGTTGTTGCTTGAAGGCAGCGGAAATTTCTTTTTGCACTTCACTTGCCTGGTTTTGCACCAGGCGAAATTTTGCGACCTGGTAGTCCGTTACGGCGAGCATGGTGTCGCGCGTCAAGTCGATGAAAACATGCATCCCGCTCTGTATTGCTTCCGGCAATTCAGAGGCTTCGCGGGAAATGCCTTGATCAGAGCAAGCATCCCTCAATTGTTGAGTGCCTCGCTCGACCAACCCTTGGGTATGGTCAAAATCCAGGGCCATCAACTCTTCAAAATTGGAAAGTGCCAGGGCGCTCAGTTTGCTGGAAAGATCAATGCTTTGAAAAAGCGGAGCAAGTTGTTGGTTCATGGGAATTCACTCTCAATTTTGTGGAAGGGGAACGTACACTGTTAAAAATTTGTGTCTCAGACGTTGATTGGAGTCTCCCAGAAGCCATGCCACGCAGATATCAGAAGCACTTACTAGTTCTGTAGGAGAACGGGGCGAGCAACGTAGGAATACACCTACGTCATAAGTCATATCAC
Organism: Ferribacterium limneticum; assembly: GCF_020510585.1. GTDB lineage: Bacteria > Pseudomonadota > Gammaproteobacteria > Burkholderiales > Rhodocyclaceae > Azonexus. The sequence continues at coordinate 1,239,686 of NZ_CP075190.1, read as the reverse complement.
GGAGAGTCAAGCCGCTGATCCGGCGCCCGTGGCACGCTTTCAAATCATGGACAGTCCCTGGTACTTGAGATGCTGGCGGGCCGAGCTATTGCGTCCGTTCGCCTGATTGCCAGAGACTTGGAGGGTGGGCTTGACTCGTAAGGATACGGCCCAACGTCGTCAAACCGAACTGGATCAGCCGAGCTTGTGCTCGAGAACATATCGGGTCAATTCGGCATTTGACTGCACACCGAGTTTCTGCAGGATCCGTGCCCTGTAGGTGCTGACGGTTTTTACGCTGACATGGATGCTGTCGCCGATTCGGGTCAACATGATTCCTTTGCTCAGCAGCAATAGAACCTCCATTTCACGCCGCGACAGCGTTTCGTGGGGCGCTTTGGGGCTGTTCGACGTCACCCCGGAAAGCAGTTGCTCGGCCAGGCTCGGGCTAACGTAGCGAGCGCCATCAACTACAGTGCGAATCGCGGTCAGTATCTGGTACGGCGGACTGTCCTTGTTGAGATAGCCGGAGGCACCTGCATCAAGTGCCGGAATGGCAAACTCCGCCTCCGAGAACATGCTGAAGATCAGCACAGGCAGGTTCGGGCGCATCCGCTTGATACGCCTGAGCACCTCCAACCCATTGAGATCCGGAAGTGACATATCCAGCAACACGAGGTCCCAGTCGCTACCAGGAATTAGCGCCAGCGCATCGGAACCAGTCTCCGCTTCGGCCACAATTTCGAGATCGTCGGTATCGGCCAGAAATTGACGAAGGCCGCCACGGACAACGGCGTGGTCATCCACTATCAGTATGTGTTTGATGCTCTTGGTCACGGTCTACCATTCAGTCGTCAAGAGGGATACGCAAGTCAAGACGCGTCCCGGCATTGGGCATCCCGGTGATGGAAAGCGCGCCACCCAGATATAGAGCCCGCTCATGCATTCCGATCAAGCCAAAAGAGTCGGGTTTGAAACGATTGGACTTCGTTATACCAATTCCGTTGTCACTAACTTCAATAATTAGCTCGCCGCCACATTTGCTTATCGCAACGCAAGCGGTGCTTGCGCCAGCGTGCTTGGCAACGTTGGTCAAAGCCTCCTGAATGATCCGGAATATGGCCGTACTGCGGTTTTTCGAAAGCCGGACATATTCTGGCAAGTGCAGTACCGTTGCAATGCCCGTCATTTTGGAATACTGGGCGACATGCCACTTGATCGCTGCTACCAGCCCAAGGGTATCAAGTGTAGCCGGCCGCAAATCGGCTGAAATTCGCTTGACGGTCCGCAGCGCCATGTCGATCTGATCAAGAATGCCACGCAGCGAATCGTGCAGTGGCTTTGTTGCCGCCACACCATGGGCAACGATGGCCAGACTGAGTTTGACCATGGTCAATGTGCCGCCGAGTTCGTCATGGATTTCGCGCGCAATCGTTGCACTTTGTTCCTCGCGCACCGTCTCCAGGTGGGCGGCCAATCGCTGCAAGCGCTTGGCGCTTTCCAGTTGATCTTCAGCGGCCAGTTTGCGCTCGGTAATTTCCTCGTGCCTGACCACCAGCCGAAGCGGATCGGCACCAGGGAAGCAACTCAGTTTCATGGCAAACCAACGCCGCGTTTCCGGCGAATGGCATTCGTATTCAGTCGAGAAATCCTGACGCCGGCCGGCAACAAATTCCCGGATTACTGCAGCAACCTGGGCGGCGACGGGATCTGAGGCGCCTGAAGCCGCATCACAGATGGCGAGGTAGTCGGCGCCTTCACATACTTGTTCCAATAGTGCGCCGTTATCCCGTGCGAATTCGCGCCACGCCCTGTTCACCGCAATGATGTGCCCCGTGCCATCAAGCACGCACACCGAAGAGCTAAGTGCATCGATGGTGGCGCGGGCGAAGCGCTCCGATTCGAGCAAGGCGCGGGAGCGCTCCTCGGATTCGGCGGTGCGCTGGGCGACCAGCTCTTCGAGCGAATCGTTAAAGCGGCGCAATTTTTCCTCGGCATGCTTGCGCGCACTGACGTCCGTCAGACTACCGATGACGCGCACGACCCGGCCAACGGAATCGCGGACGATATGGGCACAGTCCGAGATGTGTATCCAGTATCCAGCGCTGTGCCGCATGCGATATTCCAGTTGGAAGCTATCGCAGCGCGTCTTCAGGTTGGGCACGACCTCGGGTCGAATACGGATCAGATCATCCGGATGGACGTTCTCGCGCCACCATCTTCGTCCGGACGCAGCATCCAGCCCGCTGAGACCAAAGACCCGGCTGAGACCACTTGACCAATAGGTTGAACTGCTACGTCTATCCCAGTCATAAACGACGCCGGAAATCGCCTCCATGGCCAGACGGAAGCGTGACTCACTGGCAAAAAGGGCTGCTTCGGAACGTTTGCGTTCCGATATGTCCTGAGTACTGCCAAAACCACCGAGCAAATTCCTCTGCTGGTCGAATTCCAGTTCGGCCCGCTCGTTGACCCACTTAATTTCGCCAGCGACCACGATTCGATGTTCGATATCGTATGGAGCGCCAAGCAGGGCATTACGCCAGGCTTGGTCGACGAAGGCCTGGTCATCTGGATGCACTGTCGAGAGAAACGTCTCATAAGTCAGTGGCGTGCCCTTGGGAACACCAAAAATGCGATAGTTCTCGTCCGACCAGCGTAATTCATCTTTATTGACATCGAGGCGCCAACTCCCTGTTTGGGCAACAGCCTGTGCCAGCCGGAGATCTCGTTCACTTTCGCGCAGCGCCTCTTCCGAGCGCTTGCGGGCAGTGATATTCATCAAATACCCGTGCCATAGAACGCTGCCGTCGGGTTCCCGCTGCGGCATCGAATGACCATCGATCCACAATATCCCTCTGGTCGGATGGTGGACCCGGAACTCGGCACGCCATGGTGTCATCGTGCTGGCTGAAGCAGTGATCGTCTCGTTCAAGCGACCGATGTCGTCGGCGTAAACCCTCGATAAAAGGGGAGCGGCGTCCTCCCTGACATCTTCAGGCTGCAGGCCGTAGAACTCATACAGTGCGGCGCTGGCGTATGGTATGCACGCCGTACCGTCCGGGCGCAACATGAACGAGCAGATCACCCCAGGTACGGTTGCGGCAATCTTGGACAACAAATCCTGGATTTTCAGCTGGTCGCGCAAAGCGGCCTCAGCTTGCCTATGAATGGTGATGTCTTGAATGACGGCAATCGAACGCGTGACATGATTCTGTTCGTCACGTACGGCAGTCAATTGCACATTAACCCAGACGATGCTGCCATCCCTGCGCACATAGCGTTTATCAACGACATAGAGATCAATTTCTCCAGCCATGGCAGCACGAAAACCTTGCCAGTTACTCTCCCGGTCGTCGAAGTGGGTAATATCGGCGAAGGATAGGGTCAGGAGTTCTTCAGCCGAATAGCCGGTGATTTCGCAAAACTTTTGGTTGACCCGCAATAGTCGGCCGGTCAAGGGATCAGATTGAGCGCTGCCCACCACCGACAATTCGAAGAGGCTGCGAAACTCTGCCTCGCTATTGCGCAAAGCAGCAACCATGACCTTGTATTCGGTCAGATCGCGGGCATAGCCGACGGTGCCGATAATTTGGCCATCCAGCGCGACAGGCGACTTGAAGGTTTCAAACCATCGCAGTTCGTCACCTGTCTCGATCCACTCCTCGATGATTCTTGGTTCGCCACTTTCCAGGACTTCCCGATCATCGGTCCGATAGGATTCGGCCAGTTCCAGAGACGCGATATCGAGGTCGGACTTGCCGATCAGTGAATCGGCCGAAGGCCAGCCAAAAGTACGTGCAAAGGGTTCGTTGACGGAAAGAAAGTTGCCTTGCTCATCCTTGAGCCAGACCATGAATGGAAACGTATCAAGCAGTGCCCGCTGGTATTGCTCACGTTCGCGCAATCGCCTCGCATCCTGCGTTTTTTGCGTCACGTCGACCACCACCATGCGACATTCCTTGCCGTTTTCATCCGGCACGGCATCAATCGTGATAATCGCCACCGGGCGTTGGGCTGTGGCCGATAAGGTAATTTCGCATCCTTGTCGGCAACGCTCTCTCAGAACCTTTTCCAGAAACTGATTGAAAACAGCTACAGACTCTGGTGCCACCGAAGCGCCAAATCGATATCGCTTGAATTCAGCGCGCTCGATGCAGAGAAGGCTGATGCCGGCAAGGTTGATCTGACAAATTGCGCCACGGGCATCCACGGTGATGAACGCAATGGGAGAAAAGTCATAAATCTCGGCATAGCGTTCGCACGCTGCGTCAGCTTCAGCATAGGCCTTGGCCAACGCCTCGTTTTGCAACTCCAGCTCGATTTGATGGACCTGTAGTTCATGAACGAGGCGGTTCGCATCGGTCGGCGGGTTGGCAGCGCTACTCAAGGTCAATTGGTGCCTGTCCTCGGCGGTCTTGCGCAGATTATCCGGCGTCAGGCGCGTACTTGACGGACCCTGCGCAGATGGCACGCCGGGCGAGAAACTAGTCGCTGTTTTGCTGGACGCGGCGGCATTCTGTCCAATCTGGATCAGCAGAGCCTGCACATAGCGAAGGGCAATGCGCAGCAGCGCCCCCCCTTGATCAAGTTCGCTGCGCACCCGTTCGCTGTGGATTCGGTAGGCCAGGCCGGCACTTTGGGCAACCGCCTGATGGGCCGACCTTGCCTCGCCAAGAATGGCTGAGACTCCAACCAGGCCATCATTGCCAACGATGGCGAGTTCCGAACTGGCGCCATCCAGGGTTGTCGACCTTAGGGAAACGATGCCGCTGACCGGAAAATAGAGAAATTCCAGCGCCTCGCCGGCTTCATGGATCACCTCGCCGACGAACAAGCTCACCTTCTCAAACTCGGGCTCCAGTCGCAGATAGTCAACCAAGGGCAATGCTGCCAAGAGAAGGTTCTCCTTCGGCGTGTCAGGCAGTGAAGTTCGCATACAGTATCCCCTCCGAGCTTGCCTTTTTGTTCAACTTTCAAAGGTCGCTTTTATGCTACCTGTTTTTTCCGCTGCTGACAGATGAGCCGCTCGCCGGAGAATTTTGGGCAAGGGCTGAACTCCTTTTCGAACCTGCGGTCGCATCCACATGTCTGGGTGGAAAAGCTTGCGCTCAGCGCCTAAAATGAGCGCTCAGGCCAGCCAGCCGCTTTTGCCAGCCAACCTCTAGCTTCCAACCATCTCTGGAGAACGCAATGAAGGGCGACAAAAAAATCATCGACATCCTCAATGACCTGCTGACAGGCGAACTGACTGCTGTCGATCAGTACCTGATCCACGGCGAGATGTATGCCGACATGGGCCTGAACGAGTTGGCCGAGAAATCCATCCACGAGTCCGATCACGAGCGCCAGCATGCCCGCGCCCTGATTCAGCGCATTCTCTTCCTCGAAGGCAAGCCCGACCTCAGCAAGCGTGACGCGCTGAAGATCGGCAAGACAGTGCCGGAGATGCTGAAATCCGACCTCGCCGTCGAATACGAGGTTGATGGCCACCTCAAGAAAGCCATCGCCGCCTGCGAAAAGGCCCAGGACTACGTCAGCCGCGACATCCTTGGCGTCCAGCTCGAAGACACCGAAATGGATCATGCCTACTACCTCGAAAAGCAGCTCAAACTGATCGACCTGGTCGGCCTACCCAACTACCTGCAGAGCCAGATGGGCTCTGGCAGCCCGGCTTAAGGAGCGACGACGATGAAAGGCGACAAGAAAGTCATCGAAGCCCTCAACAAGGTGCTGAAGAACGAACTGACCTCGATCAACCAGTATTTCCTGCATGCCCGGATGTTCCGCAACTGGGGCCTGGAAAAGCTCAACGACTACCAGTACAAGCAATCCATCCGCGTCATGAAGGAAGCCGACGAAGTGATCGAGCGGGTGCTTTTCCTCGAAGGCCTGCCCAACCTGCAAAACCTCGGCAAGTTGCTGATCGGCGAGCATGTCGTCGAATGTCTGGCCGGCGATCTCAAGTACGAACGCGAGATTCAACGCCCCTTGCTGGTCGAGTCCATCGCCCTGTGCGAGGAGTTGCAGGATTACGTCAGCCGTGACCTGCTCGAAGAACTGCTCGAACACTGCGAGGAAGCCATCGATTGGCTGGAAACCCAGCAGACGCTGATCAAGGATGTGACCCTGCCGAACTACCTGCAGGCACACATGGAGCCGGGCGAAGGCTGAGCCTCCCGAAGCCAAAACCGCCAAAAGCCGCAGCCAGCCTGCGGCTTTTTCGTTTCAGCCCGTACTGGCTCACGAATTGCTCAGTATGGAAATCAGCACAATCGTTTGTCGCAAAGGCAACACCGTTGGCCATGCAGATAGACGATAGTTGTTGACAACCATTCTCAACACCGTAAGATGAGAATTGTTCGCATTAAACGTAATTGAGGAGGCAGTTCATGTACGTCTGCGTCTGCAAGGCAGTCACCGACCGTCAGATTCACGAAGCCGCCCGGGACGGCGCCCGAACCTTGGGCGACCTGCGGCGCCAACTTGGCGTCACCATGGACTGCGGCCGTTGCGCCTCCTGCGCCCACGAGTGCTTGAAGGAAGCGCGTCAGTGCGATGCCCATGCCAACGCCTACCTTCCGCTCGCCGCCTGAACCAGCATTTGATTTTTGCTCGAAATTTCCGGTTGACCGTGGCGATCACCCGGCCAAAACTTGCCCCAGATCAGCAAAACCCATTTCAAAACGGCGTAGAGTGACGGTTTCCCCGGCAAGCGCCGGGCATTTGGCAACACCAGAAATCCAATAACCGTGACCACCTCTTCCGCCGCCAACGCCATCCTGCTCGTCGGCCACCCCAACGTCGGCAAATCCGTCCTCTTTCATCGCCTGACCGGCGCTTACGTCAACGTTTCGAACTACCCCGGCACCACCGTCGAAGTCACTCGCGCTAGTGCCCGTTTCGACCGCGAAGCGATGCTCCTCGACACCCCCGGCGTACTCGCCCTGCCCTCGCGCAGCGATGACGAACGGGCGACCATGCGCGCCCTGCTCAACGAATCCTCGCGCTGCCTCGTGCAGGTCGGTGACGCCAAGAACCTGCGCCGCACGCTGACGCTGACCGCCCTGCTGGCCGAACTCGGCGTGCCGATGGTGCTTGCCCTCAACATGCACGACGAGGCGGCGGCGCGCGGCGTCATGGTGGACATCCCGGCGCTCTCCGAAGAACTCGGCATCCCCGTCCTGGCCACCGTCGCGACTGGCGGCGAAGGCATCGGCGAACTGACCCATGGCCTCGGCCACGCCCAGCACGCCGAAGCGCTGCTGCGCTACGACCCAGAAATCGAGGCTGATATTGCCGCCATGGCCGCCGCCATCACCCGCCTCGCCCCACACCCGCAACTGGCGGCGCGCGGGTTGGCGATTCTTTACCTCGGCGGCGATTCGGTCGTTGCCGACTGGCTGATCGAGCGCGCCAGCGAATCCCATCCCCCAGGGGGACTTCCTTCGGGGCGCGCTCAACTGGAAATTTTGCGCAAAAACGCAATCGACCATGCCGACGGTGATCTCCCCGCCCTGCTCGCCCGCGAACGCACCGAAGCGGCCGATGCGCTGGCCACCAGCGTCATCCAGCGCGCCGTCAAGAGCAGCCCGCTGCTCTCGCAACGCCTCGGCCAGTACGTCGTCCATCCGGTCTGGGGCGTCCCCATCCTGCTCGGCGTGCTCTACGCCGTCTATCAGTTCGTCGGCGTCTTCGGTGCCAGCGTGCTGGTCGGCCTGATGGAAAAGGATCTGTTCGAAGGCATCCTCAACCCGGCCTTCACCCATCTCGTCACCGCGTTGGTCGGTCCCGGTTGGCTGCAGGACTTGCTGGTCGGCCAGTACGGCCTGTGGACCATGGGCATGACCTACGCGCTGGCGCTGATCCTGCCCATCGTCACCACCTTCTTTTTCGCCTTCGGCGTGCTCGAAGACTCCGGCTACCTGCCGCGCCTGACCGTCATCGCCAACCGGCTGTTTTCACTGATCGGCCTCAACGGCCGCGCCGTGCTGCCGATGGTTCTCGGCCTCGGCTGCGTAACGATGGCAACGCTGACTACGCGCATCCTGCACAGCCGGCGCGAACGGCTGATCACCATCTTCCTGCTCGCCCTGGCCATCCCCTGCTCGGCGCAACTCGGCGTCGTCCTCGGCATGCTCGGTGGCGTGTCATTTACCGCCGTCGTCATCTGGGCGCTAGCCATGGTCGGCATCCTCCTGCTCTCCGGCTTCCTCGCCGCCAAGTTGATTCCCGGCCGGCGCATCCCGCTGGTCACCGAACTGCCGCCAATGCGCCTGCCGATTTTTGCCAATGTCTTCAAGAAAACCGGCGGCCGGCTCAAGTGGTACCTCATCGAAGTCATCCCGCTCTTTTTGCTCGGTACCTTCATCATGTTTGCGCTCGACAAGAGTGGCGCTCTGCCGGCCATCATCGAAGCCGGCGAACCGCTCGTCTCGGGCTGGCTCGGCCTGCCCAAGGAAGCCTCGGCCGCCTTCGTCATGGGCTTCCTGCGCCGCGACTTCGGCGCCACCGGCCTGTTCGCCATGGCGCACAGCCTGAGCCCGATTCAGGCGGTGGTCGGCATGATCACCATCACCCTGTTCATCCCCTGCTTCGCCAGCCTCATGATGATGGTCAAGGAACAAGGCGCCAAGGTCGCCCTCGGCATGGTCGCCGTCATTGTCCCCTTCGCCTTCTTCGTCGGTGGCCTGTTCAACATCCTCCTCCGCGCCCTCTGGTCATGAGCCCCGCCCACGAAGTCCGCCTCCCCCTCGCCTTCATCCCGCCCGGCACCGAAGTCCGCCTCGCCGCGCTGGGCGACGAAATCGACCCGCTCCAGCGCGAGCAACTGACCGCTTATGGGCTGGCGGAAAATCGGCCGATCCGGGTGCTGCAGCAGCGGCCGATGACCGTCATCCTCGCCGACGAGGTGGAACTGGCGCTGGAACACGCCGTCGCCCGCCACATCTGGGTCGAAAAATCGCCGGCGGCCGCCTGAATGAGCTTGTGGCTCCGTTGAATTAGCTTGGGTTTCCGCCTTGCTGGCGGGCGTACTTTCTTTTGCTTCGCCAAAAGAAAGTAGCCAAAGAAAAGGCGACCCCAGGGTCGGCGCCCCTTCGGGGTTCCTTCCGCTACTCGGCTGGCCGGGCGGCTTGCTAAACTCGCCTTCGGCTCAGACAACGCAAGCCGACAGCCCCCGGCCCGCCTGCGTTGCTCAGCGCCTTCCACGGGGACCCCAAAGGCGTCCGGCCTGACCATTTCGTCGCAAAAAGATAGCTTCCACGGTCAACCGGAAAAAAAGCCAAAAATGAAATCTGTTTTTCAGGCACCCAAGCTCAAGCACGGGTCGTTTCACCGGGCCCCTTGAGAGGTGCCGAGCAACGCAGGAAGGCCGGGGGTAGTCGGCGAGGACTGTTTGAGGGGCAAAGCCCCGAGTTCCGCAGCCGCCCGGCTTTCCGAGTAGCGCAGGGAACCGGCACCGACCCAGGGGTGGCCTTTTCTTTGGCTACTTTCTTTTGGCCACACAAAAGAAAGTACGCCCGCCAACAAGGCGGAACCCCAAGCCAATTAAAACGAACGCCCGATAAAACATGGATTCCCGCCTAGGCGGAAATGACATCTAACTGAACACGTCAAACGACGTCGATCCCCGGCTCACCCTCGCCAATTTCACCAATCACGGAAACGTGCGAGAACCCCTGCTGCAGGAACAGCGAGAGCACTTCCGTCACCGTTTCTGGCGAGCATGAAACGAGCAGGCCACCCGAGGTCTGCGGATCGGTGAGCAACGTTTTTGCCGCATTTTCCAGGTTGACCGCAAGATTGACGCCGTCGCCGTAGCTGCTCCAGTTCCGCCCCGAGGCGCCGGTCATGTAGCCGGCCTCGACGAACTCACGGGCGCGAGCCAGCAGCGGCAGGTCGGCGTAATTCACCGTGGCGCGCACATTACTGCCCTTGCAGACTTCGAGCAGATGGCCGGCCAGGCCGAAGCCGGTGACGTCGGTCACGGCATGCACGCCTTCGAGACAGGCCAGCATCGGCCCCGGCGTGTTGAGCTGGGTCGTGGTGTCGACCATGGCTTCGTAGTCGCTGGCGTGGAGCTGATCCTTCTTGAGCGCGGCGCTATAGACGCCGACGCCAAGCTGCTTGCCGAGAATCAGCTTGTCACCGGGCATGGCCCCGGAATTGCGCTTGAGGTGCGCCGGATTGACGATGCCGATGGCGACCAGCCCGTAAATTGGCTCGACCGAATCAATGGTGTGGCCGCCGGCAATCGGAATGCAGGCAGCGCGGCAGACGGCTTCACCACCTTGAAGAATCTTGCCGATGGTTTCCAGCGGCAGGGTATTGACCGGCATGCCGACAATGGCCAGCGCGAAGAGCGGTGTGCCACCCATGGCGTAAACATCGGAAATGGCATTGGTTGCCGCGATGCGGCCAAAATCGTAGGGGTCGTCGACAATCGGCATGAAAAAATCGGTTGTCGCGACAATCGCCTGCTGCGCATTGATCTGATAAACCGCTGCGTCGTCGCAGGTCTCGGTGCCGACCAGCAGTTGCGGCGGAATGATGCCCGACGGAGCGCCGGCCAGAATTTGCTGCAGGACGGCGGGCGCGATCTTGCAGCCACAGCCGCCGCCATGGGAAAGCTGGGTCAATCTGATTTTTTCTTCAGGCACGGCTGTTCTCTCGAAAAACTATTGTTGATTTTTTAATTATTCAGCGTCGAAGCCGGCATCTTCGATAGCATTGACCAGCACCTCGCGCGTCACCGCCTGCGGATCGAAAGCGACTTTGGCTTCACCCGCCTCCAGCGAGACTTCCGCGCTGGCCACACCGGCCAAGGCGCCGAGCACGCCGGTAATGTTCTTGACGCAGCCCTGGCAGCTCATGCCGCCAACCTTGATTACGGTGTTTTCCATGCCATTTACCTGTTCACAAAGGGTTGAGTACGCAGGATTTCGGCTATGCCGGCCGCCGAGGTCGGCCGACTGAAATAATAGCCCTGCGCCATATCGCAACCCATTTTACGCAATTGGGCCAACTGTTCGCCAGTTTCGACACCTTCCGCCAGTACGGTCATGCGCAGGCTGCGTCCCATGCTGACGATGGTCGAGGCAATCGCCCAGTCGTCGGGATCGGTTTCCAGATCATTGACAAAGGAACGGTCAATCTTGAGCTTGCCGACCGGGAAGCGCTTGAGATAGGCCAGCGACGAGTAGCCGGTACCGAAGTCGTCGAGCGACAGCTCGACGCCCATGCGATGCAGCGCCGACAGCGTGCCCAGATTGATGTCGGCATCGTGCATCACGGTGCGCTCGGTCAGTTCCAGTTCGAGCAGGCTGGCTTCCAGGCCGGAGGCGGCCAGCGCGCCGGCGACCATTTCGACAAAACCCGGCTGGCGAAACTGGACGGGCGCCACGTTGACTGCCATGACCAGCGATGGCAGGCCCTCGTCGCACCAAACCTTGGCCTGACGGCAGGCTTCGCACAGGACCCAGTCGCCGATCGGATTGATCAGCCCGGTTTCCTCGGCGACATGAATGAACCTGTCCGGCATGATCATGCCGAGTTCCGGATGCAGCCAGCGGATCAGTGCTTCGACGCCGATGATCACGCCGGTGCGCAGATTGACCAGCGGCTGATACTGGAGAATGAATTCGTTCTGCGCCAGGGCACGGCGCAGATTACTTTCCATGAGCAGACGATCCAGCGTTGCCGTGTTCATCTCGGCAGCATAAAACTGGAAGGTATTGCGGCCGATTTCCTTGGCCCGGTACATCGCCGTGTCGGCGTTCTTGAGCAGGGTTTCGAGATCCTGCCCGTCATGCGGATAAATGCTGATGCCGAGCGAGGGGGTCACCGTCAGTTCATGCCCTGCCACCTCAAACGGTCGGGTGAAGACATCGATCAGACGACGCGCCACCTCAGCCGCAGCCGCCGTATGAAACCCCGGCATGGCAAAGATGAACTCGTCACCACCGAGGCGAGCCAAGGTGTCGATGCGCCGGACGACGGTATCGAGCCGGCGCGCCACTTCGACCAGCAGTTCGTCGCCAACGCTGTGGCCGAGCGAGTCGTTGACCCGTTTGAAATGATCAAGGTCGAGGAAAATGACGGCAATTTCAGTCTTGTCCCGCTCGGCCGCCGCCAGCAACAGGACGAAGCGCTCGCGCAGCAGGCGCCGATTGGGCAGCCCGGTCAGCACATCGTAGTCGGCCAACTCGCGGATGCGCTGCTCGGCCGCCTTCTGCGAAGAAATATCGAGCAAGGTGCCGACCGAGGCCGGTCGGCCGTCGAAAACCGAGGGCGAACCGTAGATCATGGCCGGAAATTCCGAACCATCCTTGCGTATCGCCGTAATCTCGTAATGGTGCCCGTTGATCCCGGCGCCCCGGGCCTGCATCTGCTCGACGATGAAAGCATGCTGCGCCGGCGCGACCACATCGAGCGGCCCCATGCGGCCGACCATTTCCTCGGCGCTATAGCCGAAGAGGCGGGTCAGATAGGGATTGACGTACTTGAAGCGCTGATCCTGCAAGACGAAGATACCGACCTGCGCGGCCTCCATCGTCGTCCGGAACATGGCTTCCTGCTCCGTCAAGGCCGGCGGATCTCCCGCGGACGCGACGCAGCCACTGCCACCCCCGGCATTTGCCTCCCCGTCCCTCGTCATGCCGCCGCCTGTGGCCATCGAAACCTCTTGTTCCTGCGTCTAGCGCCCCGGCCGCCAGCGCTTCAACAACAGCGAGTTGGAGACGACCGACACCGAACTCATAGCCATGGCAGCCCCCGCCACTACCGGGTTGAGCCAACCCAGGGCAGCCAGCGGAATTCCCAGCACATTGTAAATGAAGGCAAAGAAAAGATTTTGCCGGATTTTCCCCAAGGTGGCCGCCGACAGGGCGATTGCATCAACTACGCCCATCAGGTCGCTACGAATCAATGTTAAATCTGCCGCCTCCACCGCCGCGTCGGAACCGGCGCCAATGGCGAAGCTGACATCAGCCGCCGCCAGGGCCGGCGCATCGTTGATGCCATCGCCGACCATGGCCACCAGGCCACCGCCGGACTTCAATTCGTTGATGGCCGCCGCCTTGTCGCCCGGCAGAATGCCGGCGCGGAACTCGGCGATGCCCGCCTCGGCAGCAATCGCCGCGGCCGTTGCCGCATTGTCGCCGGTCAACATGACAACCCGGATACCGCGTTCGCGCAGACGCTCAACAGCCGCCCGCGACGTTGGCCGCAAGGCATCGGCGATGGCAAACAGGGCCAGCGTCGTTTCGCCTTCGGCCAGCACCACGACTGTCTTCCCGGTCCGCTGCAAATCGGCCACCGCCGGATCGGCGTCCAGCCCCAGCCAGCTCGGCGAACCGAGGCGCAAGGTCCGGCCATCGACTTCGCCCTCGACACCATGCCCGGGCAAGGATTTGAAATTTGCCGCTTTTTTCCGGTTGACCGTCGAATCTGCCGAAACGATAGCCCGCGCCAGCGGATGCTCCGAATTCTGCTCGAGCGCCGCCGCCAGACCGAGCGCTTCGTCGCGTGCCAGGCCGTAGGGCACGACATCCGTCACCTGCGGCGTACCGCAGGTCAGCGTTCCGGTTTTATCCAGCGCCAGCACCGTAATTTTCTCGGCTCGCTCAAGCGCCTCGGCGTTTTTCACCAGGATGCCGGCCCGCGCCCCCTGCCCGGTGCCGACCATGATCGCCGTCGGCGTCGCCAGACCAAGCGCGCACGGACAGGCGATGACCAACACGGCAACGGCATTGACCAGCGCCTCGGCAAAGTCGCCGGCGTACCACCACCAGCCGGCAAAGGTGACGAGGGCGACGACGCACACCGTCGGCACGAAAATCGCCGAAATCTGGTCGGCCAACCGCTGCACCGGTGCCTTCGAACCCTGCGCCTCGCCGACCATGCGGATGATGCCGGCGAGCAAGGTGTGCTCGCCAACGCCGGTCGCCCGGCAGCGCATCGCCCCCTGGCCGTTGGCCGTCGCGGCAAAAACTTTGTCGCCGGCGCGCTTGCCCACCGGCATGCTTTCGCCGGTCAGCATCGCCTCGTTGACGCTCGATTCGCCGTCGATCAACTCGCCGTCGACCGGCACGCTTTCGCCCGGACGAACGAGGAAAACATCGCCCGGCATCAAGGCTTCGACCGGCATGTCGATCCACTGACCATCGCGTTCGACGCGCGCCGTCTTCGGCTGCAGGCGGATCAGCGATTCGATGGCCTCCGACGTCCGCGCCTTGGCCCGCGCTTCGAGCAACTTGCCGAGCAGAACCAGCGTGATGACCGCCGCCCCGGCTTCGAAATAGACATGCTGGTTCAGCCCGAACACCGTGACCACCGTCGAAAAGCCCCAGGCCATGCTCGTCCCGAGCGCGACCAGCACATCCATGTTGGCACCGCCACCGCGCAGGGACTTGAAGCCGCCATCGTAAAATCGCCAGCCGATCCAGAACTGCACTGGTGTCGCCAGCACCAGCTGGAACCAGCGCGGCAGTTCATTCATGTGACCGTGTTCGCCGAACATGAAAAACATCTGGCCGACCAGCGGCAAGGTCAACGCCACCGAAATCCAGAAACGGCGGATTTCGCTGCGGTAGACGAGCAATTTCGCCACTTTTTCGCGTTCGCGCGTTTGCGCGTCGACCACCGCCGCCGTGAAGCCGGCCTTGGCGACAGCGGCCACCACTGCCGCCTCGTCGGCCATTGCCGACAAACGAACACGGGCCCGTTCGGCCGCCAGATTGACATTGGCCTGCATGCCGGCCTGCCGATTGAGCACCTTCTCGAGACGCGCCGAGCAGGCGGCACAGGTCATGCCGCCGATAGCAAACTCGACGACGCGGCCTGTTTCGGACTCGGTCATTTGACCAGCAGAACCGGACAAGGCGCCAGATGCAAAACCCGGCTGGCCACCGAGCCCATGACCAAGCCGGCGATGCCGCTCCAGCCATGCGATCCCATGACGATCAGATCACAGGCCAGTTCGTTCGCCACCCTGGAAATCACCTCGGCCGGCTGGCCGACATGAATGTGCGTCGTATGAAAGCGCCCGGCCGCATCCAGCTTTTGCTGGGCAGCCGTCAGATGCTCCTGACCTTCCTCCAGATAATAGGCGTGCAGCGTTTCCTTGCCGATATGGGCCTGCACGCGGCCAATCGGAATCGGCGCATGGACGTGCAGCAGATGAATCTCCGGCACGTCGCGGAACCAGCTGACGTGGGTAATCAGGTGATCAACCGCGCGCAAGGAACATTCGGAACCATCAACCGGCAACAGGATTTTCATGATGTCATTTCCCAACTAAAGCTGGCCCGACATATAGATCAGGCCGACGAATCCATATAAACCAAAGCCTAGCACCAACAAGCCGGATAGGGTACGTACGACCGGCCGCCGGACGAATTCGTTCAGTCGGGCCAGAACAATGCCGGCGAGCAACAGATTGGGCAGCGTGCCCAGACCGAAGGCCAGCATCATCAGGCCACCGCGCGTCGCCGAACCCGCTGTCAGCGCGCTGGCCAGCGCGCTATAGACCAGGCCGCAAGGCAGCCAGCCCCAGAGCAGGCCAAGCGGAAAAGCCTGAGCGACGCTACGCGCCGGCAGGAAGCGCCGGGTCAGCGGTTGCAGATGAATCCAGAGTTTTTGTCCGGCCCGTTCGGTGAACGCCAATGCCCGCGTTACGCCCAGCAGATAAAGACCAAGCGCAACCAGCATCAGGTTGGCGATGAAATAAAGAATTAGCCGGGCCGGCACCTGTCCTTCCAGCCCCATGCTGGCCGCCCCGAGCGCACCGGCAATGGCGCCGGCCGCGGCATATGACAGGATGCGCCCGCCGTTGTAGGCAAGATGCATCGACCAGCGTGCCGTGACACCCATCGACAGGGCGCCGACAATGCCGCCGCACATGCCGACGCAATGCGTACCGCCGAGCAGGCCAACGAGAAAAAGGGCAAGAAAACCGGAATCAGGCATCGAACATGATCAACAAAAGCAAAGCGGGCAGTTTAACTGCCCGCTCGGCCTGCTGCATACCGGTCAAATCACCTTGGAGTAAGTCGCCCGCTGGCGACCAGCCCTCAGATAGCGGTCGAAAACCATCGAAATGATGCGGACCAGCAGACGCCCCGGCGGCAGGACGGTAATCCATTCGCGATCTATCTTGAGCAACCCGGCCCGCTCCATTTCCTTCATGTCTTCCAGCTCGGCTGCGAAATACTCGCGGAAGTTGATCAGATGGGCGCTTTCAATGCTTTCGATGGACAGCTCGAAATGGCACATCAAGGCCTGGATGATGGAACGGCGCAGGATGTCGTCGGCTGTCAGTTCTATGCCGCGGAACACCGGCAAGGAGCCGGTATCGAGGGCATCGTAGTACTCGTCAGCGGTCTTGACGTTCTGGTAGTAGCTCGGCCCAACCTTGCTGATCGACGAGATGCCGAAAGACAGCATGTCGCAATCTGCGTAGGTCGAATAACCCTGAAAATTACGATGCAGGCGCCCCTGACGCTGGGCGACAGCCAGTTCATCATCGGGCTTGGCGAAGTGGTCCATGCCGATGAAAACATAACCCGCATCGGTCAGTTTCTTGATGGCCAGCGCGAGAATCTGCAGCTTGGTATCGGCCGACGGCAGATCGCCATCATTGATCCGGCGCTGCGGCTTGAACATGCTCGGCATGTGCGCGTAGTTATAGATCGACAGACGATCCGGGTCCATCGCCAGCACGCGCTCGATAGTCCGGTTAAAGCCCATGACGGTCTGGTGCGGCAAGCCGTAGATCAGGTCGACCGAAACCGACTTGAAGCCATTGGCCCGCGCATCGCGGATCACGCTATAGGTTTCTTCCTCGCTCTGCACGCGATTGACAGCGACCTGGACTTTTTCATCGAAATCCTGAACGCCGACGCTCATGCGGTTAAAGCCGAGTTCGCCGAGCAGGGCAACCGTCGCCGTATCGACCTTGCGCGGATCGACTTCGATCGAATACTCACCGCCGTCAAGCAGCTTGAAATGCTTGCGCGTTTCACCCATCAACTGGCGCATTTCATCGTGCGACAAGAAGGTCGGCGTACCACCACCCCAATGCAGCTGAATGACTTCGTGCTCGCCATCGCGACCTTCCAGCGCGGCTGCCTGCATATCCAGTTCTTTTGCCAGATAGCGGAGATATTTCGCACTGCGCCCGTGATCCTTGGTGATAATTTTGTTACAGGCGCAGTAATAGCAAATAGTGTTACAGAAAGGTATGTGGAAGTATAATGAGAGAGGTCGGCTTATGCCGCCGATGTTGCGTTTGCCCAGCCAGACTTTCGCTGCCTCAGAATCGAAGGCCTCGACAAAGCGATCAGCCGTCGGATAAGACGTGTAACGGGGGCCGTTGACATCAAAACGGCGGATGATCTGGGGATCGAATACGAGGTTTTCAGTTGCGAAATTCATTGGGCCGGCCACTAAAAGTAGGTCTGATTATGTTCGGAAGGTTCGATTTTATGGTTGACATGGATCAAGCGAACTCAGGTTGCAAATGGCTCAAACACACCCGCTAAATCAGGAGCTCTCGCTGTCGGTCATCAAGACGGCGTGCTCCAATTGTAACCTGCGCGAACTGTGCCTGCCGTACGGTCTCAGCCTCGAAGAACTGGAGCGTCTTGACGATCTGGTATCGACCCGTCGCCGGATCAAGCGCGGTGACAATCTCTACCGCGCCGGTGAAGCTTTCGATGCCATCTACGCGATTCGCAGCGGTTTCTTCAAAACCGATGTGCTGCTCGAAGACGGCCGCGACCAGGTAACGGGTTTCCAGATGGCCGGCGAATTGCTCGGTCTCGACGGCATCAGCACCGAACACCACACCTGCAACGCCATTGCGCTCGAAGACAGCGAGATCTGCGCCATTCCGTTCTCGCGACTGGAAGTGCTGTCACGTGAAATCCACACGCTGCAGCATCATTTCCACAAGGTGATGAGCCGGGAAATCGTCCGCGATCATGGCGTCATGATGCTGCTGGGCACAATGCGCGCCGAGGAAAGACTGGCCGCCTTCCTGCTCAACCTGTCGCAGCGTTTTACGGCGCGGGGTTTTTCGCACGCCGAGTTCTACCTGCGCATGACCCGCGAGGAAATCGGCAGCTATCTTGGCCTCAAGCTGGAAACCGTCTCGCGTGCCTTCTCCCGCTTCCAGGAAGAAGGCCACATCGCCGTTCAGCAGAAGCACATCCGGATTCTGAACGTCAACGGGCTCAAAGCCCTGATGAATCACCGCGCCTCCTGAGTGAGGCTTACCAGCGCAGGTGGGCAAGCTCCGCTGCGCGCTGGGCGATGCGCTGCAAGAGTGATTCGGCACGCTGCCGACCGGCGGTCGAGTTACCCGGCGAGCGATACGCCAACCGGATTTCCGATGACTTTTCCACCAGGGTATAGAGCGCAATTGACAGCGGGCAAAGGGTCAGTTGCGCCGGCGCTTCGCGGACCAGCTCGGCGGCCAGCAGGCTGCTGCAGAACTGGACGATTTCAGCTTCGCGATAGGGGATCGTGTCGTCACCAACAGCCGTGCGGGCCAGCATGTCACGAAACGGGAGGACGCTGCCAACCACCAGACCTTCGCTCTCGATGGCTTCAATCAGCCCGTCGTGGGCTGTCCGGAAATCGGAATTGCTGACCCTGAGGACGACCGTATCATCGGCGATCGATGGTAGGGAAATACAGAGCAGCGACAGGAAAACCAGAAAAAAATGGGACGCCCCGTGGGGCGTCCCAAACAGATGTACAGAAAACATCTGACGCAAGAGTTCGTTGCCCGGGCGATTCAAAGGAAGAGTGAACCGTCCGGGTAAATCGGTTTCTTAGAACGAGTGCTTGATACCCATCGCCAGGCCATTGACGCCGACGCCGGCGCCAATATTGTTACCGATGGTGTAGGCCCCGTTGGTGTCGTTCTTGATATGAGCGTAGTCGGCGTACAGTTCGGTACGCTTGGACATGGCGTAGCGCGCGCCGACCCCCAGCTTCCAGGCATCGGCGTCGGTCAGGGTCCTGTCCTTGACCTGGCCGAACATGCCCATCACGGAGAACTTGCCGAGCGGCACCGTGGCGCCGACGAACCAGTTGCGGCGATCGTACTTCTGGTTGGCCGCCAGGCCAAAGGCGGCACCAACTACGTTGCCGCCAATGAACGAGTTCACATCGCCCTTGATAACGTCGTAGAGGCCGCTGACCTTGACCACTCCGAAATCGTAGGAAGCGCCAGCAGTAGCGACGTATAGGCGGTCGCTGTCATAGCCGACAGCCCGGGTCGTTTCATAATCGAGATCGATGCTCAGCGGGCCATTCGCATAGATCAGGTTGGCCGATAGCAGGCGGTCATCGCCAGTGTTGCCACCAAGGGGCGACCGCGTGGACAGGGAATGGGAAGTGTTCAAGGTACCTTCGGCACCCTGCGTATTGGTGGCAGTAGCTAGGATCACGGTGAAGCCGGAAAAGGACGGCGAAATGTAGGCAAGCGCATTGGCCGCGCGGTCGTACTGGGTGGTCATCGACGTCAGGCTGGCGATCGAGTAGTTGCCGAACGGGCTGTACTTGCCGTAGATGCCGTAACGGATGCCGTCCAGGTAACCGGCAACGGCCGTACCGAAACCGCCGGTCAGGCCGACGTACTGGTGGCCGGCCGAGGCCAGACCCGTATTGGTGTCCGGGCTAATGCGATATTGCAGGTCGAACAGTGCCTTCAGGCCGTTGCCCAGATCCTCGACGCCCTTGAAGCCGATGTGGCTCTGCGAAGCAGCGCTCTGCAGATCGTACTGCGACTGGCCATTGGCGACCGCGCCGTTACTGCCTTGACGGAACATGACACCCATATCGACGTTACCGTAGATGGTGACGTTGGTTTGCGCGAAAGCTGCACCGGAAGTAACAGCCGCAACGGCCAGCGCGATAAGTTTTTTCTGCATTGAATTGCTCCTCAATCATCTTTTGTGTGAATTAACCTCGAAGCGTATCCCGCCCCGCACGAATCTCCCCTCTCCCCGAGGGCAGCGTTCAGCGTTATGAGTTGCGAAGCCCGTGCCAGCCCGTCGAAAAGCGCCTGAAAATTTGCGCAAAGCCAGTCGCCACGTCGATTTCAAGGCATTTTCCCGGTTGACCGTAGCAAGCACCTGAACAGTTCGACACGTTCATTTTCAGGACAATTGCTGCTTCATTGAGCCAAAATGAAACAGTGTTCAGCGTTTCATCAGACGTAAAAAAGCCCGACCGAGGCCGGGCTTGAGCGGTTGGAATGGAGGTGCTCAAAAGGAATATCGGGCGCTGACGCCGGCCAGCCAGGTGCGTCCCGGTGCCGCTTCGTAGTAACGGCTGTTGCCGTCGCCGACGATGACCGAGCCGACGTACTGGCGATCGAAAATGTTGTCGAAACGCAGGAAGGTACGCAGGTTCAGGTCACCGACCTTGCGCTCGATGCCGAACCGCAGGTTGGCGATGGCGTAGGCCGGGGCCGCCTGCCTCGTGTTGGTGTCCTCGACGTATACCTTGCTCCGGGCAACGCCCTCGACGGCGGCATGGAAGCCGCTGGCCGGATGCTTCCAGGCCAGTTCGCCGAACAGGCTCTGGGCAGGAACACCGGGCAGGCGGTTGCCGGAATTGATCAGGCCGGACGAGGTGGTGAAGGCTTCGTCGTAGCGGGCGTCGAGCAGCGTGTAAGCGAGGCGGGTGGAGAGGTTGTTGGCCCAGCGACTGTCGAGTCCGGCTTCGAGGCCGCGGCGCAGGGTCTGCCCGGCATTGCGGTAAGTCGTCCGGCCGCCGGAGGCGGAATCGACGACCAGTTCATCCTCGGTTTCGATCTGGAAAACGGCCAAGTCAAGGCGCGTATCGCTGCCGATAAAGGCTTTCAGGCCGGTTTCGTAGTGCGTGCTGGTCGACGGCTTGAGGTTGTAGCTGAAAGTGCCGCCGACACCGGAATAGAACAGTTCGTTAAAGGTTGGCGCCTCGAAGCCACGGGCGGCGCTGGCATAAATATTCACCGTCGGCGTCAGGCGGAACATGGCGGCGATGGTCGGGGTCGTCTTCTCGTAGCTGACGCTGCCGCCATCGTTGCCGTTGCTCAGGTAGGCATCCTTGACGCTGAACGAGACATTGCTGTGCCGAACGCCGCCGCTGAAAGTCCAGCGCTCGCCCTGCCATTCGGCCTGGGCGTATTGATCAAAGCTGGCAACACGGTCTTCTTCGGCCCGACGCTGGACACCCTTGACGCCGAGCGTGGCGCCGATGAAGTTCTCGTAGCCGCGCCGGTTGTCGATCGATTGCTCGTAGTCGACGCCGACCGTCGTCGTCAACTTGCCACCGGCCAGCTGAAAGCGGCCGATCCAGCGCGTCGAGGCACCGGCAAAATCGCGGTCGAAATCGATGACGCCGCCGGAGTGTTTCGCGTTGCCTTGCGGGCCAGCCGGAATCGACTGATATTGAATCGTCGAGCGTTGCCCGGCATAGACCGATGCCTGCACCGAGTGATCGCCGAAGCGGTGCTCGTAAGTCAGCCCGCCCTGCTTATGGTCGATGCTCTTGCGCGTGTTGAAGTCGAGCACCGGCTGGGCGACGCTGCGCGGATTGGCCTGGTAGGCAGCCCAGGTAAGGCCCTGCGGATCGTCGGCCGTCTGCTTGAAGCTGTTGGCAATGAAAGTCAGCTTGCCGTCCTGGCTCGGCCGGTAGGTCAGCTTGACCATGCTCTGGTCGCGTTCGGCCTTGCTGTGGTCGCGGTAGCCGTCGGTGGCGAAATGCGAGGTGTCGATGACGTAGCCGAGGCCGCCGACTTCGCCCTGGGCGCTGACGTCGGTCTTCCACATGTTGTCGCTGCCAGCGACGAAGCTACCTTCAACGCTCGGCCGGCCCTTGCCGTCCGGCGTGAACATCTGGATGACGCCGCCGGCATGATTGCCATAAACGACGGCCAGCGGGCCGCGCAGGACTTCAATGCGCTCGGCGCGATCGAGGTTAAAGGTGGCCGCCTGTCCCTGGCCATCCGGCATCGAGGCCGGAATGCCGTCGGAGATCAGGCGAATGCCGCGCACGCCAAAGGCCGACCGGGCACCGAAACCGCGCGACGAAATCTGCAGATCCTGGGCGTAGTTCTGGCGATTCTGCACCGTGATGCCAGGCACCGCAGCCAGCGCCTCCGAAGCATTGACCCGCGCCTGATCGGCGCCGATGCGAGCGGCATCGACAACGTCGACGGCGGCCGGCAGGTCAAACGTGTTGTGTTCGACGCGGCTGCCGCTGACGACGACTGAATCGAGGGTCAGCGCCGTTTCGGCGGCGATGCCGAAGCAGGGAAAGGTGGCAGCGAGGATGACGGCGAGGCGCTTCGGGTGTTGTCTCATGATTTTTGTCTTATTCAGGTTGATGCGGAATTTCATTTTTGGCCAAATATTCCGGTCGACCGTGCAAGGCGACCTCAATCTGATTATCGGCAAAGCGCCACGAAAGGGCGACGCGGCAATCGCCAAATGAGGCTCATGAAAATCATGAGGTAGCGCGGAAAAACACCAAAAAAACTCAAGGTTTTATGGAGATGCCGGTTTTCATTCTTGACCGTTTTTTCCGGTCGACCGTAGAACACCTGCTTTGATTTGCAGCAATCGTTCGTATTTTCCACAGTTACTGGAGCAAAAATCGCTGAACGGACAGCATTTTTCGGCTAGCACGCTCCTTGCTAAAGGCATAAATCAGAAAAAAAACCCCGACCCACTGCAGCAAGTGAGCGACCTGGAGACAACCGATGAAGCTTGAAGAGTTATTGCATCACACCCTGGCCATTCATGCCCCCTGGCGCATCGTCCGCGTCCGCAACGACCTCGGCAAAAGCCAGATCGACATCTGGGTCTCCCGCGAAGCCCAGCGCAGCGGCTGGTTCTTCGCCACGCGCAGCAGCCCCACGCCCGGCAGCGAACAGATCTGGCGTCACATCAACATCGGCAATGCGCGTTGCATCGTTCATGCCGTCATCCCCAGCGATGTGGAAGACGCCGATCTGCAGTGGCTGGGCGAAGCCAGCCAGCCATTTACCCGCGCCTTCGCCCGGCAGATTGCCGGCATGTTCATGCAAGGCGTCAGCTTCGCCTCGGTCTGCGCCCTGCTCGACCTGCCCGTCGCTGATCTATGGAAATTCAAGCATCGCCTGGACACCGGCAAATCCGGCCTGTCCGCCCAGGGCAGCGCAGCCGATGCAAACTCCGCCCAGGTCCCGGCCCCCAACGACCCGATCTGGGAAGAATTGCTCAGCGGCAGCCTCCAGCTCGACATCCGCATCCTCAGCCTCAAGCTGTTACTGACCAAACTGCGCGAGCAATTCTCGGTCATCGGCGACAGCGAAGTGCGCAATCTGAAAGCCCATGAACTGCAGCGCTACTTCACACGCCACGAAAAAATGCTGAGCCACGAACTGGCGCAACTTGCCCGAAACTGAACCACACCACTGGCAAAAAAATGAAAACCCAACAAGAACTGATGTCAGTCGGCCGCGCCGCCGAACTGATCGAGGCCGGCAAATACCTCAGTATCGCCGGCGATGAAGCCGCGCTAAGACAACTCCCGCAAGGCAACTGGATCGGCGGCACGATCCCCTATTTCATGGCGGCTGCAGGCGGCACGGTCAGCCGCGAGCAGGTTTTCGTCAGCGAAATCAGCGGCTTCGCCGCGCCGCCGCAACTGCGCTTCTACGACTCCGGCAGCCTGCCGCAAATCTGCCGAAATGCGCCGGACAACGGCTACAGCATCCTGATCATTCCCGCCTTCAGCGGCACCCACGCCAGTTTTGCCCAAAACGCCCCGAATTTCGAAGAGATGTACATGAAGCCGCTGATCGGCTGGATCGCCGGCGTGCACCTCGACGATCTGGGCAAGACCTCGCCCAAGGTCATCCTCGGCAGCACCGGCGAGTTTTCCGAATCCGACGCCGTGGTCATGGACGTGCCGCTGCCGCCCGAAAAATTCGCCCAGATCGACATCGTCAACCTCTTCCGCCCCGGCAGCGGCGCCGGCATCAGCTTCCAGAACAACGGTTTCAGCGCCGGCGACTGCCTGATCGGCGGCCAAGTCGGCAACCTGGCCGATTACCTGCTGGAAAAACAGATCGACACGCGCCTGCCGCTGGTCGCCGATTACAGCGGCGCCATGATCAACGTCAGCATCAAAAGCATCGACCACGAGGCGAAGCGCGTCGAGTTCTACGCCCCGGTCTTCCCGGGCCTCGAATACCGCTTTGCGGCACCGGTCACCGACTATGTCACCGCCTTCCAGGCCGCGCTGCCCAAGAGTGGGCTGGACATTTCCTTCTCCTGCAACTGCATCCTCAATTTCCTCAATTCGCATCTTGAAGGCAAGCGGACAGGCGAGGTCACCGGGCCGATGACCTTCGGTGAAATCGGTTACCAGTTGCTCAACCAGACCCTTGTTTACCTGACCGTCACCGAATGAGCCGGGGCGGAGAATTTTTTCGCGGCCCCCTTTACTCGCCCGGCGACTTCCCATTAACGTAGCCAACTTTCAACGCCCCACCTCAACCAAGGCAGATCCATGCAAAAGCTCGCTACCGCAACCGCCCTCCTCCTCGCGCTCTCCTTACCGGCCGCTGCCGCCGAACCGAAGGAAGAAATGACCGCCTCCGGCATCGCCATCACCATGCTCAAGGAAGGCAGCGGCGCCAGCCCGAAGGCCAGCGACACGGTCAAGGTGCACTACCGCGGCACGCTGACCAACGGCCAGGAATTCGACAGTTCGTACAAGCGCAACGAGCCGGCCGCCTTCCCGCTCAACCGGGTGATTCCGTGCTGGACCGAAGGCGTGCAGAAGATCAAGGTCGGCGGCAAGGCCAAGCTCGTTTGCCCGCCCAATCTGGCTTACGGTAGCCGCGGCGTGCCCGGCATCCCGCCCAATTCGACGCTGACTTTCGAAGTCGAATTGCTCGACATCGCCAGGTAAGGCAACGGCCGGCTCGAGCCGGCTGAAACTGGCGGCGCCTAGTCCGGCTCATGCGCCGCCTGTCATTCAAGCGTCATGCCGGCGGCTCAGACTTCAAGGATTGTCATTCTGCCGGAGGCGACCATGCGCCACCTTGCCCTGCTCCTGTCTGCCCTCCTTTTTTCCGTTTTCGCTCAAGCCGCATCGAACGCGAACATCACCACCATCGGTTGCTCCGGTAATTCGTCATTCGACCTGACCAATGGCGCCATGCTGTCCTGCGATGGCGATTTCTCGCTGATCGGTGGCAGCGTCGATTCGGACTCAGGAATCACGATCAGCGCAGTCGGTTCATTGTTTCTTGATGACCTGAGACTCAGCGCCCCCGTCGTCCAACTGAAAACGCTCACCGGCGTCGTCAGCGTTGCCGAAGGCGTATCAATCAATGCGATCAACTGGACCACATTCGACATCGGCACATCGCCTCGTTTGACTGTGGCGCAACCCGGGAATCTAACGCTTCTGGAAAGAGGGACAGTAACAGTCAGCACCGGCGGTGAGATTTCACTGGGTCAACCGGGCCAGATTACGCTGCGCAATGGAGGGGGGATTATCGTGCGCCAGGGAGGTGATATCACGATACCAGTGGCCAGCACAGCACCAGTGCAAAATCTTGATAGCTATCGCGGAACGCTCCTGCTGGTCTCATCGGTGCCGGAGCCGAGCATGTTCTGGTCGCTCCTCTGCGGTGGACTGCTCCTCGCCATCCGCCGAAACCGCCGGAAAGAACTGACCTGAGCAGCGCTCAGGCCAGCGCCCGGCGAATGGCCGTGGCGAGGATGGCAGGGTCTTCGGCCCCAACGACGATCTGCCGGCCATCGACAATGAAGGTCGGCACCATCGAAATGCCCATCGCCCGGAACCGGCGCTCCGTGGCGCGCACCTCTTCGCTGTCCTGGCCGGAAGCCAGATAGGACTCGACTTCCTCGCCGGGATAGCCGCATTCGACCGCCACCTGCACCAGCAGGGCACGATCGCCAATCCGCTCGCCACGCTGAAACTGGGCGACGAACAGCCGCTCGACAAGCCGGGCCGCATCGCCGCGTTGCTGCGCCCAGTGAATCAGCCGATGCGCCTGCAGGGTGTTGGCGCGGACCTCGATTTTCTCGAAGGCATACTCGACACCCCACGGCCGGCCAGCGGCGCGCACACGCTCGAACAGCGCCGCGACCGGCGCCGGCCCGCCAAATTTCTTTTCGAGAAACGGCAGGTAAGGCTCGCCTTCGGGCGGCGTATCGGGATTCAGGAAAAACGGGCGCCAGCGCTTCTCGCAGGCAAAGTCCGGCAACTCGCGGCGCACTTCGGCAATGGCCGCATCAAGCCGGCGCAGGCCGATGTAGCACCACGGGCAGACGAGGTCGGAAACGATTTCAACGGTCAGCATGGAGCCGATCATACTCGACGCCAGCGCCGGATCAAGCCAGCCACTTGAGCACGGTCGCGTACAATGTATCCGGATTGGCCGGCTTGGCAAGGAAGTCATTCATGCCGGCGGCAAGGCATTTCTCACGATCTTCGATAAAGGCATTGGCGGTCATCGCGATAATCGGCATGCGACCACCACGGGCCAATTGGCGGATTGCCCGCGTCGCCGCCAGGCCATCCATCCGGGGCATCTGCATGTCCATCAGGATCAGGTCGTATGCCGTCTTCCCGGCCATCTCCAGTGCCTCGGCGCCATTATTGGCGACATCGATCAGCAAGCCGGCTTCGCTCAACAGTTCGCGCGCAATTTCCTGATTGATCGGCTCGTCTTCGGCCAGGAGCACGCGTCTGCCCCGGTAGTCGCGGGCCAGAACCGTTTCGGCGCCCTCCCCGGCGGCGACCGAGGCAGGCTCTGCCAACACGGGGAGCCCGCAGTCCAGCCAGGCGGTAAACCAGAAGGTACTGCCCTGGCCCAGTTCGCTGCTCACCCCGACCTCTCCGCCCATCAGGCGGGCCAGGTATGAAGTGATGGCCAGGCCGAGGCCGGTGCCGCCATATTCCCGGGTAGTCGAGCTGTCGGCCTGCTCGAAAGCCGCAAAGAGGCGATGAAGATGGGTCGGGGCAATGCCGATGCCGGAGTCCTCGACCTCGAAACGGAGCAGCACGCGCCCATCTTCTTTACTCAGGACACGGGTGCGAATCGTGATCGTCCCTTGGTCGGTAAATTTGACCGCGTTGTTGGCGTAATTAAGCAGCGCCTGCATCAGCCGCGTCGGGTCGCCGCGCAGGTGGCGTGGTAGCGGCCCGGTTTCCATCACCAGGCGCAAGCCCTTGCTGCCAACCCGGGGAGAGAGGATAGAAGCAATGTTTTCAAGCAGCCCATGGATGGCCACATCGGCTTTTTCGAGACTCAACTTGCCGGCTTCGATCTTGGAAAGATCGAGGATGTCATTCAGGACGCTGAGCAGGTGCTTGGCTGCCGTATCGATCTTGTCGAGCTGCCCTGCCTGCTTCGGCGTCACCCCGTCCCGCTGCATCAGATGAACCATCCCGAGAATGGCATTCATCGGCGTTCTGATCTCGTGGCTCATGTTGGCCAGGAAAGCACTCTTGGCCTGTGTCGCGGCCTCGGCCCGCTCCTTGGCGACGGCCAGTTCCCAGGTTCGTTGATCGACGAGATCGGCCAGATGATCGCGATGCCGTGCCAGCTCCGCCTCCATTTCCCGGATTGCCGTGACATCGACGCCCAGCCCGACGAGCAAAAGTTTTCCGTCGACGACGACGCGCTGGCCAGTAAACAGATAGCGCCGGGTACCGCCTTCCTTGACCAGCAGGTTCGCCTCGGCGGTTGACTGGCCGTCTGCAAATACGGCGGCAATGCGGCTGCCGACCAGATCGCGGTCGTCCGCGGCAAACAGCTCGAGCGGGCTGATCGCCGCCATTTCCATCGCGCTCCGGCCGGTCACCTCCTCGAAATTCCGGTTCCAGCGCACGAAACGGGCATCGGGCGAAATGACATAGAACACACCGGGCAGGCTGTCGGTCAGTTGGTCAGAAAAATCACGCTCGCCGCGATAACGCTCGATCAGTTGATCGCGCTCGCCACTGATCTGTTTGCGCTCGGTGATGTCGTGGATAAAAACCAGCGATCCATCTTCCTCGTCAAAGCGCAGGGGCACGGCCGAAACCTCGACCGCCACCGGCGTGCCGTCAATGCGCAGATAGCTCTGCTCTTGCGGAGGAACGGCATAGCCGTCATTGAGCAGGCGTATCCGCTGTGCCACTTCGGCACGGCAATCCGGATGAACCCGATCAAGGACGACCGTGCCGAGCAGTTGATCCTGGCTTTTCGCGCCCAATAGAGCCAGCGTGGCATTGTTGGCGTAGGCAAAACGCCCGTGCGTCTGCACGAAGATACCTTCCGGCGCACCCTCGACCAGCAGGCGGAAGCGTTGCTCGCTGTCGGCCAGGGCGGCCTCGTAGCGCTGGCGATCGACCAGCAACTGATTGAATTTGCCGACCAGATGCCCGATCTCATCGTCACGACGCACTGGAAGCGGGGCCAGCGGCGCCTCCCCGGCACTCATCCGGCGCAGCGCCTCACCCGCCTCAGCCAGCGGGGCAAGCACCTTGTCCACACCACGGAAAATGACGAAAAAAGCCACCAAGGTCAGCAGACCGGCAATCACATAAAGGTAATTTTGAAAGGCAAGAATCGGCGCGAATGCCACCCCGGTAGGCAGTGCCGAGAGGACAAGCCAGTTGCCGCTTGCCACGTGGGCGCCAGAATAGAGCTTGGCAATCCCTTCCGAACTGACGGCAATGCCCGAACCCTCGAAGCCACCCACCATCCTGTCCAAGAGGGGATTGTGCCCCGGTGCCGGCGTCGGCGTCATGGCCCGCTTGCTGTCGGTGGCGGCAATGATCATCTTGTCGCGCAACGAAAAAATATAAAACTCCCCACTGCCGGTCTGGGCATTGTCGGATACGAAACCGAGCGCATCGGGCGCCGTCAGGTCGATGATGCCCGCCAGCACAGCCCGCAGTTTCCCTGCCGCATCGAAGACCGGAACGCTGATGACCAATAGCGGCCGTTTCAAATTGCGGCCAAAAATGGGTTTGTCGATATAGGGCTGACCGGTGGCGACCACCTGCCGGACGTAGTCGCGATCGCCAACGTACATGCCGCGCCGCCCCGGTACGGGCGGGAAATCAACGATGACTCTCTCATCAAGGCCGATGACCGCGACACCAGCCGAGAATATATCCTGGAGCGCCGAATCCTCGACCAGCTTGGACTGCAACGATGCATAGCCAAGATCAGCCGGCAACTCGGTCGCCAGACGGCGCATGCTGTCGATGCGGCCCTTCAGCTTTTGATCGATCTCCCGCGCCACCTGGCGGGTAGCGGCCAGTTGCTGATCGGCGAGAACCTGCTCGAAGCGGCTTTGCAACACCGTCGCCGAGAGGATGGCCAGCCCCCAGATAAACACCACTACCAGGCCTATCGTCATGGCGACCAGCCGGCTTCGCAAGGACATCCGGTGCAGTCGGGCCATGCAGGAAAACAGGTGTTTCATTTTGATGACGGGAGAGGTTTCTGTCATGACAGCATCGATACCAGCGGCGCCGGTGACGGAAGCTGTCTTGGCAGTAAACTATAACAAAAGTTATAGGCGATAGCTTGCTTATCAATTATGGCAATTTGTCTGACCAACGACAGCAGGCTTGGCGCCTGTAGTCCGAATGCCCCTTGACTTCAGCCTTCAACACACTCCGTGACCCAGCCCAGCGCCCTGATGCAGGCGCGGGCCATGGCTGGCGACAGTGCATCGTGGCCGGCGCTTGCCACCGGCACCCAGGTCGCCTCGGGCCAGGCCCGATGCAGCATTTCAGCCGCTACCGGCGGACAGACCGGATCGGCCAGGCCCTGGACGATGACAGCCGGCAGATGGCGAATCCGGTCGATGCCGGCCAACAACTGGCCGGGCATGAGAAAACAATCGCGGGTCAGGTAGTGCATCTGGATGCGCGCCCTGGCCTGCTGCATGGCATTGGGTGGCGCGTCGAGTGGCTCCTTGCCGATCAGGCTGCGTTGGTAGTCGAGCCAGACCCGCGCCGCTTGGGCCGCCCTCTCGGTATGCTCGCTCAGAATGATCCGGGCGAACGCCGCCAGCGGATCGCCCCGCTCCAGGCGCGGCAGCATGCTGCCGAGGCCGCGCGCATAGGCGACGATTTCCTCGCGGGAGCCGAGAAAAATGCCGTGCATGACCAGCCCGTGTACGTTTTCCGGATAAATCTGGGCATAGGCCAAGGCCAGCAGGCTGCCCCACGAACCACCGAAAACGATCCAGCCGGAAATTCCAAGGGCCTCGCGGACATAATCAAGATCGGCGACCAGATCGAGCGTCGTGTTCGCGCCCAATTCACCGCTCGGCAGACTGCGCCCGGCGCCGCGCTGGTCGATCATGACGACGCGGAAAATCGCCGGGTCGAACAATTGCCGGTGCTCGGGCATGCAGCCGGCGCCCGGCCCGCCATGCAGGAAAAGCACGGGCACGCCATCGATCGGGCCGCATTCCTCGACATGCAGGATATGCCCGTCGCCGACCGCCATCTGCCGGACGCAGCGCGGCTGACTGGCGGGGAACAACAGATCGCTGGTGTAGTGTTGCATGCTATGAGGTACTCGATAAAACTGATGCATTTGGCCCTTTAGCAAGGCGAAAACTACAGCGAAACCCAGTGGTATCGCGCGGATTTGCAACGCCGCCACGGGGGCAAAGGCGCAGTTTTATGTGCCTCATAGCGTGCAAAACCACACTTGACCCTCAAGCCTCGATCAGGCCGTTGCGCACGGCGACCAGCGTCAACTCGGCAGCGTTCTGGACGTTGAGCTTCTGCTTGATGTGATAAAGATGGGTACCGACCGTGCTCGGGCTCAGGCAAAAATCCTCGGCCACGTCATTGACCGAACGACCTTCGGCCAGCTTCATGAAGACGGCCAGCTCCTTCTCGGTCAGCGTATCGACCGGGTTGGCCGAACCGGAAAGCTGGGCCAGCGCAACGGACTGCGCCAGTTCCGGGTCAAGGTAACGGCGGTCGCTGGCGACCTGGCCAACGGCACGCAGGAACTCCTCGGGCGCCGCCCGTTTGCACAGGTAACCGCGAGCGCCAAGACGCAGGGCGCGCACCGGCACAATGTCGTCGTTGTGGGCCGAGAGCATCAGCACTTTGGCCTTGGCGTCCCAGACGAGCAGCCGTTCGAGCGCCGCCAGACCGCCGATGCCGGGCATCGAGACGTCCATCACGACGATGTCCGGGTTGGTTTCGGCGTAGAGGCGGACGGCGTTTTCGCCGTTCTCGGCCTCGCCGACCACCGTGGCGCCGGCCCCTTCGAGCAAGCAGCGGAAGCCGAGGCGAACCATCGCGTGATCGTCGGCAAGCAGGATGCGCTTGCCTTGCAGTGCGTTGCTCATGCGAATTCCTCCGGGGACTGTTGAAGCGTCGCGTCAGGCAGGCGGGCGAAGATGCGGAAGCCGCCGCCGACGGGTTGTTCGAATTGAAGATGGCCGCCCAGAGCGGCGATGCGTTCGCCCATACCGGCCAGGCCGAGGCCGCAACCGGGCTGCGCCGAGGGCTGACCGGAACGGCCGCGTCCGTTGTCGGCCAGCGTCAGTTGCAGCCAGCCGGCGACGCGGCTGATGGCCAGCTCGACCTGCGAGGCGTCGGCGTGGCGCACGACATTGGTCAGGCCTTCCTGCACGATGCGGACGACGGCCATGGCCAGATCATCGGCGACGGGTTGCGGGCCGATGGCCAGACTGCTGTTCACGATGATTTCCGGGTGCTGCGCCTGCCAGCCGGCCAGCTGGCGTTCGAGCGTCGCGGCCAGACTGTTGCCGGCAGCCGGACGCAGGCGGTGCAGGATGTTACGCACGCCATCCTGCATTTCGCCGGTCACCGCAACGATGCCCTGGGCCGGAATATGCAGCGACGGCGCATCTCCGGTGCGCTGGACGATGGCGCCGGCCAAGGCCCGGACGGCGGTGATACCCTGGGCCAGCTCGTCGTGCAGTTCGCGGGCGATGACCCGGCGCTCTTCTTCGAGGCGGTCATGCATCTGGCGGTCGACTTCACGGGCGCTTTCAAGGCGGACATTGTCGTCAACCGCTTCGCCGAGCCGGTCAGCCATGCCATTGAAGGCGCGCGAGATGCGGCCGAGTTCCGGCGTCGCGAAAACCGGCAAACGGGTGTCGAAACGGCCGCGGCCGGTCCGGTCGAGGGCGCGCATGATCTGGGCCAGTGGGCGCAGGGCCCGACCCAGCGCCGTGCGCGTCGCCACGAAGAGCACGCCAAGCAAGGCCAGCGCCCAGCCGGCCATCGCCGCCAGTTCGTCCCAGGCGTCGAGTATGGCGCGCGAATCATCAGGATGCAGGGTCAAGGTGTAGCCCTCCACGGCCAGTGTGCGGGCCGGATACTGGCTGGCCAGCAAGCTGGCAAACCACGCCGGGGCCGAACGCCCGGCCTTGTAGCTCGAAGCCGGCGAACGGTAGATCGTCTCGCCGGCAGCCGTGCGGATTTCCAGCTCATTGGCCCGCACCCGGCCGATGGCGCGGGCGACGCTGAGCAGCCGTTCGCCGCGCGTCGCGGCCGGCACGTCGTGCATTTCGCCGAGCACGGCCTTGAGCCATTGCTCGGAAACCCGGCTCGCCGCCTCGACTTCCTCGTGGATGGCATTGCGCGTGCCGTGCAGCCAGAGGCCAGCGAGGACGATGAGCAGGCTGGCCGCCAGCGCGGTGAGAACGAGGCCGACGCGGGTGTGCAGGCTGAGCTTTGCATTCCCACGGTCAACCGGAAAAAAGGGCCGAAAATGAAATGTCATTTGCCACCAAACACGTAACGTACGCCGAGCCAGGCAGAGCGCGGTGCGCCCGGGGCGACGAAGGTTTCACGACGCCAGTCATCCGGAGCAAGCTGGAGACTGCCGCCGACGAAGGGATTTTCGGCCAGCGCGCCGGCCGTGGCGTAGTGCTTGTCGAAAACGTTGTTGACCTTGGCGAACATCTGCCAGCCGGCGCCCAGCTTGGCTTCGGCATTGAGGTTGAGGATGGCGTAGCCGGGAATGCGGCCGGGGCCGTCGAAGGTTTCCCCACCGACAGTGCCGGCCTGATGCTGGTTATTCTCGTTGCCGCGGACGTACTGGCCGGAGAAAGCCTGCACGTCGCCGCCGAGGCGCAGCCAGTCGGTAGCCCGCCAGGCCAGCCCGAGTTTGAGGCTGTGCGTCGGCAGTCCCGGGATGTGATTACCCTTGCGCACGAGAATTTCGTCGCTCGCCGGGCACTCCGCCGTGGTCCCGCGCGTGCTGTTGTTGGCGCCGAGCAAGCAGGCGTCGGAGCGGAAAGTGGCGTGCAGCCAGCTGTAATTGGCGTACCAGTCGACACGGTGCAGGTTGCCGTTGAGGCCGAGTTCAAGGCCCTGGCGCAGCGTCTTGCCGTAGTTGGTGAAGTAGCCGGCGCTGGTCGAGGTGCCGACGAACAGGATGTCGTCGCTGCTCATGGTGCGGAAAACGCCGGCATTCCAGTTCGTCTCGCCGACCAGCTTGCCGCGCAGGCCGGCTTCCAGGGTGCGGGCGACGACCTGCTTGAGGTAGGGGTCGGCGGCCATCGAGTTGGGCAGGGTGCACGGGTTGGCCGGGTCGGCGCAGCCAAGTTCGATCGGCGTCGGCACGCGGTTGCCCTGGCTGAAGCCAGCGTAGGCGTTGAGCACCGGAAGAATCTGCCAGCTCAGGCCGAGGGCCGGGTTGAGCTTGCGGTACTTGTGGTCGCCGTCGAGGTTGGGCGCCGTGCGGTTGAGTTCGTCGAAGGTCGTGACGTGGCTCATGTTGTAGCGGGCCGAGCCGGTCAGGTGCAGGTTGGGCGTCAACGAGAAGGTGTCGGTGACGAACAGGCTGGCCGTGCTGGTCTTGCCGTTGATCTGGTTTTCAATCGCCAGCGCCTGGACATTGCTGACGCCGCGACTGGCGTCGAGCTCGCCCAGTTCCTGCGTCTGCTGGAAGTTGATGCGCGCCTGGTCGTAGGAGGCACCGAGCGCCAGCTGATGCTGCTGAGAGCTGAGGTTCCACTGGGCAGCGACGCCCGTGCCACGTTGGCTCGTCCGCGTCCGGTTGTTGGCACCAGTTTCATCGGGCTCCAAGCCTGGAGTGCTGCCATTGTTAACCCAGTCCTCGTACTCGGTCTCGTAGTCATCGTTCATGTCGCCGTTGAGCGTGCGCGTCTTGGTCCGCCGGTGATAGACGCTGCCGCTCAGGCTCTGCGTGTCGCTTAGCCACAGCTTGCCGTTGAGGGCGAGCTGGGTCAGGTCGTTACGTGTCTCGTCGGGGTGCGTGAAAATGTTTTCACGGCGCTCGGCAAGCATCGATTGCGGCACGAGGCCGTTGCCGATCAGCCGGCTGCGCGCCTTGGTCAGCGTCAGGTCAGCCTCGCCGGCGGCATTGCGGAAGGACAGCTTGCCGAAGAACTGTTTGACGTCGGATGGCGAGTGATCGCGCCAGCCATCTTCGCGAAACCAGTCGCCGGCGCCGTACCAGCCGAAGGTGCCGTTGTTGCCGCCGTACTCCAGTTCAGTGTTGGTACGATTGAAACTGCCGCCGGACAGTTCAAACTTGCCACCCGGGTGCGAGAAGCCGCTTTTCGTGCGCATGGACAGCGCACCGCCCAGCGTGTTGAGGCCGAAAGCCGGGTTGGAACCGGGAATCAGGTCGATGCCGGCAATCGCCGAATTGGGGATCAAGTCCCAGTTGACCGTGTCGCCGAAAGGCTCATTGACGCGCACGCCATCGACGTAGACCGACAGCCCCTGCGCCATGCCGAGTAGCGGCGAGGCGGTGAAGCCGCGGTAGTTGAGGTCAGACTGATAAGGATTACCCTGGACTTCATTGACGGTGACGGCCGGCACCTGGCGAAGCAGTTGCTCGGCGATGTTCTGGCTTTCGATTTCATCGAGCCGGCGGTCGTCGAGCGACTGGACGTTGGCCGGCAGATGCAGGCGTGGCACGCCGATACCCGATAACGGTGTGGTGCCGACGACTTCGACGGTGGCCGTGGTGACGATAGTCTCGGCGGCAAAGGCCGGGACAAAGGCGGCCGAAATAGCGATGGCGAGCAGCGAACGCTGGGGGACTTGTCTCTTCATGTTGTTTTTTTGAGTTTGTAGTTGATCGGCACGACGACTTGAATTTCGTTGGCTTCCAGCGCATCGGGTAGCGGCGGCAGACCGGTCAGGGCTTCGAGCATGGCCAGGGCGTGCTGGTCGAGGACAGCGAAGCCGCTCGAACGGTCAAGCACGACGCCGAGCAGATTGCCCTTGCGGGCCACCTTGAGGCGCAGGCGCACTTCGCCCTCCCAGCCGCGCAGGGCGGCGACGCGCGGGTATTCCTGATGGCGGGCGAACAGTTCGCCGAGGCGCTGGCGATAGCCGTCGAGGACTTCGCTTTGCGGGCGCTGCGGGGCGACGGCGGGGGCCGGGCGGGCCGCTTCGGCGGAGGGCGCGGAAACCGCTGCGGCTGGAGCGACGCTTTCGGATGGCATCGACGATGACGGCGATGGCGTTGTTGCCGGCACATTGGCCGGCCCGGCAGTCTGCATTGCGCGCGGAGCCGGCCGCTCCGAACGACTGGCGTCCTGCCGGGCCTTCTGGGGGACGGCTGCCGGCGCCGGGGCGACTTCGGCAACAGGTCCGGATTCGGTGACTGCGATGAGACGGATCGAGGCAAAAATGGGTGGCAGGTTGATCGGGCCATTCTGGCGTTGCCACGAGGTCAGGGCAAACAGCGAGGCGTGGAGCAGGATGGACAATGCCAAAATTGCCCAAAATTTCCGGTTGACCGTGGGCATGACCGGCGCCTCGATGTTGGCTGCGGTGATCACGGTTTCGCCCCCAGGGCTTCCTGCTCGGCGGCCGGGAAGAGATGGCCGACCGAGCGGCGGTATTCGCTGGCCGCCACCGGCAGGCTGGCAAACTCCGGCGGCAGCGGGCGGGCCAGCACGTCGTTCATGTCCAGCCCGGCTTTCGCCGCGTCACGCATGGCGGCGCTCAGCCAGGTCAGCCAGGCGCGCGTCAGGCGGATCGGGGCGGCATCGGCTGTCGGCGCGCCGTGGCCGGGGAGCAGCAGCGTGAAGCCGGGTTCGCGGGTCAACGCGTCGAGTTGATCGAGCGCCTTGAGCCAGTGCGCAACATTGGCATGCGGCGTGGTCGGGGCACGACCGTTGAAGACGAGATCGCCGGCAAAGACGACGCCACTGGATTCATCAACGATAACGAGATCGGCGCCAGTATGGCCGTCCAGCCCGACGAGGCGCAGGCGGCGGCCGGCCACCTCGAAGCGGCCGGCGCCCAGCGTCTGGCCGGGAAGCTGGACTTCGGTGCCCTTCATCCAGTCGCCGGACATGCGGTAGAGGTTCTCGGCAAAAGCGTTGCCGTCGGTGGCGATGCCCTTGCGCGTTTCAGCCAGCGCGGCGATGGTCACATCGGCGAAAGCCTGGTTGCCGAGAAAGTGGTCCGGGTGATGGTGGGTGTTGATGACCAGCGCGACGGGTTTGGCCGTGATCGCGGCAATCGCCCGGCGCATCTGCTGGCCGTAGCGCAGCGACGGGCCGCTGTCGATGACGATGACGCCCTGCGGGGCGACGACGAAGGCGGTGTTGACGATGTTGCCGCCGTTGTCCGTGGAGAAATCCTCGGTTTTGCCGATGAAGGTGTAGACGTCTTTGGCGACCTGCACGGCCGACAGCCGGTAGTCGAAATCAGCCGCCCCGAGCTGGCCGGCAACGAGCACAAGCAGCGCACCAAGCAGACGTTTCACTGCGCGATCCTCGCCTTGAAAGCGTTGCCGTTGTTGTCGCGGCCGCTGGCTTCGACCGGGCCGTCGGCACTGGCTCGCTGCAAGGTGAATACCGGATTTTCGCTGACCGGCTCGTAGGTCTGGACGCGCATCAGACGCTTGCCGGCGGCGTCGGCGAAGTTGATTTCTTCGAGGAAGAAAGCCGGCGTGCCGGCGACCAGGCCGGTGTCCATCGGATGCACGATGCGCATGCGCAGCCGGCCGGCGTTCGGGCCTTCGCTCCACTGGCGGCCGCTTACTTCGTTGAGGCGCTGCTGCCATTCCTTCGAGCCGCCCGCCGCCGACGGTGCCGTGCAGCCGCCACCAACAGTGTTCACCCAGGTGCCGCCGACATGCCAGACACCATCGGCCGTACGTACTGCGGCACGGACCGGCGTCGATTGCTGGAGCTTGACGCGAAAACCGAGGAAAGCCGGCGCGTCTTCGGGGAAGAAGCGCAGCACCTGGACGATGGGATTGAAGTCGGCGAAGACGACAACTTCGATCACGCCAGCCAGTGCCGTGGCGTCGACAGTGACCGGCACCTGCATCGGGTTTTCAGCCGTCGAGGGGGCGACCACCTTGACGCGCGGATCGAACAGGACGGGCGCCCCGGCCAGGAAAGCTTTCTGCATTTCCGACCAGCGTGCCGAGGCGAGCGGGTCGCCGCTCTCGCGCAAGGCGGCGGCTTCGGCCGGGGGCATCAACGCCGCCAGGGCAATCGCCGCAATGGTCAGTGGGTATTTCATCGTGTCTCGCTCCTTTTGCCCGGTGGGCTCTTTGCCGAGAAACGTTCGCAAAGCGCGTGCCAAGGCCGGAGCAATTCAGGCAATCGCTGATCTGACGGGCGAAGACGCCGCAGCACAGGACACTGTCACAGCACCTGAACAACCCAGGTGTGCAACTTTGGAGCAGGTGGTGACTAATGGAACAGACAACTGACTCACCCCCCTGCGACACAAAAGGCAACAATGAAGGCCGCTTTAGCCCCGCCAACAGGAGCGCCGGGCATTCCGGGCCAGCTTGGCACAGCCCTTGCAGATCGGTTTCCCTGCCAGCGAGCCGGTTCAGGGAATGGAGGTGGCTCGCCAGCATGTCATTCCACGCGGCCGGACCGTGTTCAACACGGTTTTCCGCGTCGGAACCATCGGATAATCAAGGAGACAATCCATGCAAAGTCATACCCCTTTCAAGCGGAGAGTTGTTACCCTCGCGCTACTGACGGCAGCGGCATTTGCCGGCAGCCCGGCCAGCGCCGGCGTCACTGATGCAGACATCCTCAACGATGCCAAGACCACCGGCGACGTGGTCAGCTTCGGCCTCGGCACCCAGGGTCAGCGTTACAGCCCGTCTACCCAGATCAACGCCAAGACGGTGAAGAATCTGGTCCCGGCCTGGTCGATGTCCTTCGGCGGCGAGAAGCAACGCGGCCAGGAATCGCAACCGGTCATCAGCAACGGCAAGATGTTCGTTACCGCTTCCTACAGCCGCCTGTTCGCCATCGACGTGAAGACCGGCAAGAAGCTGTGGAAGTACGAGCACCGTCTGCCGGACGGCATCATGCCGTGCTGCGACGTAATCAACCGCGGCGCCGCCCTGTACGGCGACCTGGTCATCTTCGCGACGCTGGATGCCCAGCTCGTCGCCATGAACCAGGACACCGGCAAGGTCGTCTGGAAGGAAAAACTCGGTGACTACGCCGCTGGCTACTCTGCCAGTGCTGCTCCGATCATCGCCAAGGGCAAGCTGATTACCGGTGTTTCCGGTGGCGAATTCGGCGTTGTTGGCCGCATCGATGCCCGCGACCCGCTGACCGGCAAGCTGATCTGGACCCGTCCGACCGTTGAAGGTCACATGGGTTACAGCTTCAACGCAGCCGGCGAGAAGGTCGAAAACGGCATCTCCGGCACGACCAACGCCACCTGGTCCGGCGACCTCTGGCAAACCGGCGGTGCAGCGACCTGGAACGGCGCCACCTACGATCCGGAAACCAACCTGATCTTCGCCGGCACCGGCAATCCGGCCCCGTGGAACAGCCACCTGCGTCCGGGCGACAACCTGTTCTCGTCCTCCACCGTTGCCATCGACGCCGACACCGGCAAGATCGCCTGGCACTACCAGAACACCCCGCACGATGGCTGGGACTTTGACGGCGTGAACGAATTCGTTTCCTTCGACTACAAGGATCCGAAGACGGGCAAGATCATCAAGGCTGGCGGCAAGGCCGACCGTAACGGTTTCTTCTTCGTGAACAACCGGACCAACGGCAAGCTGCTCAACGCTTTCCCGTTCGTCAAGAAGATCACCTGGGCTACCGGCATCAACCTCGAAACCGGCCGTCCGAACTACATCGAAGAAGGCCGTCCGGGTGACCCGACAGCCAGCGCCGATGGCAAGAAGGGCAAGGTCGTCTTCTCGGCCCCGTCCTTCCTCGGCGGCAAGAACCAGCAGCAAATGGCCTACAGCCCGCAGACCGGCTTGTTCTACGTGCCGGCCAACGAGTGGTCGATGGATATCTGGAACGAACCTGTTTCCTACAAGAAGGGTGCTGCTTACCTGGGCGCCGGCTTCACCATCAAGGCACTGAACGACGACCATATCGGCGTGCTGCGTGCGGTCGATCCGACTACCGGCAAGATCGTCTGGGAAAACAAGAACTACGCTCCGTTGTGGGGCGGCGTCCTGACCACCGCTGGTGGCCTGGTCTTCTACGGCACCCCGGAAGGCTTCCTGAAGGGCGTCGATGCCAAGACTGGCAAGGAACTGTGGTCCTTCCAGACCGGTACCGGCATCGTTGCACCGCCGGTCAGCTGGGAACAGGATGGCGAGCAGATGATCGCCGTCACGACCGGCTGGGGCGGCGCTGTTCCGCTGTGGGGCGGCGACGTGGCCAAGCGCGTGAACTTCCTCGAACAGGGCGGTTCGGTGTGGGTCTTCAAGCTGCACAAGGGTTAATTTGAAGTCTTTTCGGGCGCTCCGGCGCCCGATTGAAACGGCGCGGCGGCTTCGGCCCTCGCGCCGTTTTTCATTTTTGGCCAAAAATCCCGGTTGACCGTGGATGCTCACTTGCTTGTTCCGGCCCGCGATTCGATGAAAACCTGGATGGCCCAGGCCAGTTCCTGCTTCAAGACGCCTTCCCACGGCGGCATATGAGTAACGCCGACGATGATCTTGCCCCTGCGCACGCTCTTGGCGAAATAGGCGTCGTTGTCGCGCATGCAGGCGGCGTTCAGTTCGGCGTCGCCGATCCGTTTGCAGAAGCGGTTGAGCAGCCGAAGATCCGGCGCCGGGGCGGCATTGGTACTGGCATCGGCACCGTGGCAGCGGGCGCAGGCCTGGTTGTAGGCCTGCTGTCCGGTGACGATGGCGGCCAGGTTGCCCCGGTAGGGGTTTTCGGCCAGCCAGGTGTTGCCGAGCGGCGGCAGGCCATCCGGCAACACGGTGGGGGCGATGGCGACTTCGTTGGCCACGGCCAGCGAGGCAAAGAGCACGGTGAATAAGGTAACGAGCAGTTTGTTCATGGCGATCACCAGTCGATCGGGCAGTTGGTACAGCCCTCGAAATCGGCATCCTGAAACACCGCGAAGCGCCGGAAGATGCCAGTCAGATCGGCCTTGCGGAAATTAACGGTGAAGAATTTGGTTTCCTGCAGGTTGGCGTTGTTCAGCCGGACGCCGATGAACCAGGCGAAATTGGCCTTGGCCGCTTCGAGATTGGCACCAGTCAGGTCGGCATTGGTGAAATCGGTGCGAAAAAGGCGGGCGAATTCGAGATCGGCACCGACCATTTTGGCGCCGCGAAAGGTCGCCGTCGGCGCACTGACCTTGTTGAGCCGGGCGGCGGTCAGGTCGGCCCCGTCGAGGTTGGCGCCGGCCAGGTTGGCCCCGCGCAGGTCAGCCCGCGCCAGTTGGGCACCGGTCAGATCGGCCCCGGCCAGGTTCTGGCCAGCCAGATTGGCGTGGCGCAGGTCGGCCCCCGGGCAACGGGTATGCGGCCAGATGCCGCAACCGTTGATGACCAGCGGTTCGAAGGGTTCGGCGGCCAATGCTACGGTCGACCCGAAAAAAAGGGCAAAAATGAAATGTCTGGGCATTGTCGTCATTCGAAAGATGCTTCGATCCAAATATTCCCAGGCTGGGTCTGCGTCCATGCAGCGCTGACCCAGCCTTGCTTGCGGGCATTCCGCAGGCCGGGGGAATCCGGCCTGCAGCGGGAACGGTTGAAGCGAAGCGCTCGCTCAGTTCTTCAACGATTTCGGCAGCTTGAACACCCACATCGAGCCGCCCTGCGTCACCTGCTTGGTCAGGTCGGCCATGTCGCCGCCCCACAACGGCACGGCGCCGCCGTAACCGGACTGGATGCCGACAAACTGCTCGCCGTCCATTTCCCAGGTGATCGGCACGGAAACCACGCCGGAACCGGTCTGGAATTTCCACAGTTCCTTGCCGTTCCTGGCGTCGAAGGCCTTGACGTAGCCGTCCGAGGTGCCGGTGAACAACAGGCCGCCGGCGGTGGTCATGGTGCCGGCCCAGAGCGGGAATTTCTCCTTGTGCTCCCAGACGATCTTGCCGGTCTTCGGGTCCATGGCGCGCAGGGTGCCGACGTGGTCGTCGAACAGGCGCTTGATGCGGAAGCCCTGGCCGAGGTAGGCGGAGCCGGCCTTGTAGGTCAGCTTTTCGGTCCAGTAGTCCATCGCCCAGTGGTTGGCCGGGATGTAGAACAGCTCGGTCTGCTGGCTGTAGCTCATCGGCATCCAGTTGGTGCCGCCCAGGAAAGGCGGCGAA
The DNA here is from genome assembly GCF_020510585.1 of Ferribacterium limneticum. Taxonomy (GTDB): domain Bacteria; phylum Pseudomonadota; class Gammaproteobacteria; order Burkholderiales; family Rhodocyclaceae; genus Azonexus. The sequence continues at coordinate 1,198,115 of NZ_CP075190.1, read as the reverse complement.
ACGAAGATCGAGTCGCCCTTGTCGGCGCCCTCTTTCGGCTTCGGCGGATGCTGGCCTTCGACGATGTTCGGCTTGCCGGTCTGCAGGTTCCAGCTCTTCGCCCAGGTGATGCCCTCGACGAACGGCCATGCACCGATCAGCGAGGTCGGCTTGTTCGGGTAGCCGGCGCCATTGGTCAGCTTTTCGCGGTCGGTGACGAAGAAATAGCCGTTGCGGTCGGCGTGGGCCGAGGCCTTGACCAGCTTGCCGGTCTTCGGATCCTTGTATTCGAAGAGGACGACCGAGTTGTTGCCGGAGAAGTCCCAGGCATCGTTCGGGGTGTGCTGGAAGAAGCCCTTGAGCTCGCCGTTGCTGGCATCGACGTAGGCCTGGCCGGAGGTGAACAGGCTGTCCCAGTTGCGCGGATCGTCGCCCTCCTTGGTCCGGTGCCAGGTGTTCCACGGCGCCGGGTTGCCAGTGCCGATGACCACCATGTTCTTGTCCACGTCGTAGCTGGCGGTCTGCCACGGGGCGCCGCCACCGTGGTTCCAGGCATCGACCTTTTTGCCGTCCGCACCCTCCGGCCAGCTTGGCGCCTTGGCATCGCCGGTCGGCGTGCTTTCCTTGCCGTTCAGGCGACCCATGTGGCCTTCGACCATCGGGCGGGCCCAGACTTCCTCGCCGGTATCCGGATCGCGGGCGAACAGGTAGCCGACGACGCCGAATTCGTCACCCGACGAACCATGCACCAGCAGCACCTTGCCGCTCTTCTGGTCCTTTACGACAAAGGGGGCACCGGTCATCGTGTAGCCGATCTTGTGGTCGCCGAACTTCTTCTTCCAGACGACCTTGCCGGTGTCCTTATTGAGCGCCACGACGGTGGCGTCGAGCGTGCCAAAGTAGATCTTGTCGCCGTAGATGGCGGCGCCGCGGTTGATCACGTCGCAGCACGGGCGGATATCTTCCGGCAGGCGGGCTTCGTACTCCCACAGGCGCTTGCCGGTACGGGCATCGATGGCGAAGATGCGCGAGTACGAGGCGGTAACGTAGATCACGCCGTCGTGCACCAGGGCCTGAGCTTCCTGGCCGCGCTGCTTTTCGCCGCCGAAGGAGAAACTCCAGGCCGGCACCAGATGATCGACGTTCTTGGTATTGATCTTGGTCAGCGGGCTGAAGCGCTGGGCTTTCAGACCCAGGCCGTAGGACAGCACATCGCCGGTAGTCTTGTCGTCGTTGAGAATATCTTCCCAACTAACTGTCTTGGCCGCCATCGCCGGCGTACAGAAGCTGGCTGCGACCATGGCTGCGATAAGGGTCTGGCGGGGATTGAACCGGGTTGATTTCATTTTTTCTTTCGTCTCCTAAGTAGTGTCGTGACTCCCCCGAAACATCGGGGCGGCCCATCCATCCCGACAGGCGAGCCGAGTATAGGAAGCGCCTTTGTCCAAAGTCTCGGGACAAGCTCACCGCCAAACCGGGAAAAATTCCCGAGCTGATGGCGGGCAGGTACGAAACCTGCAGAAAGCTCATCCATACAAAACAGACTGGCACCACATGGATCTTCGAAAACGGCTGGTCATCTGGCTCGGCGGGCTGCTCGCCGGCCTCATGCTGATGGCCATACTGATCAACCTGCATTCCCTGCGCGGTGACATTCAGGCCGAGGTCGCCGCTTCCGAACAGCTGGTCACCGTCCTGCTCAAGGCGGGCAATGCGCCCCCCGGCGACCGGGCAGAACTGGAAGCCCTGCTGCGCGACGCCCACCTGCGCCACCTGAGCATTCACCTCGATTCGGCACAGCCGGCTGCCGACACGACGCCGCACTGGCTTGCCGGCCTGCTCGGCATCGCCCCGAGCGCGACACCGGCGCAAACCATCCGCCTGGGTGAGCAAACCCTGCACATCGCACCCAACCCCAATTCCGAAATCGAGGAGCGCCTGGGCGACACTGTTCGACTTTGCATCACCCTGCTGCTCTATTCTGGAGCAACTCTGCTCGTCGCCTGGTGGTCGGCCGACCGCGCACTGACTCCGGTACGTGAGCTGGAAGCCGGCCTGCAGCGTCTGGCCGACAATGCCCCCAATGCCGCCATGCCGCCTTTTGCCCTGCGCGAATTTCGTCGCGTGGCCAGCGCCATTGACGCGCTGGCCGGCAAGCTGGAGGCGTCCCGCGCCGCCCAGCAACAGCTCGCCCGCCAGCTCATTGCGGTACAGGAAGAGGAACGCCACATACTGGCAAGGGAATTGCATGACGAGATGGGGCAAACGCTGACCGCCATCGGGGTTACCGCCGCCTTTCTCGAACGCAACGCAACGCGGCTGGCGCCGCCAAGCATCATCGAATGCGCCGGAGATCTCCGGCGCGACGTGCGGACCAGCGGCGAGCAGTTGCGCGCCATGCTCAAGCGCCTGCGCCCGCATGGTCTGGATGCACTGGGGCTGGCCAGCGCCCTGCGCGAACTGGTGACGAGCTGGCAGCAGCGCGAGTCCGGCATCAAGTTTAGCCTTGAGATGCCGGCCGAACTGCCCGTGCTCGACGAAGCGGCTGCCTTGGTGCTCTACCGCGTGGTGCAGGAAGGACTGACCAATGTGGTTCGCCATAGCGAAGCACGGCACTGCCGGATCCGCATTCAAGTGGTACGAAAGGCGCTGTACTTGAGCGTAGAGGACGATGGAAAAGGTCTGCCCGAAGCCGGCCCGGCACGCCGTGGCGGCTTGCTCGGCATGGCGGAAAGGCTGGAAATGGCCGGGGGCAGTCTGCACATAGAAAATAACGCAACAATCGGGCTGCATCTTCAGGCCCGCTTGCCGATGAGCCAGGAAGAACAACAGGAGGAACAACGATGATCCGCATCATTCTGGTCGATGACCACGCTGTCGTCCGCACCGGCTATCGCCGCCTGCTCGACGCCGAGCCCGGCCTGCAAGTGGTCGGCGAAGCAGCCAGCGCCGACGAGGCCAATGCGCTGATCACGCGCCTCGCCGTCGACGTCGCCGTGGTCGACCTCAGCCTGCGCGGCAGCAGCGGCATCGAAGCCATCCGCCGCATGCTGGCCCGCCAGCCCAGCCTCAAGGTTCTCGTCCTTTCAATGCACGAAGGCGCCGGCCACATCACCCAGGCCCTGCGCAGCGGCGCGCTCGGCTACCTGACCAAATACAGCGAGCCGGGCGACGTCATCGACGGCATTCGCCGCATCGCCACCGGCAAACGCGTCTTTTCCCCGGAAATCGCCCAAGTGCTGGCCGAAGAAGCGGTCGACGGCGACGGCGGCCTCGCCCACCTGACACCGCGCGAATTCGAAGTGCTGCGCATGCTGGCGCACGGTGAATCGGCCAACCGCATCGCCAGTTCGATGCACCTGAGTCCGAAAACGGTGTTGAATTACCTCACCCTGATCCGGCAGAAACTCAATGCCGACAACGATTTCAAACTGCTGCACCTGGCTGCACGGCATGGGCTGGTCGACATGCAAGTACCGTTGGGCGCCTGAAAGCCATGCCGGCAAATGATTTTTCCCGCAATGACCTTAGCTGGCGCAGGATTTGCCTTTAGGGACTCAACATCACCGCCGAATTCAAAAAATTCTTGGGTCGAGATCATTGTCACCTTTTCAAATGAGCCGCTCGGCGTTATTTTTGAGCCGGCTTTTTAACCTTTGGGAGTAGAACATGTCATTACTACGTCAACTGATCATCACCGCCGCACTGGCTGCCGCTGCGCAAACGGCTTGGGCCGATGCCGCCAACGATGAAAAGATGAAAAAACTGGCGGCCCATGCCGGCTGCTTTACCTGCCACACTCTCGAACACAAGGACAATCCGGATGGCAGCAAGCCGATCGGCCCGGCCTGGAAAGATGTGTCCGAGCAATACCGGGGCAAACCCGGCGCCACCGATTTCCTGACCCGCGTCGTGCAGGAAGGCTCCAATCCCTACTCCAGCCACTGGAAAAACAAGGTTACCGGCATCGCCATGCCGCCCAACGCCGTGGCCATCAGCGCCAATGACACGCGCCAGCTCGTCTCCTGGATACTGTCGCTGAAATAATCCGCTGCACATTCAAGCCGCGCCGGATTGCCGGCCAACCCTTTTGGAGTTTCCGCGTATGAGCACTTTCTCCCTCGCCGTCCGCCTGGCCGGCCTCCTGCTGGCCCTGGGCTGCGGCGTCGCAACGGCCGGCGAGCGCGCCACCCCGCGCGAAGCCCGCGCCTTGTTCGACCAAGCGGTGAAATACCTGCAGACCAACGGCCCCGAGAAATCATGGTCGACCTTCAGCAATCGCAAAGGGCCGTTCGTCAAGAAAGACCTCTACGTTTACGTCATCGACCGGCAAGGCACCTACATCGCCAACGGCGCGGCACCGGAGGCGCTGGTCGGCATGAATGTGCTCGACAGCGTCGATGCCTCGGGCACTCCCCTCTTCCGGCACATGATCGCCGTCACCGACAAGCAGACCGAGGCGCGTATCCGCTACGTCTGGCTCAATCGCAAAACCAATCACGTCGAGCCCAAGAACGCCTGGCTGTACCGTCAAGGCGACTACATCCTCGGCGTTGGCTACTACTCGCCGCACGCCACGGCGATCGATGCCCAGAAGTTGCTCGGCGAGGCCGTCGCTTTCGCCATCCAGAACGGCTTGAGCAAGGCCACAACGGCTTTCAACGACACCAAGGGTGCCTTCGTGCATGACGACCTCTACGTCTTCGCGGTCAATCTCGACACCGGAAAGTTTGAAGCGCACGGCGTGAACCCGGCGTGGACCGGCACCGACGCGCGCGATCTCCACGATGTCGAAGGCCACGCCCTGATTCAGGAAATGATCGATCTGGCGAGAAGCAAGGGCACCGGTGTCGTCGACTACGTCTGGCGCAATCCGGTTACCAATGCCGTCGAGCGCAAGCGCACCTTTATCCAGCGCGTCGACAACAGCCTGCTCGGGGTTGGTTACTACCTCGACTGAGCGGCAACGCGCAATTCAGGCATTTCAGAATTGGGCGAAAATTCCGGTTGACCGTAGGAATGCCCCACACCGGCCCGCGTGGCCGGTTTTTGTTGCCGATTTGATTTTCATTTGCCGACAGGCTGGCCCCGGTAGATACTGGCGGCAGCGGATGGTGTAGCGTCGCGCTGTTCGTCCGGTAGAGACGGGATGTCATTGCTTTCAGTGAATACCCGGCCGCAATCCGTGGAGAGGGAGATCATCATGTTTGCGCCATTGAATCGCCTCAGCATCCGCAATCGGATCTGGGGCATTGTTGCCATTTTCATCGGCAGCATCCTGCTGACCAGCGCCCTCGATGTCACCACTCTCAGGGATACCCTGCACCAGGAAAAGGAAGACAGCATCCGGCAACTGGTCGAAAGCGCCCATGCCGTCCTGGCCCATTATCAGGAACTCGAACGAACCGGCAGCCTGAGCCGGGAAGCCGCCCAGGCTGCGGCCATGGCCACGATCAAGGGGCTGCGCTACAACGGCAAGGACTATTTCTGGATCAACGATAACCAGATTCCATCGCGCATGATCATGCATCCGATTTCGCCGGAGCTCGACGGGCAACTGCTGCAGGACGACAAATACAACTGCGTCACCAGCATGCGGAATAGTACGGAAGGGCCATTTGTTCGGACCGACGGCAAGAAAAACCTGCTGCAGGCTTTCGCCGAACTGGTCGCACAAACTGGGCAAGGCTACGTCACCTACCCGTGGTACAAGGTCAATCCGGACGGCAAAAGCACACCGGGCAGATTCCCCAAGCTTTCCTATGTCAAAGGTTTTGCTCCCTGGGGCTGGACTATCGGTTCCGGGATCTACATCGACGACATCGATACCACAATCCAGACTCGGGCCATCCAGCACCTCGTGCTGCTGCTCGCGATTACCACCACCTTGCTGCTCCTGGCCAGCCTGATCGCCCGCAGCATCACCGTTCCGCTGAAAGCCACGATGCGCGCCATGCATGACATCGCCCGGGGCGACGCCGGACTCAAGCAACGCCTCGCCGTCGATGGCGGTAGTGAAATCGCCGAACTGGCCGGCAATTTCAACGAAATGCTTGATCACATCGAGGCCCGCGACGAGGCGCTACTCAAGCACCAGGAAGGCCTCGAGCAAGAAGTTTCGCGGCGGACGGCCAGCCTGCGCGAAGCGAACCTGAAACTGGATGCAGAACTGGTCGAGCGCCGGCGGATCGAAAAGATCATCAACGAGAGCAAGAACCGCATGCACGGCCTGCTCGACGCCACCGACGAAGCTGTGCTGCTGCTGGCACCGGATGCCACGGTTCTCGAGATCAATACCTTCGCTGCCCGCCGCTTCGGAAAAACGCCGCAGCAGATGATCAGGACAAACTTTCTTGACCACATGCCGCCCGAGTTGGCCAAAACCCGCGGTGCCATGATGCAAGCTGCCGTCGATAGCGGGGAAGTCATCCGTTTCCAGGATCAGCGCGGTTCGACCTGGTTTGACAACAACCTCTATCCGGTCAAGGACGACAACGGTGTCGTCGAAAGCGTTGCCGTCTATGCCAAGGACGTTTCCGAGCAAATGCGCATCAAGATGGACGAGGAACTGTTCCTGCAACTGGGCACGGTACTCATGCGCTGGGGCGTCGATTCGCGGGCCATCGCGCAAATTTTCTGCGATGGCATCCTGCCTATTTTCAATCTCGAGGCTGCCTGCATTGCGGTTACCGACCGCGAGGGCAAGCTTTCCCTGGCCGCCGCATCAGGGAGCGTGACTGACGCCGGCATCGAGCATGTCGCCAGCGACGACGGTGATGCCTCGGCCTATCTGCCACTGGCTGAGGTCATGACCAGCGGCCAGCATCAGGTAATTTCTCTCGCTGACGAGAGCCGCCAACTCTGCAAGACGAGCCCGCAGGCACCCGCCGCCAACAGCGCCGTTCTGCTGCCCCTGAAAATCCATGGCGACCCCTGGGGCGTTCTCGCGCTATACGGCAAGGAAGCCGATCAATTCGAAGACAGCCTGCTCCAGCAACGCCTGCTGTCCACTGCCAACCGCCTGGTCAGCACGCTGGAATCCGCCCTGCGCCAAGAGAGGCTCGCCCTCTTCGACCTCGCCCTGGCCGAAATCGGCAATGCGGTGATGATCACCGATGCTGCCGGCAAGATCATCTGGGTCAATCGCTCCTTTACCGTGCTTTCCGGCTATACCAACGTGGAATTGCTTGGCCAGCCACCCCACCTGTTCAACTCCGGGACGCAGGATGCGGTGTTCTACCGGCACTTCTGGCAAAGCATCTCGGCCGGCAAAACCTGGCGCGGCGACATCGTCAACCGGCGCAAGGACGGCAGCCTGTACACGGCCAACCAGATGGTCACGCCACTATTCAACGCCAAAGGGGAAATCAGTCACTACATCGCCGTGCTCGAGGACATCAGTGAACGCAAGCGCCAGGAAGTCGAACTGAAGCAAAACTACGAACATCTGAAGACCCTGAACGAACAGCTGGAAAATGCCCAGAACCAGCTACTGCAATCGGAAAAGATGGCCTCGATCGGACAATTGGCGGCCGGCGTCGCCCACGAGATCAACAACCCGATCGGCTTCGTGAACTCCAATCTGGGCACCCTGAAAACCTATGTCGATGAACTGCTCGAGGTCATCCGGGCCTATGGTGCAGCCGACCCGATACTCGCCGAACACCCTGAAATCAACGCCAATATCGCCAGCATCAAGGCACAGGCCGACCTGGATTTCATGGGAGAGGATATCCATAGCCTGCTCAAGGAGTCGCGCGAAGGGATCAGCCGGGTCACCCGGATCGTCCAGGATCTCAAGGACTTCTCGCGGATCGACAGCATGGACTGGGCCGTGGCCAATCTGGAGCAAGGTCTGGACAGCACGCTGAACATCGTCACCAACGAAATCAAGTTCAAGGCTGATATCGTCAAGGAATACGCCGGCATCCCCGGCATCGAATGTCTCGGCTCGCAGTTGAACCAGGTATTCATGAACCTGCTGGTCAATGCGGCCCAGGCCATCGAAACGCACGGCACCATCACCCTTCGCACCGGCACCACGAACGATGCGGTCTGGGTCGAAATCGCCGATACCGGCCGGGGCATCCCGCCCGAAAACCTCAAACGCATCTTCGACCCCTTCTTCACTACCAAGGCCGTCGGCAAGGGCACGGGCCTTGGCCTTTCACTGGCCTACAGCATCGTCCAGAAACACCACGGCAAACTCGAAGTGCGTAGCGAAGTCGGCGTCGGCAGCTGCTTCCGTGTCGAGATTCCGCGGCGACAACCGGAGCCCGGCGAGGCAAAAGCACTCGCGACATAAACCCCAGCACGGCACAAGGAACCGGCCCGCGTGGCCGGTTTTGCTTTGCCCACCAGCGGCGGAATACCGCCGGACCTTCCCGAGCTGCGACAGTGTCGCAAATTCGGCTGCTCCAAAACTAAACACCTGTTGAGCCGTTGATCACGCCATCCCCGCTCCAGGTTGTGACAACCAGTATCAAAATCAGACCAAGTATTTGAAAATTAGCCATTTTTTCCGGTTGACCGTGAAACTGGCCGGGCTGGCACACGGCATGCACATTAACAGGCACGAGTCACGGCAGGTCATTTCAGGAATCAACCGAATCTGCCGGCTTCGAGTTAGCCCTTTGAATTACCAATTTCCAACTTCATTCAAGAACACTGGAGACAAACATGATTTATGCAGCTCCCGGCGCCGCTGGTGCCAAGATCGCCTACAAGGCCCAGTACAACAACTTCATCGGCGGCCAGTGGGTTGCCCCGACCAAGGGTGAATACTTCGATGTGATCACCCCGACGACCGGCAAGGTTTACACCAAGGTCGCCCGTTCCTCGGCCGAAGACATCGAGCTGGCGCTTGACGCCGCTCACGCTGCTGCTGATGCCTGGGGCAAGACCGGCGCCGCCGAACGTGCCAACGTGCTGTTGAAGATCGCCGACCGCCTCGAAGCCAACCTCGAAGTGCTGGCTTACGCCGAGACCGTCGATAACGGCAAGGCCATCCGCGAAACACTGAATGCCGACATCCCGCTCACCATCGACCACTTCCGTTATTTTGCCGGCTGCCTGCGCGCTCAGGAAGGCGCTCTCTCCGACATCGACGAAAACACCGTGGCTTACCACTACCACGAGCCGCTCGGCGTCGTCGGCCAGATCATCCCCTGGAACTTCCCGATCCTGATGGCGGCCTGGAAACTGGCCCCGGCCATCGGTGCCGGTAACTGCGTCGTGCTCAAGCCGGCCGAATCGACCCCGATCTCCATCCTGATCCTGGCCGAACTGATCGCCGACCTGCTGCCGCCGGGCGTCCTGAACATCGTCAATGGTTTCGGCCGCGAAGCCGGCATGCCGCTCGCCACCAGCAAGCGCATCGCCAAGATCGCCTTCACCGGCTCGACCACCACCGGCCGCGTGATCGCTCAAGCCGCTGCCAACAACCTGATCCCGGCCACGCTGGAACTGGGTGGCAAGTCGCCGAACATCTTCTTCGCCGACGTCATGGACAAGGATGACGGCTTCCTCGACAAGGCCATCGAAGGCATGGTGCTGTTCGCCTTCAACCAGGGCGAAGTGTGTACCTGCCCGAGCCGTGCCCTGATCCAGGAATCGATCTACGACAAGTTCATGGAACGCGTGTTGGCCCGTGTTGCTGCCATCAAGCAAGGCAACCCGCTCGACACCGACTGCATGATGGGTGCCCAGGCATCGCAAGAGCAGATGACCAAGATCATGTCCTACCTCGACGTGGGCAAGCAGGAAGGCGCTGAATGCCTGATCGGCGGCGCCCGCGCTGTCCTCGAAGGCGACCTGGCCGGCGGTTACTACATCCAGCCGACCCTGTTCAAGGGCCACAACAAGATGCGCATCTTCCAGGAAGAAATCTTCGGGCCGGTTCTCGCCGTGACCACCTTCAAGGACGAAGCCGACGCTCTGGCCATCGCCAACGACACCCTGTACGGCCTCGGCGCCGGCGTCTGGAGCCGCAACGGCAACGTCGCCTACCGCATGGGTCGCGCCATCAAGGCCGGCCGTGTCTGGACCAACTGCTACCACGCCTACCCGGCGCACGCAGCGTTCGGCGGCTACAAGGAATCCGGCATCGGCCGCGAAACCCACAAGGTCATGCTGGACCACTATCAACAGACGAAGAACCTGCTCGTTTCGTACAGCGAAAGCAAGCTGGGCTTCTTCTAAACCGGGCATCTCCTCCACTGGCCGCATAGATTTGCGGGCAACTCTTGGGGGCGGGCAACCGCCCCCCTTTTTTAGGAGAAAAACATGGTCGATCGTGTCATTTGTACGCCGGCAACGCTTGAACTCATCGCACTCCTGAAACAGAAATACGGTCCGGAACTCATGTTCCACCAGTCCGGCGGCTGTTGCGACAACAGCGCTGCCAACTGCTATCTGCCCACCGACCTCACCATCGGCGCCTACGACGTCCATCTTGGCGACATCGGCGGCGTGCCCTTCTACATCAGCGCCTCGCAATACGAGTACTGGAAGCACACACAACTGATCATCGACGTCATCGACGGATCGGGCGGCACCTTCTCGCTCGAAGGCAACACCGGCAAGGCATTCCACACCCGTTCACGGCTGTTCACCGATGCCGAATGGGCCGAACTGCAGGCGGCTGGCCTCGTTTAATCCAAGGAATCATTCACATGAACATGCAACTGAGCACCACCCTGCTGCCTCTGCTCGCAGCCGCCCTCTTCATCGCCACCTCACCGGCCCAGGCCGCCGACGGCGAAGCCATCGTCAAGAAAGCCCGCTGCGTCGCCTGCCACACCGTCGACCAGAAGCGCGTCGGCCCGCCCTACAAGGAAGTCGCCGCCAAGTACAAGGGCGACAAGAGCGCCCCCGGCAAGCTGTTCGACAAAGTCCGCGCCGGCGGTTCTGGCAACTGGGGTACAGTCCCGATGCTGCCGCACCCGGCCGACAAGATCAGCGACGACGACCTCAAGGCCGCCATCCAGTGGATTCTGGCACTGGAATAAGCAACACGGCGCCCCGGTTTCGGGGGCCAAAAGGGAGAACAGCAACTCCCCGACAAGAATGGCTGCAGGCCATCGAATGAAAAACCAAGGGGCGCCGAGCCGGCCACGCAGCCTGCCGAGCGCCCCGCCGCTGCAATCCAGGGCGGATCCTGCGGTCAACCGGAAAAAACGCCCAAAATTGAAATAATTGTTTGGCTCGGCATGGGCCCGAACAGGTAACAGTTTGCACAGCCCGGCCTGAATTTCGGAGGCCATGTTAAAATTGACCGCTTTTTCCGGTGAAAAGAAGCGGAGAGCAAGATGAGCACCCTAACCACAGGCGATCGCGTGACGCACCCCAACCAGCAGGAATGGGGTCTCGGCAAAGTGCTCAGCGCAACGTCCGACAATCTTGATGTGTTTTTTGTCGGCGCAGGACGCAAGCGGCTTTCACGGTCATTCATCAAACTCGAGAAAGCCGAAGGGGCTGCCTCGAAACACCGCCTCCTCGACAACCTGATTGAGACATCTGACATCGTCAGCGACAACTTTGTGACGATCCCCATGGCCATTGAGCGCTTCATGGCGAAGTACCCGAACGGCTTCGAAGACGCTGATTTCATCAAGTCGGTGCGCGAAGCCAACATGCGCGGACAAAAATTGTGCGCCCAGTTGCTGAGCCAGGAAGAGATTGCCCGACTCATCGCCGATGGCAGCTTCGACGCCATCTGCGATCGTGCCCGACACGTTGAAACCAGCACCAACCTGCTGACCAAGAGCGAGCGCAAGACGCTGCACGAAGCCCTTGAGCTGCCTGCCTGCCAAAAACTCTTCTCGCTGGCCCTGGCCAATCTGCTCTACGGGACCGAAAGCGAAGAGGCACGCTTCAAACACTTCCTGCGCACGCTCGGTATCCTGCAACTGAACAAATGGCAGTTTGCGACGCTGTTCAGCTTCATCCGCCACCCGCAGCAATCAGCCTTCATCAAGCCGACCGTCATCCAGAATGCCGCCAAGGCCCTGTGCTGGCGGATCAACTACAAGCCTGACCCGAACTGGAAGACCTACGACGCAGTCTCGCGCCTCTACAGCTACGTCCGCACCAATCTGCTCGAAGAAGGTTTGATGCCGCGCGACCTGATCGACGTTCAGGCCTTCATCTGGTCCGTCGTCCAGAAATAATCAGGCAACCCGTCACCGCTGCAGCGCCCCAATATCAGAAAGGAAAACCATGAACGCCCAAGCCTTAGCCGAAAAACTGAACAAGCTCGGATTTACACCCACCGCCTTGAGCGAACCATCGAAACGCGTCGACGGGATGATCGTCTTTACCAAGGGCGTGCATGTTCAAGTCCCGCTGCATGGCGACGAACCTAACGTCGTCCTTGAAAGCGACGATGGCGACCTGGAGTTTTACGATGCCCAGCGCAATATCGAGGACCTGATCACCGATCTGAAGGCCGCCCTGCAAAGCGAACAGGCCATGAATTCGCGCTGAACCCGGCAGCGCCGACGATTCGGGCGGGGCAAAAACCAATGCGCCTTCGGTGCCAGCCTGCCCTCAAGCCACTGCGGCCATGACCGAGCGCAGCACTCCCGCCCCCTTCGCCGTCAGCAACCAGCCCAACACCCCGCAATTGATCAACACCGTCGCCCAGAACGTCACCTGAAACGACGCCTTGCTCGACTTGTGGCGCAGCACGCGCTGCGCCAGCAAAGCCCCCGGCCAGCCGCCGAGCAAGGCAATCATGTGCAAGGTGTTCTCCGCCGTCCGCCACCGCCCGCCCTGCGCCGCCGCCTTGTCCCGGGCATAAATCACAAAGGCCAGCAGGCTGGCCCCGGCATACAGGCCAACTACTGCCAGCGGCAAGCGGCCGACCAGGACACCCAAACCAAGGAATGCGAAAAACAGCCCACCGACGGCGCTTGCCGAGTTGCTTGGGAGACCTCGATTTTTTTGCAACACACTCATCCGCAACCTGGCCTGTGCCTCAGCGCATCACCCAGCCACCGCAAACGGGGAACACCTGGCCGACAAAGCAATTGGCCAGATCGCTGCACAAATAGGCGGCGAATTCGGCATCCTCTTCCGCTCCGACCAGCCGCCCGAGCGGAACCTCGCGTTTCAGACGCTCCTGAAAACGCGGGTCGGCCTGCACTTCGGGCGGGAAGTAGGTCGGGTTTTCAACGAAGTTCTGGGCGATGGCATTGACCTGGACATTGTGCGGCGCCACCTCGACGCCGACGGCCTGCACGTAGGCCAACTGGGCGCCGCGCGCCGCGCTGTAAGTCGACCGGCCCTTCATCCCGCGCAGGGCCGAAGCGCTGCCCATGACCAGAATCTTGCCCGAGCGGCGGGCGATCATCGCCGGCAAGACGGCCCGGAACAAGCGCGCCAGCGGATGGACGAGCACCCCGAAAGTGTCGTTCCACTCCGCTTCGGAGACCTCGGCGACGGCAGTGCCTGGCGCCGGAATGGCCAGGTTGGCAACGAGAACATCAACCCGTCCGGCTTCAGCAACGATAGCGGCTGGCGCCCCGGCCTCGACGAGCGAGGCGGTATCGGCGATCACCGTGGCACCATGCCGGGCAAACACCTCGCACAGCACCGGCCCCATGAACATGTCGGCCTGGGTGACCAGCACCCGTTTGCCAAGCAGTTTTTGATCGGACATGAGCGCTCCTTTGGCGAAGGTCTGCTTATCCCTGCGCCGCGACGGCTTAGTGCACGGGGGGTAGCGTGGTGATTTTTTCCAGCCGATCTTCCAGCTCGCCAATATAGGCGGCAAGCGTGTTCCCGGACTGTTCGGTGAATAAGCGGAAATCATGCTCAAGCTGATCGATTCTGGCAAGGACTGTTGCTTTCACTTCGCCGTTCAGCGTGGCTTGCTTGGTCGATTCTGTTTCAAGAAAAGCGCGTAATTCAGTAAAGCGGGAGGCCTCCGCACGGTCGGCAAGCTCGCGGTTGGTCTGCAAGGCCCGCGAATGGCGGCGAGCTTCAAGGAGAACAGAACCCTGCAGATAAACGACATACACCAGAAACAGCCCCGTAATGAAGACCAATATTCCGAGCATGAGCAGGCCCAATGGCATTTGCACCGACGTAAAGCCAAACCATAACTCGGTGGGAGCCAGAAAGACGCCCCAGTTCAAGGCAGCGAAAGCGGCGATCAGGGCCAATATGAGTAGCAACAATAGCGAGTGAAGTTTCATGGCAAGCTTCCTGACTGGACGAATAGTGACGGGCGAAAGCCTGAAGCAGGCTTCAATACGAGGCGCCGGAAGAACGGAGAAAATCCGCACTCGGTGCCTGAATATATTTCACGGCTGTTTATCCAGCCAATATGGCGGGCAAAAAAACAGGCTTTGAGCCTATCACGCGCATTCAGGCCGCATCTGTGCGCTACGGCACGCAAAAAAAAGCCACCCGAAGGTGGCATTCAATTTCAATTTTGGCGGGTTTTCCCGGTCGACCGTAGCAACGTCTATTACTTTGGCTAGACCGCACTGCTCCGCCATGGAGCAGCTGTTCAGTTTTTGAACAATCCGCCGGGCAACATGCGCTGAATTGTCCCGTCACGTTTGAACAGGTGTTTAAGCGCGCCGGCGATATGCAGGCCGATCAGGCCGGCGAGGCCCCAGACGAAGACGACATGGGCCAGCTTGAAGGCGCCGTTGAGCGTTTCGTCAGGCCAGCCGAGCTTGGGCAGTTCGATACCGAAGAACTTGATGGCGAATGGCGTGAAGGACGAGGCGAGGAAACCAGCCAGCGGCGCCATGAAGAGCAGAGCGTAGAGCGCGTGATGAACAGCCGTGGCCAACTTGGCCTCCCAACCGGTAGCCAGCAGCTTCGGGGCCTGATGGCCGCGGCGCCAGGCCAGGCGGACAATGATCAGCAACAGCGCGAGCAGGCCGAGCGATTTGTGCAGGCCATAGGCGGCGCTGCGTTCAGCGCCCTTGGGCAGATCAACCATGGTCCAGCCCAGCCAGAGCAGCCAGATGACGACAATGGCCTGCGCCCAGTGCAGCACGATGGCTTCTAGCGTGTAGCGCTGGCCGCTCATCGGATGCTGACCCCCCAGGGCAGTTCGCCGACTTCGATATCAGCCAGCTTCTTGTAGCTGGCGGTGTCGATGACGGAAACCGTACCGGAGCGGCCATTGGCTACGTAGAGCTTGGCGCCGTCGGGCGTGATCGCCATGTTCCACGGGCGTTTGCCGACTTCGACGGTGGCGACGACAGTGTTGCTGGCAACGTCGATGGCCATCACCGACGGGTCGCGCCCGTTGGAAACGAAAACCCGCTTGCCATCCGGGTGAACAGCGATCCCGGCAGGAT
This sequence comes from Ferribacterium limneticum, assembly GCF_020510585.1. GTDB lineage: Bacteria > Pseudomonadota > Gammaproteobacteria > Burkholderiales > Rhodocyclaceae > Azonexus. Next base: position 1,182,810 of record NZ_CP075190.1, on the reverse strand, counting down.
ACTGGCCGGCGGTAATTTCAGCGATGACGCGGCGCTCGGCGGTGTCGATGACGTAGACCTTGCCGGTCATTTCGCTGGCGACGTAGGCCCGGCTGCCATCGGGCAGGAAGCCGATGCCGCGTGGCCGCTTGCCGACCGGGATGCTGGCCACCTGCTTGCGTGCCTTCACATCGACGACATCGACCTGTTCGGCCTCTTCGGCGCTGACGTAGAGCCAGCGGCCGTCCGGGCTGAACACGGCATGTTCCGGGTTCTTGCCATGCACCTTGATGCGCGCCAGTTCCTTGCCCAGCGGAGCGGCGAGAAGCACGACGCTATTGTCGTCCTCGACCGCCACGGCGAGCAGCTTGCCATCGGCTGACAGGCTGACGCCTTCCGGCGAATCGCCAACCAGCACAGTCTTCACCAGCTTGCCGGCAACGGTATCGATGATCAGCAGGCTGCCCGTCTTGCCATCGGTCAGGTACACGCGCCCATCACCGGCGGCAATGCCGCGCGGGCGCTGGCCGGCCGGAATATCGCCGAGACGCTGGTCGCCGGCTGTGTCGATGACGCTGACCGTAGCCGACTTTTCATTTGGCACGTAGGCAAATGGCGCGGCCAGCGCGGCGCCGCTGAAAGCCGCAATCAGCGTGGCCAGCAGGAGTTTCGGCAGGCGCGGGCGCATGCTCAGATCGCCTGATGGGAAATGCCGTAACGCTTGAAGATCCCGGCAATCGTGCCATCGTTCTTCAAACTCGCCAGTGCACCGCCAATCGCTTCGGCCAGGGCCTGATCCTCGACCTTGACGGCCATGCCAAGCGGCCAGCTATCGATCTTCAGTTCGGCAAATTTCGGGCTTTCCAGCACCAGATTGCCCTGCCCCTTGGTCGCCGCTTCAAGCTCGGCACGCGGCGCCAGAACGGCCGCCACCTTGCCCTCGGCCATGCCCTTGGCTGCTTCTGCAACGGTCTTGAAATGCACGACGTTTTCACGCAGACGGCCGTTCAGCACGCCGAGCAGGAAGGAGTCGGCCAGCGAAGCGGTTTCGACACCGATCTTTTCCCGCGTGAAGATTTCCAAGGCTACGGCAGCCGAGCCGGACAAGGGCTTCGGCACCCGCTCCGGATTGCGCGCCAGGGCCAGCGTTTCGACGTGGTAGGCGCCGAAGATCCGGACCTTGTCGTTGGAACGCGCCAGGTACTCGTCGACCGGCACATGCATCATGACGTCGGATGGCTGGGTGCCCAGATAATGACCTTTCCAGACCATGTTGCGCAGGTCGTCGTTCATGTCCTCGTCGGCGTTGTAGCCGACGACTTCGGCCGTCAGGCCGAGCTTGGCAGCAATTGCCCGGGCGACATCGGCGTCGATGCCTTTGCCGCCGGCCATCGAATACGGCGGGAAATCGTTATAGACCGCGACGCGCAGACGACCGCGCTGGCGAATCGCTTCGAGGCCATCGGCCAGCGCCGGCAAGGCGGTGGCCATGGGCAAGGCAGCCAATGCCTTCAGCCAGAGGCGGCGATCATTCTTCATGGACGGTTTCCAGCCAGGTACGGATGGACCACATGGCTTCCTGACTGAAGATGCCTTCGAACGGCGGCATATAGACGCGACCGTCACGAACGGCACCGTGGCGAATGCGCTGCAGGAAAATTTCGTCGCCTTCATCGCCGAGCGGCAGGTAGCGCAGATCCGGTGCGATACCGCCGGAAATCGCTCCCAGGCCATGGCAACGGGCACAATTCTGGTTGTAGGCTGAATCTCCAATGCGAATTGCGGTCTTATCCTTGCGGTAAGGGTTGCTCTTCAGCCATTCAGTACCAACGGGCTTCAGGCCGGTCGTATCGACGGCCTGCGGGACAACGTCACCGTGAGCGAAAACCTGCGGCGCGGCCGTGCAAATGAAAAGGGCTGCTGCAACAGCTCCAAGGTGTCGGAAGGGATGTTTCACAATGTCTCCTTATTTGATTGCGGGTTACTGCCTTTGTGACAAAGCATCTGCAAACCCTGTGCCAGCTCGCAGACCAAATCGAAAAATCCCTTTGCCACGGGCTTTAATCGGAGATGGTGCAAAAGTGCTGACATTTGCTCGAGTATGGCATGGCATTTGCTGAAAGGTGCAGCGCACTGCCCGCTTGATTTGCTAATAAAAAGGGCAGGTGTTACGTTATGAAGCAATACAACTATAAATAGAGATAGAGAAGTCGCCGGAGGAGAGATGGGACAAATTCAATTATTGGCTGATATTCATGGTCAGCGCCTGCAACAAGCAAGGCAACTGTTTTTTGAAGAAGGCACGCTGCCCGACGGCCTGATCGATCCGGTCATCCTCCGTTCATGGGAGCGCTGCCGGCGCTTCGGGCTGGGCGAAGGCAATGCCATCCCGGCCGTCGAGGCCATGGATCGCGTTGCCCTGAAAACAGAGCAGGACCGCAACCGCTTCCTGCTCGTCCAGGGCCGGCCGATCATGGAGCATGTCTACGAGCAGATCCGCGAGTCTGGCAGCATGGTCATCCTGGCCGACGCCAATGGCCTGCTCCTCGAAACAGTCGGCGATGCCGATTTCGTCAGCCGCGCCGATCGCGTCGCGCTGTCGGCCGGCGCCTCGTGGGACGAAAACCAGTGCGGCACCAACGCCATCGGCACCGCCCTGTCCGAAGAAGGCCCGGTGTCTATTCTGGGCGCCGAGCACTTTCTCGAACGCAACGGCTTCCTGACCTGCTGCGCCAGCCCGATCTTCGGGCCGGACGGACGGTTGATCGGCGTCCTCGACATTTCCGGCGATTACCGTAGCCACCAGCATCACACCCTGGGCCTCGTCCGGATGTCCTCGGCCATCGTCGAAAAACGCCTGTTTGAATCAATCCATACCCGCGATATCCTCGTCTGCTTCCACACTCGCGCCGATTACCTGGGCAGTCCGAAGGAGGGCATCGCTGCCGTTTCGCCGGATGGCCAAGTGCTGGCCGTGAACCGCAACGGCACCGAACTGCTCGGCATTCGCCAGGTCGATGCGGTACGCCGTGACTTTTCGATGGTCTTCGAAAGCAACCTCTCGGCCCTGGTCGACCGCCTGCGCCACATGCCGCAAAGCAGCTATGAGATCAACGTCAATGGCAAATCCCTGCACGTCCAGCTGCGCGGCCAGTTGCCGCCGCTGGCCGTGGCTGGGCGGGTCTATGACGAACCAGCCTCCATCCGTGCCCCACGCCGTCCCGAAACCGCCGCCCCCACCGGCCCGACGCTGGATACCCTGAACACCGGCGACGCCCGCCTGCAGGCCGCCATCGAACGCGCCCGGCGCATTCTCGGCAAGGACATCCCTATCCTCATCCAGGGCGAATCGGGTGCAGGCAAGGAAATGTTCGCCAAGGGCTTCCACAACAGCGGCCCGCGCAGCACCGGCCCCTTCGTCGCGCTGAACTGCGCGTCGATCCCGGAAACGCTGATTGAATCCGAACTGTTCGGCTATCAGGGCGGCGCCTTCACCGGCGCCCGCAAGGAAGGCGCCCCGGGCAAGATCCAGCAGGCGCACGGCGGCACCCTGTTCCTCGACGAAATCGGCGACATGCCGCTCAACCTGCAGGCCCGCCTGCTGCGTGTGCTGCAGGAGCGATGCGTCACGCCGCTGGGCAGCACGCGAGCGATCCAGGTCGACATATCGCTGGTCTGCGCCACCCACCGCAAATTGCGCGAAGAAGTCGCCCGCGGCGCCTTCCGCGAAGACCTTTATTACCGGCTCAACGGCATGAGCGTCACCATGCCGGCCCTGCGCGAACGAACCGACATCCGCGCCCTGGTCGCCAAGATCGCCGCCTCGGAAACGACGACCCGCAGCCTGCAGGTGCGTTTCTCCGAAAAGGCCCAGCACGCCATCGAGAACTACGCCTGGCCGGGCAACATCCGCCAGCTGTTCAACGTCATCCGCGTCGCCATCGCCCTGCTTGACGACGACGAAGCGGTCATCACCGAAAGCCACCTGCCGGAAGAACTGTTCGAAACCATCGTGGCCAGCGCCCCCGGCGCACCGCAGGGCTTCGACCCGTGGGCCGCAGCCCCGCTGGAAGGCGCCAACAGCATGGACGCCATCGGCCGCCAGGCCGCCATGCGTGCCCTCGAAGCAGCCGGCGGCAACATCTCCTCAGCCGCCCGCCAGCTCGGCATCAGCCGCAACACGCTGTATCGCAAATTGGGAAGGATGTAAGGCCGAAATTGGCCATCCCCGCGTCAGCGGGGATTCGGCACACGCATTCTCTCGCGCTCGAAACCACTGCTACCCGTTGCTGCCATGCTGCTACGGTCAACCGGAAAAATCGCCAAAACCGCAAATATACCTAGGCTGTCCGCGTAGATGCCCCGCCAACGCCTCTACGACGCAAGCCAAAGAGCATCAGCAACCCGACGGCGAGCATCCCTGCCTCGGTTGGTTCTGGCACAGGTGATGGAACCAAGACGACTGGATTCGCCACATCGATTGTAATTATCGGAAAATCAAAAATAGCCATGGTGCTTGTAATCGCACTGAACGACCCACCATGGCTCCCCAGGGTCAAGCTACCCGAGCCCTGATAATCCCCGGTTTGCAGTACCACCCCATCGGATACCAGCGGCCCTTTGACAAACAAGCTCGGGGCCTCGATGGTCAGCATGCCGCCGCCCTGAAGCAGCCCCGACATATTGACGCTCTGGCTGGCATAAAGAGAGAGTCCTGGCGCATCGATGACACCGCCCGGTGCCACGTAAATATTCTCGGCGAGCAAAGTTAGAGGGCGGTTCGAGCGCAATACCCCGAAGACCTCCAGAGTCGCCCCCCCTTGCAGTAGATTAAAAACGCCGTAGCTTCCCGACGACTGAATGAAATCGACTGTTTGCCCAGCCGCAACCGAAAAGCTGCTCCATTCAAGCAAAAGGCTGTCCGTCGAAACAGTCAAAGTGTCACCTTCGGTGCTGATACTGGCGGCGCCGGAAGCCAGCGTCGGTGACGAGGCATAAGCCTGACCACTCATCGACCCGCTTAGCGCAGCGAGAAGGACCAAACTTGCAAGGTGAAATTTCATTTTTGTTTTCCAGATGGACTATTCGGTGGGCAAGCATAGCGCCGAAAACAGGACAGGTAAATATGCCATTCGGATACCCGCAAGCGGACTCCCGGTAATAAACACCGAATGCCCTGTATTAATACCATGTCATACCCGGGTCACATTCGGCATCTAGCCTAGCCTCTCCCACCACTTGAGAGGAGCCACTCATGCGCAAGCCCCCGTTCCCCTTGGTCGCCCTGGTCGTTGCCGGCGCCCTCAGCCTGTCCGCCACCGTGCCAGCCATCGCCCACGATCATCAGCAAGATTTCGAAGAAAGTGCGCCGCTGGTCATCGGTCACCGTGGCACTGCCGGTTATTTGCCCGACCACACCCTGGAAGGCTATGCCCTGGCCATCGAACTCGGTGCCGACTATATTGAGCCGGACCTCGTCGCCACCAAGGACGGCGTCCTGATCGCCCGCCACGAACCGAACATCACTGCCACCACCGATGTCGCCGACCGCCCCGAATTCGCTGCCCGCAAGCGCACCATGCTGGTCGATGGCGCCCTCGAAAGCGGCTTTTTCGCCTCCGACTTCACGCTGGCCGAAATCAAGACCCTGCGCGCCAGGCAGCCGATCCCGGCCGACCGCCCGACGCAGTTCGACGGCAAGTTCCAGATCCCCACTTTCGACGAAGTGATCGCCCTGGCCAAGCGCAAATCGGCCGAAACCGGCCGCAGCATCGGCATCTACCCGGAAACCAAGCACCCGACCTACCACCAGAAACTCGGCCTGCCGCTCGAAGACAAGCTGCTCGCCGCCCTCACCCGCGCCGGCTGGAACCATCGTCACGCCCCGGTCTTCATCCAGAGCTTCGAGCAAGCCAACCTCAAGGCGCTGAGCAAGAAGACCAAGGTCCGCCTGATCCAGCTGGTCGACGCCGATGACGTCAATGCCGACGGCAGCCTGGCCTACAACGCCCCCTTCGATCGCCCGTATGACTGGACCGCCTCGGGCAAGCCCGAACTGCTCGCCCGTACCTTCGGCTGGTTCGCCACCGACGAGGGCCTCGACGACATCGCCACCTACGCCTACGGCATCGGCCCCTGGAAGCGCTACATCGTCAGCACCATCAACGACGGCAGCGTCAGCGGACCGGGTGAAGCCGCCCGCCTCCTGGCCGAACCGACCGATCTGATCGAGCGCGCCCATAGCCGCGGAATCAAGGTGCATACCTGGACCTTCCGCAACGAGCAACGCCGGCTGGCCAACGACTACGCCGGCAACCCGATCAATGAATACCTGCAGTTCTACCGCCTGGGCATCGATGGCGTGTTTTCGGATTTCACCGATACCGCCATCGTCGCCCGGACCCTGTTCAAGCTGGAGAAAGATGGCTACAACCGGTGCTTCACCGGTGCCGGCCTGAGCCGCGCCGAACAGCGCCACTGCGCAGCACGCGACTAAGCGCACGGCTGGATGCCAGGCCGCAATGGCCTGGCATCCCAGCTCTTATCAAAAGTAGTTCCGCATCAGCGCCACGCTGACGATAAACACGTAGGCCAGCACGGCCAGCCCGAAGTAGCGCACCCGGATTGCCAATGTCCGGCCACGCTTGAGCGCCATCATCCCGAACAGGATGTAGGCGAGCAGGCCTAAGAGTTTGGCGGTCAGCCAGCCGTGCACAAACGGATACTGGCCGCTCATCCAGGCCATGCTCAGCGCGCTGCCGAGCAGCAGGGTATCGACGATGTGCGGCAGGATGCGCGTCAGCCGGTGCTGGCGCAGCGGCGATTCGGTGAACATCCACCAGCCGCGCAGGCAGAAGCCGAGGCCGCTGAGGACGACGCAGGTAACGTGCAGATGCTTGAGGGCGAGATAGCTCATGGCGTTGCCAGTTTGGCTACGAGGGCAGCCTCAATGTCGGCCAGATGCAGGCGATAGCGCCGGATGGCGCTGGCCAGATTCCACCACAGCCAGCCGTTGGCCACGGCGAAGGCCAGCCCGGCCGGCCGGGCCAGCCAGGCCGGCAAGAAAATGGCCGCCAGCAAGAGGGCCAGCGCAGCGGCGTAGGCGAGCAACTGCCGGTGCATCTCGGATTCGGACAGAATCTTGTTCATGGCCGGGGCCGGCACCTTGGCCTGGCCGCTGTTCTGCAGATGCATCCAGGACAAAAAGGGAACGATCTTGTAGAGCATGCCGGTGATGAAGGGCAGGAAACCGCCGGCCACGAGCAGCACGCCAAAGGTCAGCGTCCAGCCGTCGATGTCGGTCGCCGCCGGCCAGACTGCGACGGTCGACAGCAAAAAAAGGGCAAAAATGGAAGCCGTCAGGCCGAGCTGCCAGTAACGGTAGGTGGCATCCGGCCGGGCCCGCCGGCGCTTGCCCTGCAGGCGCAGGGTCAAACCGGCGAAGGCGATACCGGCCAGTGCCGCGCCGAGCTGGCCGAGGCGGGCCAGCAAAGGCCAGTCGGTAAGCAATGCCGCGCTCCACAGCAAAAGCATGAGCAGCATGAAAACCGGGAACCACCAGCTGGAACGCGCCGGGTAGCCCGGCGTCAGCTGGAACATCGGCACCACGACGTAGGCCATCGCCGCAAGCAGCACGCCGGCCCAGCCGCCCAGCCCCCAGCCGGCATGCAGGTCAACCAGCGCCACGAGTGGCAACGACCAGCCATAGGCCAGCCCCAGCGCCAGGACGACACCAAGGCCAACGACACCGGCCAGGCTGAACAGGGCGAATTTGATGCCGCGGATGGTCGGGCTGGTCGTCGGCACGCCGATCAGCGCCATGACCGTCGCGGCGAGAAAGAGCAGCACGGTCAGCGCCAGGATCAAGGCGGCGCTGCCTAGCAGAGTGGGCATTCCCGACAGGAAGCCGGCGGCCAGCAGCAGCGCCCCGGCTGAGAGGCCGACGTTGACGCTGCGCGCCACGGCCAGCGGCCGCTTGAGGTTGGCTCCGGCGACCACCGGCAAAATCTGGATCAGCGCGCCGAGCATGACCTGCAGCATGAAGCCGATGGTGATCAGGTGCGTCGCCGCCAGTGCGCCGGGGGTCCACCGCGAGGAGAAGATATCCGGCCCTTCGAAGGCGACGAGCAGGCCGGCCAGCATCGCAAAGAGCGGCGCGGTCAGGAAGAAGCGCAGTGGCGCAGCGAAGGGCGGTGCATTTTCGAAGGCCAGCATCGCTTGCAGGGAGCCTGAATTGTCGAGAGAAGCGGCTGACTCAGCGCGAGATCAGGATTTCGAAGGTGCCGTCGGGCAGCAATTCGGTTTCGTAATCATGGCCATTCTGGCGCAGCACCTTGTAGAGCGGGTGCGGCTCGCGGAAGAGGAGGAGCAGCATCTTCTCGCCGTCCTTGAGCGTATCGAGCATTTCCATGGTTGCCACAAAGGGTTCGGGCGGTTCCATGTAGCGGGCGTCGACGACATGCGGGGTTTTGGCGTGGCTCATTGTTCGCAGAGTTCCGTTTCCAGCCGTTCGAGAACGGCCGGCAGTTCAGCGGTCAGATGCTGGTCGCACATGGGATAGAGCATGTTCTCTTCCTTCATGTTGTGCTGCTGCATCATGATGACCAGGGTATCGGCCTGGCCGAGATACTCATCGGCATCGGCCGCCTTCAGGGCGTTTATCGCATCATCCATGAGGCCGCGCAACTGTTCGTGCTCCATGCGCATGACCTGGGTCGGCCCCATGCGCATGCCGGTCTTGGCTTCGAAGGTCGGGAACAGCGTTTTTTCCTCGCTGTCGAAGTGGGCCAGCATGGCCGAACGGAAATGTCCGAAGGCGACCAGGGCCAGTTCCAGATTTCCCTTGCTGACAGCCTGTTCGGCTTCGGCGAACAGGTCGTCGCAACGGCGATGGTCTTCGGTCATGAAACTGCGAATGGTGGTCATGGCGTGCTCAGTGGCTAAGGATGGTCCATTCTCGGGGCTGCCCCCCGGCAGGCTCCTTGACCACCATCAAATCCGCCTCAATCAGCTACCGCAGAGTCCGACCTGCAGGTCATCGAACCAGTTGATGAAGCGCTGCACATCGGCCCCCTGATAAATGGCCCCATGCTGGGGGCAGAGCATGTCGATATCCATTTGCGAAACCCGCTCGCACCAGCGCCGCTTGGCTTCATTGGACCCCATCCAGCGCCGGTGAAAGCCCTCGGCATGGCGAATGTGGGCGTCAAAGTTTTCCACGAACAGGCCATCGTCGCCCGGCGGCAGCAAGGCCGCGCCAACGTCGCCGGAAAACAGCACCTTGGCGACCTTGTCGTAGAGGTGAAAATTGCCCGACGAATGCAGATAGTGCGCCGGAACGGCCTTCAACATCAAGCCGTCGAGGGAAATGTCGATGCCTTCGTCGGGCATCGACACGAAAGTTTCCGTCGAGCCGCCGAAATGGGGAATGAAGCCAGCCCACAGCCAACTGACATAGCAGCGCATTTGCGGATTGAATTCCAGCCACAGTGCCAGCGACGAGCAGACGTCAGGATCCTGGTGCGAGGCAAAAATAGCGGTCAGGGCCGAGGGATCGAACTCCGACGACAGGGCCGAAAATACCGCCGGAAAGACTTCGGCCCCACCCGGATCAAGCAGCATCCCGTGGCTGCCATGGGTGACCAGGTACTCGTTGGTATCGATCAGAAAACTCTGCTTGTCCGGATCGCGCACGATGGCGACCCATTTGTGATTGCCGTCCTGAAAGATCGTTTTTGTTTTTTTCACGCATCCGCTCCCGTCTTCTCAATAACCGGTAAAAAAGGCCGACCGGCGCAGCGCTTCGAGCGAGGTACGGATTTCTTCGACGACGCCGTCGAACTCCCCCGAAACCTGCGACAGCGGCAGGGCAAAGGATTGTCCGTAGGCCGCCTCGATCTTGGCCGACTTGGCCAGCACGCCACCCAGTTCGACCATCCGGAAGGCATCGTCGAGGGCGCCCCTGAGCTGCTTGCGCAAGCGGGCCAGACGCTCGGCATGGCGTTCGTTTTCGACTTCCCGCGCGGCCAGCACATCGCGCCCACGGTCGATCGGCGACAGTTCGACAGCCCGGCGTAGCAGCGCGGTATGGCGGATGTCCTGGAGCACCAGCGACACTTCGGTGACGCAGCCATGAATCTGGCTGGTCAGCGCCGACATGCCATCGCGCAGATCCTGCGAAAAAACCCGCAGTTCGTTGGACAGCACACCGAAGCCCAGCGCTGCCGTGCCGGCCCGCTTGGCGAGAAAGATCGCGTTAAGGGCCATGATGTTGATCTTGAAGGCGACGCCGACCACCGACTTGATTTCCTCGTTGATGCGCACGATGCGCAAGAGGTCGACACCGGCCTGCTGCGCCTTGGTCGGTCGGGTGGTCAGTGCAGTCGTCATGGTCATTGCGCAGCCTGTCGTTCAGTCAGACGGCAATGTATCAACTCCGGCAAGGAACAACTAGCTGATTGTCGGTTTTGCCACTTATTTTTCGAGAACATAGCTGCCCGGCGCATCGGCCAGAGCCGGGAACTTGCGATTGGCTGCCGGGTAGGCCGCGACGAGATCGCCGGTCCGCTCGCCGAGCCAGTGCGTCCAGTCGTCCCACCAGGTACCCGGCTTTTTCTCGGCCCGGTCGAACCAGTGTTCCCAGTGCTCGTTGCGTTCGGGTTCGCCGATCCAGTAGGCGCGCTTGGGCGGATTGGCCGGCGGATTGACGATGCCGAGAATGTGCCCCGAGGTCGACAGCACGAAGCGCACAGGCGCCTTGACGTTGATCTGCTTGCGGATGCGGTAGCACTGCTTCCACGGCGCGATGTGGTCGTCTTCGGCAGTCACGACATAGAGCGGCTGCTCGATGAGGTCGAGGTCAATCGACTCGCCACCGATGGTCAGCTTGTCGCGCTTGATCAGGTTGTTGTTGAGGTAGAACTCGCGCAGGTAGTAGGAATGCATGGCCTGCGGCATGCGCGTCGTATCCATGTTCCAGAACAGCACGTCGAAGGGTGGTAGCGGCTGGCCGAGCAGATAGCTGTTGACCCAGTAGTTCCAGATCAGCGGGTTGGAGCGCAGCATGCGGAAGGAACTGGCCATTTCGCTGCCATCAAGATAGCCCTTCTTGGCCATCGACTCTTCGAGCGCGTTGATGCAGGCTTCGTCGATGAAAACGTCGATGTCGCCGGGGTGGGCGAAATCGGTCAGGGTCGTGAACAGCGTCCAGTGGGCAACCGGCACCTTGTCCGCGCCGAAATGCTTGTTGGCCCAGGCCATGTAGGTGCTGACCAGCGTGCCACCGATGCAGTAGCCGACCAGATGCACCTTGGGCACCTTGCAGAATTCGGTCACGACACCGACGACCTCGTTGACGCCTTCGAGCAGGTAATCGTCGAAGCGGATGTCGGCCAGATCCTCGCCCGGGTTTTTCCAGCTTGTGATGAACACCGAGAAGCCCTGGTCGGTGAGGTGCTTGACCAGACTCTTCCTGGCCGTCAGGTCGAGGATGTAGAACTTGTTGATCCACGGCGTGATGATGACGATGGGCGTCGCCCGGACCTTGTCGGTGGTCGGCGCGTAGTGGATCAGCTCGACCAGCCGGTTGCGGAAGATCACCTTGCCGGGCGTCGTCGCCAGATCCTCGCCGACCCTGAAGGCGTCCGGCTCGACCATCAGGATGTTCTTGGCCTTGACGTCGCGTTGGAAGTTTGCCCAGCCCTGCTTGAGGCTGCCGCCATTGGTTTCGACGAAGCGTTTCATGGCCACCGGGTTGAGCCAGAAGAAATTGGTCGGCGCCACCATGTTGAGCCAGTTCCGCAGCCAGAAGGCTGAGCGGCGACGCTCCTTGTCGGAGAGGCCCGGCGTTTCAAACAGCATGTCCTCGAAGCGGTGCTCGAAGGCAACGTACCATTCCTTGACGATGTCCCAGCTGGCTGATTCGGTCCAGATCGGGTCGGCGAAACGGGCGTCATCGGCACTCGGCCGGACGACGTCGCCGGAGGGAATGCCCAGGGCCCGGCGCATGACATGCGACTGGAGCGCCACGAGGTCGCCGGACAGCGCGCTCATGGCGCGGCTCAGCTCCTGCGGGTGCATCAACCAGGCCATTTGCGCATTGAGCAGCGAGGTGGTGACGCCGTAGGGGTCGATGGTGTTGCTGACGGCCTTGCCGAGCGATTCGACCGGGCTCAGGCGATTGATATCGACGCCGCTGTGGCGGGCTGTTCCATTACCAGACATGAGAATTCCTCTTACCGATTCAGTGTGAATACAACGAACTGATGTTACGCCGATATGAACTCACCGGGGAGCGGCAAGCGGACATTCGACCAGCCGAGTTTTTCTTCGATGGCGCGCTTGAAATTGGCCGAAGCGCCGGCCTCGCCGTGCACGACGAAAGTATTGCCCGGCGCCTTGTGAAATCCACCCAGCCACTTGAGCAAAGCGGCCTGATCGGCATGCGCCGACAGCCCGCCAACGGTGTAGATGTGCGCCCGTACCGGCACCGGCTGGCCGAAGATATGGACGAGCTTTGCCCCGTCGACCAGGCGCCGACCGAGCGTGCCCGCCGCCTGAAAGCCGGCGATCAGGATGGTGCACTCGCTGCGCGGCAGGTTTTCGCGCAGGTGGTACTTGATCCGCCCGGCCTCGCACATGCCGCTGGCCGAGATGATCACGGCGCCGCTGCGAATGTCGTTGAGCTGGATCGAACGCTCGACATCGGCGACCAGTTCGAGGCTCATCTGTTTCGGATGCGCCTTGAGCCAGGCGATCAATTCGCACGTTTCCGGATTGAGCAGGTTCTGGTTGGCCAGCGTAATGCGCGTTGCTGCGTTGGCCATCGGCGAATCGACATAAACCTTGAGCGGCGACAGGCGCTTGCGTCGAACGAGGTCGGCCAGCATGTAAATGATTTCCTGCGTCCGCCCGACGGCGAAGGCCGGGATGATCAGGTTGCCCTTGGCCGCCCGGGTACGCTCGAAGGCGGCGACAATTTCATCTTCGGTTTCCGGCAGAGAGCGGTGCAGGCGGTCGCCGTAGGTCGATTCGATGAGCAGCACATCGGCCTCGGTGGGCGATGGCGCCGGATCGCACAATACCGGCCGGTCCGACATGCCGAGATCGCCGGAAAAGACCAACCGGCGCGGCCTGCCTTCGCCACTGACGGTCACATCGAGCGAGGCCGAGCCGAGAATGTGGCCGGCATCGCGGAAAACAACGCTTACGTTTTCGGCCGTTTTTTCCGGTTGACCGTAGGAAACGGGTCGCAGCAGCTTGAGCGAGGCCAGCGCCTGGGCGACGGAATACAAAGGCGCCGGAATACCCCGTTCGGCCTTGCCGCCACGCCGCCGATGGCGCAATTGCCACTCGGCTTCCTTTTCCTGGATGTGGGCGCTGTCCGGCAAGAGCACCTCAAGGAGGTCGATGGTTGCCTGCGTGGCGTAGACCGGGCCGCGATAACCGAGCATGGAAAGCCGGGGCAAGAGGCCGGAATGATCGATGTGGGCGTGGGTGAGCAGGACAAAGTCGATTTGCCGGACATCGAAGCCGAAATTGAGCGCTTTCTGGTTCTTTTGCCGCGCTTCGGGGCCGCCCTGAAACATGCCGCAATCGACCAGAAAACGGGCACCGCCCGCTTCCACCAACGTGCAGGAACCGGTCACTTCACCGGCCGCTCCGAGAAATCCGAGACGCATGTTTTCATTCCTCCCGACTTGGCGTAGCATGAACCTCAATAAGGCTGAATGCAACGCCAGCAGACCATTTCAGGAGGTTACGCATGTTCCAGCATATTTTCGTTCCGACCGACGGCTCCGAACTCTCCCGCGCCACGGCACAACGCGCCGTCTCCTTCGCCAAGGAAGCCGGCGCCCGGATCACGGTGTTTTTCGCCAAGCCTGAATATCCCATCGCCTACTTCGGCGAAGGCGCGCTGATCGACCCGACGACCCCCGAAAAATTCGCCGAGCTGGCCGACCAGCAAGCCACTGAATATCTCGGTGAAGTCGAGAAAATGTGCGCCGAGGCCGGCGTCCAGTGCAGCACGGCCGCCGCCACCAGTGATATCCCCTACGAAGCGATCATTGAAGCCGCCGAGAAATCCGGTTGCGACCTGATTTTCATGGCCTCCCACGGTCGCCGCGGCATCAGCGGCTTCCTGCTCGGCAGCGAGACCAACAAGGTGCTCACCCACTCCAAGGTGCCGGTGCTGGTTTACCGCTGACCAGGCAACGACCAGGGCTCAACGGCCGGTGCAGCGTCCCTGCCCCGGCCTGACGCGGCAGAGCACTTCGCCGCTGGTGGTATCGATGAACGCCACTTCTTCCAGCGTGCCGATCAGATAGCGCTTTTTCAGCGTGAAATCGGTCGGCTTGCCATAGGTTGCCTTCCAGAACGTCGTGCTCTCGCTGATTACCGGATCGATCAGTCGTGCCTTCGCCCGCATGCCGACGCGCCCGGCCAGCGCGGCCGGTAGATTGGCCGAGAACCCGGCATCGTCATCGACGCTGCGCGGATAGAAATCGTAGAGATTGGCGAAGGCCAGGAAATAGTCGTAACGCCACGTCACCTTCATCTGCTGCGGCGAACCGATCTTGTCCTCGTGCTGGTATTCGCCGCGCTCGACGGCGACCGACTGCAGCGGCAGGAATTTGAACTGGTAATAGTCGTCGACCGCCGGATCGGCCAAGGGGCGCCAGTTCCAGCCTTCGGCGATCTGGTTCAAGGCCATGCGGTAGAGGACATCCATCCGCTCGCCGACGACATTGACATCAAGACTGCCGCTGGCGGCCAGATCGACATCGACTTCGATGGCCTGCCCGACTCTGGCGCCGAGGTTTTCAGCCGGTAACCGGGCAATGGCAGCGAACTGCCGTTCGGCGGTTTCCGCTGCCTGAGCCGTACCAAAAAAGGCGGCGACCAGAGTCGCCGCGAATGTGTATCTGAGGAAAAACATATCGACTTGAACCGCTTCCATGGAGCAACAAGTCAGTTGAATTTTCCGCGCCGAGGCAGGGGTCGCCCATGATGCATATCAACAAATTCTGATGGCCCTCACACCTGCGTCTGCGTCACCGCCTTGCGGAAGCGGATCAGGGCGATGGTAAAAAAGCAGGCGCCGACGGCTGTCATCCCGAGCAGGTCGGGCCAGATGACCTCGAATCCGGCACCGCGATAAAGAATGCCCTGGGCCAGACGAACGAAATAGGCGGTCGGCGTTGCCGCCATGATGTTCTGGATCGCCGCTGGCATGCTTTCCTGCGGCGTCACCCCGCCGGACAGTAGTTGCAGCGGGACGATGGTGATGATGATGAGCAGACCGAGTTGCGGCATAGAGCGGGCCAGTGTGCCGAGAAAGATGCCGATCGATGCCGCCGAGAACAGGTAGAACACTGCCGCCGCCAGAAAAAGCCCCACCGATCCGGCAATCGGTACTTGCAGAACATGCTTGACCATGACGAGCAGCGCGAAGGCGACACCGATCAGCACGGCCAGCCCATTGGCCCAGATCTTTGCCATCATGATCTCGAAAGGCCGCAGCGGCATGACCAGCAGGTGCTCGATGGTGCCGTGCTCGCGCTCGCGAATGAAAGCGGCGCCGACCAGGATGATGGTCAGCATGGTGACGTTGTTGATCGCCTCCATGACGCCGCCGAACCACAGGCCGGTCAAATTGGGATTGAAACGGGCGCGGGCCGTCAGGCGGATCGGCGTGTCTTCCTCAGCGCGGCGTCCGGTCAGGAATTCGCCGACCTCGCCGCTGGCGATGTTGTTGATGTAACTGGCGCCGATGAAGGCCTGGCTGATCACCGTGGCGTCGATGTTGAGCTGGATTTCCGGGCGTCGGCCGGCGCTCACGTCGTGCTGGAAATGGCTGGGAATGACCAGCACGAAGGAGTACAGGTTGCGGTTCATCGCATCGTCGACCTGCTCCAGGCCGATCAACTCTGGGCGACGAAAGTACGGCGGATAGAGTGCGCCGGCGAGCCGGGCCGAGAGCGGCGAATTGTCTTCGTCCACGATGGCGACCGGGGCATTGTTGAGCTGCTGCGAGCTCCCCGTCGCCGCCTCGTAGATGGCGCCCGAGAAGGCCCAGACGATCAGCCCGAGCAGCACCTTGTCGGCGGCCAGGCTACGCAGTTCCTTGAGGCCGAGACGGAAGATGTTGCTCAGGGAAAAGCCGCCCATGCTATTTCTCCTGCTTCTTGAGCAAGGCCACGCTGGCCACCGTGAGCAGCGGAATGAAGGCAGCCAGCGCCAGCAGCGACCGCCACAGGTCGGCGAAGCCGAGCCCCTTGGTGAAGGCGCCGCGGCAGATCAGGATGAAATAGGTCGCTGGATAACCCTGGCCGATCCAGTACCCGGCGCCTTCAAGGGCTTCGACCGGCGTGGTCAGGCCGGAGAACTGGATGGTCGGCAGCATGGTCACGATGGCGGTGCCGAACAGCGCCGCGATCTGCGTCTTGGTGAAGGTGGACATCAGCAGGCCGAGGCCGGTGGTCGCCGTGACGTAGAGCAAAGCGCCGAGCGTCATCGCGGCAAAGCTGCCCTTGACCGGGACGCCGAAGACGAAGACGGCCTCACCCATCATCAGCAGGTAGCTCGCCATACACACGACGATGTAGGGCAGTTGCTTGCCGATCAGGAATTCGAGCCGCGTCACCGGCGTGACGTAGAGGTTGGTGATCGAGCCGAGTTCCTTTTCGCGGACCACGCCAAGCGCCATCAGGATGGCCGGAATGAGCAGCAGGAGGAGCGGAATGACCGCCGGCACCATGGCGTAGACGCTCTTGAAATCCTGGTTATAGCGATAGCGCGATTCGATCTCCAGCACCTTGGCCGGGTAGTTGCCGGTCGCCTCGCGCAGCATCTGGCGCACATAATCGCGGTGCAGGCCATCCATGTAGCCGCGTATCGTCTCGCCGCGATAGGGCATGGCGCCATCGACCCAGACGCCGACTTCCGGCTTGCGCCCGCGTCGCAGATCACGGCCGTAACCTTCGGGAATGTCGATGGCCAGCGACACCTCGCCGCTCTTCATGCGGCGGTCGAGATCGGCATCGTCGGCCAGGGCCGGGCGCTCGACGAAATACCGCGAGCCGGCCACGTTGGCGATGTAGTCGCGGCTTTCCGGGGTCTGATCGCGATCAAGCACGGCGAAGCGCAAGCCTTCGACATCAAAGGACAGGCCATGGCCGAGCACGAACATCATGACCACCGAGCCGAGCAGCGCGAAGGCCAGCCGGATGCTGTCGCGCCGCAGTTCCAGCGCCTCGCGGTAGGCGTAGCCGAGCAGGCGGCGCAGGCTGAAGGCGGCTGGCGTCGCCTGCGCCGCCTCGGCCGATTTCGATTTTGGCTCATTTTCCGGGTTGACCGTGGCAGGCTGCCCGACAACGCCCGTCGCTTCCTCCAGATAACTGATGAAGGCCGCTTCCAGCGTCGGCTCGCCGCGTGCCGCGCAGAGCCCGGCCGGCGTGTCGCTGGCCAGCACCTTGCCGGCGTGCATCAGCGAAATGCGGTCGCAGCGCTCGGCTTCGTTCATGAAATGGGTCGAAATGAAAATGGTGACGCCCTGCTGGCGCGACAGTTCGACGAGCAGCGCCCAGAATTCGTCGCGCGCCACCGGATCGACGCCGGAGGTCGGCTCGTCGAGGATCAGCAGCTTCGGCTCATGGACCACGGCCACGGCCAGCGACAGGCGCTGGCGGATGCCGAGCGGCAGATCGGCCGCCGCCTTGTCGGCATACGGTTCGAGCCCGAAACGCGCCATCAGTTCGGCAATGCGCGGGCCGCGCCGGGCATCGGGAAGATGAAACAGCCGGGCGTGCAGATCGAGGTTGGCCACCACCGTCAGCTCGCCGTAAAGCGAGAACGATTGCGACATGTAGCCGACCTGCTTGCGCGTCTCGAGGTCGCGGGCATCGACCGTCTTGCCGAACAGCCTGGCCACGCCCTCGCTCGGTGGCAGCAGGCCGGTCAGCATCTTCATCGTCGTCGTCTTGCCGCAGCCGTTCGAGCCAAGAAAACCGAAAATCTCGCCCGGTTCTATCTTGAAACTGACGTGGTCGACCGCCGTGAAGTCGCCAAAACGCTGCGACAACCCCTCGGCCTCGATGGCGAACACGCCGCCGTCGCCAATCCGCGGCGGGATGACCAGTTCGTGATGAGCCTGCCGGCGCTCCTCAGGCAGCAACGCGATGAACGCCCCGTCGAGCGTCGCCTGCCCGGTCTGCGCCCGTAATTCTGCCGGCGTTCCGGTACCGATCACCTTGCCGCCATCCATCGCCGCCAGCCAGTCGAAGCGCTCGGCCTCTTCCATGTAGGCCGTCGCCACCAGCACGCTCATGCCATCCCGGCGGGCCCGGATGGAATCGATCAGCTCCCAGAACTGGCGCCGTGACAGCGGATCGACGCCGGTCGTCGGCTCGTCGAGAATAAGCAGGTCGGGGTCGTGGATCAGGGCGCAGCACAGGCCGAGCTTCTGCTTCATACCACCCGACAATTTGGCCGCCGGGCGGTCCTTGAAAGGCAGCAGACCAGTGCTGGTCAGCAATTCATCGATGCGCCGCGCGCGCTCGCGCTTGCCCTGGCCGAACAGACGGCCGAAGAAATCGACGTTCTCGAACACCGACAGCGTCGGGTAAAGGTTCTTGCCCAGCCCCTGCGGCATGTAGGCGATGCGCGGCTGTGCCGTGGCGCGAAAATGGCGGTCGCCGATGTCGCCGCCGAGCACCTCAACCCTACCCGCCTGAATCTGCCGCGCCCCGGAAACCAGCGCCAGCAGCGACGATTTGCCAACGCCATCCGGCCCGATCAGCCCGACCATGCAGCCAGCCGGCAGCGCAATATCGACCGCCTCCAGCGCGACGACGGCGCCGTAGCGATGGCTGACTCCGGATAACCTGGAGACCGGCGGGCGGTCCATGGCGAGTTACTGTCCGTCGATCTGCAGATTGGCCGGCCAGGCCGCGTTGGCGTCGAGCCGGACGTAGGCGACGCCCGGCATGCCGCCCTTGGCCAGATCGCGATGCGCCTCGAGCCAGGCCGCATCGGGCTTGACCTTGAGGCGGAACATGAGTTTTTCGCGCTCACTCCGCGTTTCGACCTCACGAGGCGTGAACTGCGCCTTCGGCGCGACAAAACTGACGGTGGCCGGAATAACCTGCCCGGGCAAGGCGTCGAGCACGATGCGCGCCTCGCTGCCCAGCGCCACCTGCCCGGCCTTGTCGGTCGGCAGGTAGATGGTCATGAACATATCGGAAAGATCGAGCAGGGTCAGCGCCTTGCCACCTGCCGCCAGCACCTCGCCCGGCTCGGCCAGCCGGTAGAGGACGCGGCCGGCAATCGGCGCCTTGAGGGACGTGTCGTTGACCGCCACGCGCAGGCCTTCCGCCTTGGCCTGAGCCGCAGCGACACCGGCATCGGCCTCGCCGACCTTGCCGCGCGCCTGCGCCATGCCGGCCATGGCGCCTTCCATGCCGGTCTGATCGGCATCGAGTTTGTTGCGGGAAATGAAGCCCCGGCCGACCAGTTCTTCCGAGCGCTTGAGCGTCTTGCCGGCCAGCGACACCTCGGACTGCGACTTGCGTACCCCCGCCCGCGACTGATCGACAGCTCGTTGCGCCTGGAGAATCTGCGCTTCGGCAGCCTGCAACTGAGCCCGCAGGTCATCGGCATCAAGCCGGGCGACGACCGCCCCGGCCTCGACGTAATTACCCTCGCGCGGGTCGAGTTCGGCAAGGCGCCCGGCGATCTTGGTCGCGACATCGACCTCGGTCGCTTCCAGCCGGCCGTTACCGGAGGCCAAGCCAGCCGGCAAACCGGCCGGACGCTGCTGATAGAGGTAGAAACCGATGGCTACGGTCAACCCGAAAAACAGGGCAAAAAACAAAATCCTGACGAGGCGGGAACGGTTCATGGTGCACTCAATTAGCTACTGACTTAACGGTCATTAAGTAGTTTGATTATAGGCTTCCGGTTTCAATCTGCCCACTATGGATAATGCGCTGATTCCCGCCGGCAGCGGAAAAACCGGCTGGCCAAGGCGTATCAGCGAATGACCAGATGCTCCCCTTCGCGTCGCACCGGCATGGCGAAAGTAAAAAGGTCGGGCTGGGCGGCGATATCGAGGTCGGCCAGCGGCAGGTTGGGCCAGGTGCCAGCGGAAAAGCGCAGCCCGAAATCGGATTGGCGTACGCGCTGGACAAATTCATCAGGCGCCACCGCTGCGCCACGCAACAGGGCTTCAATGTAGTCGGCGCAGGCAATGTCTTCATCGCCGTCACGGTCCACCCATTCGCCGGTAATGACGAAGCACACCTCATCGGCCCCCGCCGCAAGAATGGCCTCGGCCGTTGCCCGGGCGCAGACCAGGCTGGCGGCATAGAGCCGGCGTGCCAGGCGAAACCGCTGCAGGCCGCGAACCCCTGCCGCCGTTGTCATCACCACCTGCCGGCCGGCCAGATCGGCCTGCATCAGCTGTGACGGGGAGTTGCCGAAATCGAAACCCGGCACCGGGTCGCCGCCCCCCACCGCCCCGACCGAAACCGGCAGCGGCATTTCGGCCAGCATGGCCGTCGCCGCCGCGATGCGCTCGACCGGATAAATCGCCCGCGCCCCCCGGGACAACATCACCGCCGCCGAGGTGAACGAGCGCAGAACGTCAATGACGACGACCGTATCAGTGACGACGGGCTGGTTCTGCAGGCGATTCAGGAAGAGGCGGGAGAACTTCATGGCAGCAATTCAAATGGGACCTTGAAATACCAGCATAAACTCAAACCGGAATTTTTTTCAGGCGGCCAACAGTCACCCCAAGCGGTCAAAGAGTCCGCGATAAAGCCTGCGCATCTGTTCCAGGCCTGACTGATCCGGGGGTGTCGGGCCGTATCGGTAGCGCTCAAAAAGCGTAGCCAGGTCTGTGGCCTGCTGACGAACATCGTCGCCGAACAGCGTTGTCTCGCGCAAAAACTCGCGAACATTCGCCGTCGCCGGGCGCGGCATGTTGTGGACAACAAACAGTCGCTCCATGGCGCAGTACAGCTCCAAGGCACCAGCCCTTCCCGGCGAATACCGACGCAATCGGACTAGATGCCAGTAGTCAAAGCGTATCCGCAGCCAGGTGCCGGCTCGCGCCTCTCTGAGCAGGAAAACAACTCCGCTCAGAAGCATGAGCAAGATCATGGCTAACAGGGTGGCGATAACGGCTGAGCGATGTTCCTTCAACCACGTCTTGAGTTCATTCCAGAAGTCTTCGAGCGCTTGCCTGATGGGCGCCAGGGCTTGGCCAATGGCCTCATCCAGATCGGCCATCTGCATGATCACGCCAGACTGCCACTCCGGCATGCCGGGGCGTTTCGCCGCTTCCCGCATTTGCGCCGGACTGGGCCACCCGCTGCCACGAGACGCGTCCTGGCCATGCGCCGAGTCGCCCCCCGCGGAAGCCCCTTGCCCGGCACCGCTTCCACCGGCCTGACCGGGGCGCTCATTCTTGTCCGCATCGCCGACGAATCCGATGTTGGTCAACTGCCCATAGCGCCAGGCAAGACTTGGCCAGGTCACCTGTGGCGTTGCCAGATATAACACCGCCCCCAGTGCCAGAATGATTGAGGTTGCCGCCGCAATTGCCACCCCCTGACCCGCACGCCCGGTGTGACCGAGGCTGGACTCGCGGATGTTCAAGGCATGGCGACTGATTTGTTCCGAGACCAGCGTAAATACAACCGCGATGACATAGGGAATCAGGTAGAACAGCATCGTCCAGTCAGCGCGAAAATGGGCGGCGGCGAAGATGACCATCACAGCGGAGGTAAGCAACCCGAGATGCAACTGGCGGCGCGTTGTCAGCACGCAGTTTTGCGCCGCCTGCAGCATCGCCAGCATATAAATGCCAGCTCGCGGAAAGCCCCATTTGGGGATGAAAACGAGCAGGGTCAGGACAAAGGCAATCAACAGAACGATTGTCTGCTTCTGCTTGCCGCTTCCTTCAGGTTCGCTTCTTTGGCGCCAGCCGAGCAACAATGTCCAGCCAAATACGATAGCCCAGAAACTGACCTCGAAGCCGAAGCTACCGTATTCGATGTCGAGGAAAGTATTGCAAACCAGCGCCAGAATGAGCGCAGCGAACAGGCCCAGATAAGCGGGAAGGTAGTTCAATGGCGCATTCATGGATTGAACAGCCTGACCAGATCATCGCCCTGACGAACCATGAGGCAATGCGCCCCCAGTTCAAGGAGTTCGGCTTCTACCTTCAACGGGTCGGTGTAGCGCCCCGACTGCAAGCTACCGGCAGACAGAAAGCTGGCTTGATCAAAAACGATGGCAAACAGATGCACCTGCCGGGCACACAAGGTCGCCATCGCCTGCATGGTTGCCGGCTGACGAAAATTGCGCTCGGACAGGAAAATAACGACCGTCTCGCCACGCACGCAATGGGCTCCGATGTCGTTCAGCAGTTGCGCGTAGGCCGTATTTCCGTCACAGGCAACGACCGCCAGTTCATCGAGAATGCCCTGAAAGTGGCCATCTCCGGAGCCGCCAAGGCCGCGCAGGGAACGCTGGCCCTCCCCGGCAATCCGAGTGCGAATGTTTTGCGTGCAGGCCGCACGCGCCATCGATGCGGCGATGCGGACGGCGTATTCAAAGGTCGACTCCTTGCCCAGGCCAATGTTCGACTCGGCCGCCTGATCGAGCGCGAGATAAAGGCAGGCCGAGGCCAGCGGCTCGTATTCGCGCACCATCAGTTCATTGAGGCGCGCCGTCGTCGGCCAATGAACATGGCGCGGATTGTCGCCCCGCCGGTATTCCCGAAGCCCGGAGAACTCGGCGGCACCGGCTCCCTCGGGAAGCAGATAGCCGCCGCGGTGAATCTGGCTGGGCGCACCACGCAGAGGCAGCGACAGGATCAGGAAAACATCGGGATAAATCGTCAGGTGCTGGATGCCCTCGTTGCGCGATACCTTCGCTTCGGTCAGGCCGAGCGGAAAACTGGACGCTAGGCCGACCGGTCCCAGGCGGTAGTAGCCACGCTTCTCGCAAACGACCGGGACATCAAATTGCTGGTGTTTTCGACCGGGCAGGTAGGCCAGCATGCCCAACACTTTCTGACTTGAGCCGCCCGATGTATCGGCTAGCCCGACAAATGGCAGGTGATCGATCAGTTCCACCATGAATCGGGGCAGCCAGCCGCGATTTTCAACCACCACCCGGAACTGAATCGTCTCGCCCTCTTCCGCCCGGCTTGGCCCGCTGCGGCTGACCGACAGGTGCCGGACCAGCCAGCGCGGCCAGGTAAAGCCGGTGATCAATGTCGCCGTCAGCAAAGCCGGAATGGCCCACAGAAATGGCTGATTTCGGTTGATCGCCGCGAAATAGGCGACCACCGCCAGCCCCAGCAAGATGAAAGCCTTGCGGTGTGCCGAAAGCCAGCCGGAAAGACCGCCGGAATTCATGACTTATACCGGCGGCGGCAGCTCGGCCAGAATCTGGTTGAGGATTTCACGTGCCGTGCGCCCCGCCGCGGCAGCTTGCGGACGAACGATCAGACGGTGTTCGAGAATGGCGCCGGCCATCATTTTGACGATATCCGGCGTAACAAAGTCTTTGCCGCGCAGGAAGGCCATGCCCTGCGAACCGCGCGCCAGGGCCAGGGTGCCGCGCGGACTGACACCCAGCCGCAGATCGCCATGGCGGCGCGTCGCCGCAGTGATCTGCGCCATGTAGCGGGCGACATCGGCATTGATGTGCACGGCCTTGACCGCCTCGCGGGCGGCGAGCACGTCCGTATCGTCGATCACCGGCGCCAGCGAATCGATCGGATGCGCCTGCGCCTGGGCAGCCAGGATGCGCACCTCTTCGTCGAGGCTCGGATAGCCGACATGCAGGCGCACAAAGAAACGGTCCAGTTGCGCCTCGGGCAGCGGATGGGTGCCGGCCATATCGATCGGATTCTGGGTCGCCAGGACCATGAAGACCTTGGGCAGGTCGTAGCTGATGCCATCGACGCTGACCCGGAATTCTTCCATGCACTCGAGCAGCGCCGACTGCGCACGCGGCGTCGCCCGGTTGATTTCGTCGGCGAGCAGGATGTGGGTAAACACCGGGCCAGGGCGAAATTCAAAATCCGAGGTCTTCTGGTTGTAGATCGGCACGCCGGTGATGTCGGACGGCAGCAGGTCAGGCGTGCATTGCAGGCGCTTCATCTCGACATTGACGGAACGGGAAAGCGCCCGCGCCAGCATTGTCTTGCCGGTACCGGGGACATCTTCGAGCAGGACATGGCCGCGACAGAGCAGCGAAACGACCGCCAGTTCGATCACCGAACGCTTGCCGACAATGACCTTCTCGACATTCGAGATAAGCGACTGAATTGCTTCCATGAAACCCTCTCACTGAGAGCAACCGCCCACACGACAGTTGCCAGACGCATAAAAAGGCAAGCATCATGTCATACGGGGTGACCCATGCCAACCCGGCACATGCAAAAACAGACGTGATCAAGGGAGTGAATCAGATGAACTGGTATGTCGAAGTGATGCGCAAATACGCCGTATTTCAGGGGCGCGCCCGGCGCAAGGAATACTGGATGTTTTTCCTGTTCAACATCCTGATCGCATTTGGGCTGGGCTTCGCGATGGCATTCCTGAGCGCCATGCTCGGCTTTGGCCAGTCGGTCGCGAACGCCACAAGCACACTCTATAGCCTCGCCGTACTGATTCCGGGCATAGCCGTCGGCATTCGCCGCATGCATGACATAGGGCGTAGCGGTTGGTGGATACTCTTCCCCATCGTCAATCTCGTGATGTTCTGCCTCAACAGCCAGGACGGAGAAAACGAATACGGCCCGAACCCGAAAGGCGTGTAATAAACGCTGGCGACGGCATCGTGAATGCTACGGTCAACCGGAAAAAAGGCCAAAAAACGAAACCGCCTTCAGGGCTGGGCTGCCCTCTCCCATTCCGGAAATTGCGCTTTCCGGCAGAGCGTTTGCAACAACTCGAAGGCTAGCCGCAAGTTGCTTTCGGCTGCTGGGCTGAGCGCTTCACCGAGTTCAAAAGTTTCGCCCCGAATGCACAGCACGAAGGCCGGCGGCGGTTCCTCGCCTTCGGTCTGGAGATAAACCTGGAGGACCGCTTCGGGCGGCAGCTCGTGCGTCGTGTAGGCGGCGCCGGTGGCCGGAGCGATGCGCTGGAAGGTGAACGGGCCCGGGGTCCTGGCGCCGGCATCGATGAACAGGGCGAGTTGCCGACCCTGCAGATCGAGGGCGTGTTCGATCTGGAGCTGGAAATCCTCGATCAGCTCGAACTGGTCGGCCAGCATTTCATTTTTGAGCCATTTTTCCAGTTGACCGTGGCATTCCGGCCCGAGCGCGTCGTCGCCGCGGCTTGGGTTGCCGACGGCGAAGATGACGACGGGTGCACTCACGAACGGCTCAGCGAATGAACGATGCGCCCTTCCGGATCGACCAGCTCGACTTCCAGCGGCATCTTGCCCAGCGCATGCGTGGCGCAGGACAGGCAGGGGTCGAAGGCGCGGATGGCGACCTCGATGTGGTTGAGCAGGCCCTCGGTCACTTCATGGCCGTGCAGGTAGCGGCGGGCGACGTGGCGGATGGCTTCGTTCATTGCCTGGTTGTTGTTGGTGGTGGAGACAATGAGGTTGGCCATGGTAACCAGGTCGTTTTCATCGACGCGGTAGTGGTGGAACAGCGTGCCGCGCGGTGCCTCGATGACGCCGACGCCTTCCGACTGGCGCTCGCCCTGCACCACCAGGTCGCTGCCGAGCAAATCATCGTCGTGCAACAACTCCTTGATCACTTCGGCGGCATGCAGCATCTCGATCATGCGCGTCCAGTGGTAGGCGAGCGGCGCGTGCATTGGCGAACCGCCGGCGTAATCGACAAACTCCTTGCGTTCGTGTTCGGCGAAGGGCGTCGAAATCTGGTTGCAGTTCTGCACGCGAGCCAGCGGGCCGACCTTGTACCAGCCGTGTTC
Organism: Ferribacterium limneticum; assembly: GCF_020510585.1. Taxonomy (GTDB): domain Bacteria; phylum Pseudomonadota; class Gammaproteobacteria; order Burkholderiales; family Rhodocyclaceae; genus Azonexus. Next base: position 1,156,858 of record NZ_CP075190.1, on the reverse strand, counting down.
CTTGCCGATGGACTTGAAGTACGGGAATTTCATGTAGCTCCACGGCCGCACTTCTTCCTCGATGTACTGGTCGTATTGCTGATAATCGACGTGGTCGAAGATGATCTTGCCGTTGTCGTCGCGGGCACGCAGCGTGCCGTGATAGAAGTCGAGATCGCCGTTGTTGCCGACGATGGACATAAAATTGGAGCGGAAGATGCCGAAACTGTTGTACAGCCCGGGGTCCTGCGTATGCACCTTCTGGATCAGCTGCACTGCGTCGCGCGACCACTGGACGATGTGATAAATGTCCTTGAGCAGCTCGTCGCGCTCGGCCACCGTCAGCGCCTTGTTGACGCCGCCGGGGATGGCGCCCGTGCCATGGACACGCTTTCCGGCCGTAACGCGGATGACTTCCTGGCCGAAGCGGCGCAGCAGCACACCGCGCTTGGCCGTTTCCGGATGGGCCATGGCGACGCCGACGATGTTGCGCTTGGTCACGTCGCTGTCGAAGCCGAAGAGCAGATCGGGCGAACAGAGGTGGAAGAAGTGCAGCGCATGGGACTGCAGCATCTGGCCGTAATGCATCAGCCGGCGCATCTTTTCTGCCGTCGCCGTGAGTTTCTTGGCGCCGACAATGACATCGAGCGCCTTGGATGCCGCCAGATGGTGCGACACCGGGCAGATGCCGCACAGGCGCTGAACCATGACCGGCACTTCCCAGTACGGCCGGCCCTGGATGAACTTCTCGAAGCCACGGAATTCGACGATGTGCAGGCGCACCTGATGGACCTTGTTCTGGTCGTCGAGCAGGATGGTTACCTTGCCGTGGCCCTCGACCCGGGACACCGGGTCAATCGCCACACGGCGCAGGGTTTCGGGGTGTTGGGCGGTTTCCAGTTGGTAGGTCATAGCGCCACCTCAGTCATAATGCATTAAGCCATGGCCCAGCTCGGGCTCCTTGCCGGCCAACAGGTCGGTCAGCACCTTCCAGATCGCATCGGCCGAAGGCGGACAGCCTGGCATGAAGTAGTCGATCTTGACGACCTCATGGATCGGATGAACCTGGTTGAGCGGCAGCGGCAGTTCCGGATCGTTCGGGATCATGCCGTTTTTCAGCCCTGGGCTGGTGTGATAGACCTCTTCGAGAATGGTCGTCAGCGGCAGGTGGTTGCGTTGCGCCGGCAGGCCGCCGTTGATGGCGCAGGCGCCCATGGCGATGAGGATCTTGCAGTTTTTGCGGAACTCGCGCAGGACGTGCACGTTCTCGGCATTGCACAGCCCGCCCTCGATGATGCCGATGTCGCAATCCGGGCTGCAGGTCTTGATGTCGGTCAGCGGTGAACGGTCGAACTCGATGTGTTCGAGCAGCGTGAACAGCCGTTCGTCGATATCGAGAAACGACATGTGGCAACCGAAACAGCCGGCCAGCGAGGTCGTGGCAACCTTGAGCTTTTTCTTGGCGGTCATGTCAGCGGCCCTCCGTCGTTTCCGCGGTTTGGGAAATCGGCGCCTTGTCGTACTTGCGCTCGCCTATCGGCACGGCAAAGCCCTGACGCTTCTTCAAAATGACGCCAACCGGGCAGACCTGCGCCGCCTTGTCGGCCAGCGTGAAATCGGTATCGGCCAGCCGGCCGGACTTCGCATTGACGATCAGGTGCGTCTTGATGCCGCGCCCGGACAGTCCGAAAACGTTCTTGCCATCGACATCGCGGCTGGCCCGCACGCACAGCGAGCAGAGAATGCAGCGGTTGAAGTCGAGCAGCGCCTCGGGGTGCGAGGCGTCGACGGCGCGATTCGGGAAGAAATGATCGTAGTGCGCCGACATCATGCCGAGGTGGTAGGCGGTGGCCTGCAACTGGCAGTTGCCGCTCTTTTCGCACGACGGGCAGAAGTGGTTGCCCTCGACAAAGAGCATCTGGGTCAGCGCCCGGCGTTCAGCGTTGATTTCCTCGGTCTCACTTTCGACGACCATGCCGGGCGCCGCGCGCATCGTGCAGGAAGCCGTATGCCGGCCATTGACCTTGACCGTGCACAGCTTGCACGAGCCGTGCGGCTTGAATTCCGGGTGGTAGCACAGGTGCGGGATGAAGACGCCGGCCGCGCTGGCCGCCTGAATGATGGTCTGCCCGTCGACGAAGGGAATGACCTTGCCGTCGAGCGTAAAGGTGTAGCTCATGATTGACCTCCGTGTTCCGTCGCCAGATGCGCCCCGGCATCGTCGCGCCCGGTCATCTGCCGGGCCGACGACAGTTCGCGGTCGAGATCGAAAGCCGGTGTGAAATCCTGCTGCATCATCCGCTTGTCGTAAGCCGGGCGGAACTTGGCGATAGTGTCGAGCACGGGATTGCAGGCGGTATGCCCGAGGCCGCAATGGCTCATCGACTGCAGCAACTGGTTGAGCTTCTCGATTTCGGCGAAGTCGTAGGGCGAACCGCTGCCGTAATGCAGCTTGTCCATGAGGTTCTTGAGTAACGAGGTGCCGACCCGGCACGGCGTGCAGAAGCCGCAGCTTTCGTGCTGGAAGAAATGCACGTAATTGCGTGCCACTTCGAACATGTCGCGGGACTTGTTGAAAATGGTGAAAGCTCCGGCCGTCGGAATGTCCTCGAAGCCGATGATGCGGTCGAATTCGTCCTCGGCGACGCAGATGCCGGACGGCCCGCTGACCTGGACGGCCTGCGTATCGGTGGCGCCGCAGTCTTCGAGCACCTGGCGGATGCTGACGCCGAACGGATATTCGTAGATACCCGGTCGCTCACAGTCGCCGGATACCGAAATGATCTTCGTCCCGGCCGACTGCTTGGTGCCGATGCCGGCATACCACTCGCCGCCGTTCAGCGCGATCAACGCCGCAGCGGCAAAGGTTTCGACGTTATTGACGATGGTCGGCTGGTCGAGATAGCCGTTGGTCACCGGGAAAGGTGGCCGGTTGCGCGGCGTGCCGCGCTTGCCTTCGAGCGATTCGATGAGTGCCGATTCCTCGCCGCAGACGTAGGCGCCGGCCCCGACATGGATCTCGATGTCGAAATCCGCTCCGGGCAGGCCACAGATATCCTTGCCCAGCAGGTTCTGGCGCCGGCGGTTGGCCAGCACGGCATTGAGGTGATCGAGCAGGTAGCGGTATTCACCGCGCAGGTAGACGAAACCACGCGTCGCGCCGATGGCGTAGGCCGCCACCGTCATGCCCTCGAAAACGAGGTCGGGGCATTTCGAGAGCAGCACACGATCCTTGAAGGTGCCCGGTTCGCCTTCGTCGGCATTGCAGACGACGACGCGCTGATGGCCGGCCTTGAGCTGCGCATTGCGACAGGCTTCCCACTTCAGGCCAGTGGTAAAGCCGGCACCGCCGCGGCCACGCAGGCCGGAACGCTTGATTTCGTCGAGCGTCGCACCCGGCCCGCCAATGCCGCTGGGCAGGCCTTCGCGCCAGGAGCGCATGTTCGAGGCGTTGAGGCCATCGCTCGGTGCCCTGGCCCGGGCGGCGAGCAGGGCTTCGCCGGGCTTGAAGTCGGCATTGAGCAGGATGTCGGCCCGCCGGATGTTGTCCTCGATCTTGAAATAGGCCGCCGGCCAGTCGGCCAGCGGCACCTTGTTGCGAATCAGCTCGGCGATTTCGTCGATGCGCTCCAAGCTCAAACCGCCAATCGCATAGTTATTGACCAGCATGCCCGGCCCCTGGTCGCACAGGCCGGTACAGGCTGTCTTGCCGACACTGACCAGACCGTCTTCGGAAACCTTGCCGCGCTCGACCCAGAGGTTGTTGCACAGGCGTTCCATGAGCGCCCGGTTGCCCTGCATGCGGTCGGTGATGTTGTCGGAAAACAACACCCGGTATTTGCCACGCGGTTCGGTATAAATGAAGGAATAAAAGCCGGCGACGCCTTCGATCTTGGTGCGCGGCACGCCAAGCATGGCCTGCATGCGGTCGATGGCCTCGGGCGGAATCCAGTCGCAGGCCTCCTGTACTTCGCGCAGGATCTGCAACATGCAGGTCGGGTCGCGTCGATATCGATTGATCACCCGGTCAACAACACCGGCGACCGCTTCGGCATGCATCTCGTTGAGTCCCACGACAATCTCCTGAAAATTGCCTATGACATCAAAAGACTAGCACCGGAACGTTTCATTTTGTTGTCCGAGGTCAACTGCCGGGCATTTGTAACACTCCCAGAAACCGGAATGTGCAACAATGGTGCTGCGTCGCAACATAGACCAAACACCATCAAACGGTGATATTCGCCCATACATGGTGCAGCGCAATACGCCCTGATCGACTCTGTAAGGAAGAACGGCATGAACACAATAAACGAACAATCCCCCCTGGCCAGCATGAATACCCTGTTGCCGCTGGCTGGAAAAAAAGGCCTGATTACCGGCGTCGCCAATGACAAGTCGATCGCTTTCGCCGTGGCCAAGGCCATTCGCGCTCTGGGTGGCGAAATTGCCCTGACCTACCAGAACGACAAGACCGCCAAATACACCCAGCCGCTGGCCGAAGCGCTCGGCGCCAAGCTCTTCCTGAAACTCGATGTCACCGAGGAAGGCAGCCTCGAAGCCGCCATCAAGCAATGCGGCGACGAATTCGGCGAACTCGACTTCGCCATCCACTCGATGGCCTTCTGTAATGGCGACGACCTGCACGGCCGCGTCATCGACACCACCGAAGCCGGCTTCGACTCGGCCATGAACATTTCCTGCCACAGCTTCCTGCGCATGGCCAAGGCGATCGAACCGCTGATGGCCCACGGCGGTTCGCTGATCACCATGTCCTACCTCGGCGCCGAGCGCGTCGTGCGCAACTACGGCGTCATGGGCATCATCAAGGCGGCGCTCGAATCGGCCGTCCGCTACATGGCCTACGACCTCGGCCCCAAGGGCATTCGCGTCTTCGCCGTGTCGCCGGGCCCGATCATGACCCGCGCCGCTTCCGGCATCGCCAATTTCAACACCCTGCTCGAAAACGATGCCGCCAAGGCACCGCTCGGCCGCACCGTGACCATTGACGAAGTCGGCGCCCTGACCGCCTTTCTGTGCACGGCCGGCTCGTCCGGCATGACCGGGCAGACGATCTACGTCGACGCCGGCGCCCATATCGTCGCCTGAGGCCATTTTGTAGCGATTGCTACGGTCAACCGGAAAAAAGGGCTAAATTTCGAATTGGCGGGGCAAATCCCCGCCAATTCGAAACGATTTCGGAGAACCTGATGCCTGACATTGACGGACTACTCCCCGATCCTGTGCCGGATCACCCGCTGCTGCGCGGGCGCCGGGAAATCGGTCGCGGCGAAAGTACCATCGTCCTCGAAGCCGACAGCGTCGATGGCCAGGAACGCGTCTACAAGGTGCTCTCCTCGCCCACCGACTACGCCTATTACACCGCCGATGACCGCCCGACCGGCAACCATTTCCCGGTCGTCTTTGCCGATCACGGCACCGTCGGCCGTTCCAGCCGCGGCTTTCCCTTTTACGTCGTCGAAGTCGAGCGGCTCTACCCGCTGCCCGTTGCCGGCGACGCCGCCGAAGTGGCGACCAAGCTGTCCACCTCGTATTTCGACGCCTGCATGATGTGGCGCAACCTGGCCCAGGACATGGGGCGCATCGCGTTGCACCACCTCGTCGTCACGCCGATGGGCTGGACCGATGCGCTCAAGGCGTCGCTCAAGGCAGTGGAAGATTTTTCGACCGAGTATGGCGCCCTGCCCGACCTGATCAAGGCCGACAACCTCATGATGCGCAGGGACGGCACTCTCGTTTTCTCCGACCCGGTATTCATGGAATGAGCATCAGCAAAGTGTATTTCGCCTCGCGCGAACTGGCCGAATCGCTCATTGGCAAGCCGTCGATGGCGGTCATTTCGATTACCGACCCGGGCAGCCCACCGGCCAATCTGCACGCCCAGTTCGAGCACATCCTGCGCCTGGCCTTTTTTGACGCCGTGCCGGCCGATGCATTCCTGCCGGCGCCGATGCCCGGCCTGTTCGATTACCGGATGGCCCGCCAGATCGCCACCTTCGTCCAGGACCTGCACAACGCCCCGGATGCCGTTTCGGTGCTGGTCCATTGCGAATATGGGGTCAGCCGCTCGGCCGCCGTGGCGCTTTTCGTCGAAGCCTGGTCCGGCGCCCCGCTGATTTCGCGCGAGTTCACCGGCGAGGCCAATCAATGGGTGGTCGACCAGTTGTCGCAGCTGCGCCCTGAACTGGATATCGACATTCCGCCGGCCAATGCGGCCGCCGAGCGGCGCAGCATGCCGCGACCGGCCTGACCATTTATCTGGAGCATTACCATGCATGAAAGCAGCGAGCAGCGTTATCTGGTCAACAAGACCTACGACGAAATCCGCGTCGGCGACTCGGCCAGCCTGACGCGAACCCTGATGCCCGAGGACGTGAAACTGTTCGCCATCCTGACCGGCGACGTCAATCCCTCGGTGGTCGACCCGGGTTATTCCCAAAGCGGCCTGTTCCGCGAAGTCATCGCCCACGGCATGTGGAGCGGCTCGCTGATCTCGACCGTCCTTGGCACCCAGTTTCCCGGCCCCGGCACCATCCTGATCGACCAGGCCTTGCACTTCGCCCGCCCGGTGACGATCGGCGACACGATCACGATCACCGTTACGGCCAAGCAGAAATTCGATCACAACAAGCATGTCAATTTCGACTGCGTATGCACCAACCAGGAAGGCCTGCAGGTGGTGCGCGGCACCGCCGAAGTGCTGGCCCCGACGGAGAAGGTCTCCCGCCTGCAGGAAGTACATATGCCGGAGATCCGCATCGACGACAAGCACGAGCGCTACATCCAGTTGCTCGAACGGGTCAGGGGGCTGGAGCCGATCCCGACTGCGGTCGCCCACCCGTGCGACCACGAGTCGCTGAAAGGCCCGGTCATGGCCTTCCAGGCCGGCATCATCGAGCCGATCCTGGTCGGCCCCGAAAACAAGATTCGCGCCATTGCCGAGGAATTCGGCATCGACCTTTCCGGCATCCGCATCGTCCATGCCGCACACAGCCACGACTCTGCCGGACTGGCTGTTTCGCTGGTGCGCACCGGCGACGCCGAGGCCTTGATGAAAGGCAGCCTGCATACCGACGAATTGATGGGCGAAGTCGTCGCCCGTGCCAACGGTTTGCGCACCAGCCGCCGGATTAGCCACGTTTTTGTCATGGACGTGCCGACCTATCACCGTCCGCTGCTCATCACCGACGCGGCGATCAATATCGCCCCGACGCTCGAAGAGAAGGCCGACATCATCCGCAATGCCATTGATCTCGCCCACATTCTCGGCATCCCGGAACCCAAGGTGGCAATCCTTTCAGCGGTCGAAACCATCAATCCCAAGATCCAATCCACGCTCGATGCCGCCGCCCTGTGCAAGATGGCCGACCGCGGCCAGATCAAGGGTGGCATCCTCGACGGTCCGCTGGCTTTCGACAACGCCATTTCCATTGTCGCGGCCAAGACCAAGGGCATCAAATCGGCCGTAGCCGGCCATGCCGAAATCCTCGTCGTCCCCGACCTTGAATCCGGCAATATGGTCGCCAAGCAGCTCGAATACCTGGCCAATGCGCTGACCGCTGGCATCGTGCTCGGCACCAAGGTGCCCATCGTGCTGACCAGCCGCGCCGACACGGCCGAAACCCGTACCGCATCGTGCGTCATCGCCGCACTGATCGCCCACCACAACCGCAAAACTGGAACCATCTAAATGAAGCAAGGCATCCTGACGATCAATGCCGGATCGTCGTCGATCAAGTTCGCCCTTTTCTCCCTCGCCCACCCGATTTCCCCGGAAGCCGAAGTCTCCGGCCAGATCGACGGCATCGGCACCAACGCCACGAAAATGGTCGCCAAGGACAAGGCCGGCGAAAAAATCGCCGACCAGATGATCGCTGGCGAGCAGGTCAGCCACGACCAGGCTTTCGATGCGCTGCTCAAATGGTTCATGGCCACCCATGCCGGCTGGCAGATCGTCGCCGTCGGGCACCGCGTCGTGCATGGCGGCGAGCGTTACTCGCAGCCGACCATTGTCGATGACACCGTGCTCGGCCACCTGACCAGTTTCATCCCGCTCGCCCCGCTGCACGAACCACACAATGTCGCCGGTATCCGTGCCCTGCAGGCGCTGCTCCCCGGTGTGCCGCAGATCGCCTGTTTCGACACCGCCTTCCACCGCAGTCAGCCCGACGTCGCCCAGACCTTCGGCCTGCCCCGCGCCCTGTCGGCCGAAGGCATCAAACGCTACGGCTTCCATGGCCTGTCCTATGAATTCATCGCCCGCGCCCTGCCCCAGCATTCGCATCGGGCATCCGGTCGTGTCGTCGTCGCCCACCTCGGCAACGGCGCCAGCATGGCAGCCATGGTCAATCGCAAATGCGTCGCCACGACGCTTGGCTTCTCGACCATCGATGGCCTGCTCATGGGCACGCGCTGCGGCAATCTCGACCCGGGCGTCATCCTCCACCTCATGGAAACCAAGGGTCTGTCGGTCAAGGACATGACCAGGATGCTCTACAAGGAATCCGGCCTGCTCGGCGTTTCCGGCATCAGTCAGGACATGCGTACCCTGCTGTCGAGCAACAAGCCGGAAGCCCAGGAAGCGGTAGACCTGTTCTGCTACCGCATCGCCCGCGAACTCGGCTCACTGGTGGCAGCGTCGGGCGGCATCGATGCGCTGGTATTCACCGGCGGTATCGGCGAGCACGCCGCCGAAGTCCGCCGTCGGGTCTGTCTGCAGTCCGAATGGCTGGGCATCCGCCTCAATCCGGAAGCCAATGCACGTCACGATATCGTGATCAGCGCCGGCAACAGCAGCGTCGATGTGCTGGTCATTCCGACCAATGAAGAATGGATGATGGCGCACCACGCACAGACACTTCTCGCCCTCTAGGAAAAATATTTTTCGCCATGCCCCGGTCGCCAAATGCGGCCGGGGCATTGTTTTTTCGGGCTTTTTTTACCCCAACAGCATCGACAAAAGGGAACACACGAAACACCGTATCTAGTCAAGATATTGCCTTCGAGCACTATATCTAGTAGCTTTGCAACATTCGAAAATTAACAACCCAAAAAAATCCGAATTTTGTAGAGGAGCCTTGGATGAGCAAAATCGCCGAACAGCTTTCGCTGACTGACATTCCCGCACCACCGCAATTCGCGCCGCTGCCGGAGCAGGAAATTTCCGCCGAAGTGCTCATCGAGAAGTACGCCAAGGGCAAGGAAACCAACGTTCATGACGTGCGCCGTCGCGTTGCCTACGCGCTGGCCCAAGTCGAGCAGGAAGCAGATCGCGCCCATTGGGAATCGAAGTTCCTGTGGGCCCAGGAAAACGGCTTCATTCCAGCCGGCCGCATCAACTCGGCCGCCGGTACCGACCTCCAGGCGACGCTGATCAACTGTTTCGTGCAGCCGGTTGGCGACTCCATCGTCGAAAACACCGATGGCAAGCCCGGCATCTACACGGCACTGGCCCAAGCCGCTGAAACGATGCGTCGTGGTGGCGGCGTCGGCTACGATTTTTCCTCCATCCGCCCGCAAGGCGCCCGCGTCAAGGGTACCCAGTCGCGCGCTTCCGGCCCGGTGTCGTACATGCGTGTTTTCGACCGCTCGTGCGAAACCGTCGAATCGGCCGGCGCCCGCCGTGGCGCCCAGATGGGCGTGCTGCGCTGCGACCACCCGGATATTGAAGTTTTCATCCACGCCAAGGACAAGGGCGACCTGACCAATTTCAACATCTCGATCGGCGTCACCGACCCGTTCATGCAAGCTGTTGATGCCGACGGTGACGTCGAACTGCTGCACCGCGCCGAGCCGAATGCCGAGATGCGTGCGGCCGGTGCCTATCAGCGCGAGGACGGCATGTGGGTGTACCGCAAGCTGCGCGCCCGCGAACTGTGGGACCAGGTCATGAAATCGACCTACGACCACGCCGAGCCGGGCATCCTGTTCCTCGACCGCATGAACAAGGACAACAACCTCAATTACTGCGAAGTGATCGAGGCGACCAACCCCTGCGCTGAACAGCCGCTGCCGCCGTACGGCTGCTGCTGCCTGGGTTCGATCAACCTGACGCTGTACATCAAAGACGCCTTCTCCGAGCAGGCCGAGTTCGATTTCGACACCTTTGCCGAAGTCATCCGCATCTCGACCCGCATGCTCGACAACGTGCTCGACGCGACCCACTGGCCGCTCGAACGCCAGCAGCAGGAAGCCGCCAACAAGCGCCGCGTCGGCCTCGGCTACACCGGCCTCGGCGATGCGCTGGCCATGCTCCGCCTGCGCTACGACAAGCCGGAAGCCCGCGCCATGGCGGCCCGCATCAGCGAATTCATGCGCGACACGGCCTACATGTACTCGGTCGAAATGGCCAAGGAACGCGGTGCCTTCCCGCTGTTCAACGCCGAACTGTACCTGTCTGGCGGCAACTTCGCTTCCCGCCTGCCGGGTGACGTCAAGGCCGAGATTCGCAAGCACGGCCTGCGCAACTCGCACCTGCTGTCCATCGCGCCGACTGGCACCATTTCGCTGGCCTTCGCCGATAACGCCTCAAACGGCATCGAACCGCCGTTCTCCTGGACCTACAGCCGCAAGAAGCGCATGCAGGACGGCACGATCAAGGAATACTCGGTAGAGGATTACGCCTGGCGCCTGTACAAGCATCATGGCGGCGATATTTCCAAACTGCCCGAGTACTTCGTCACGGCCCTGGAAATCTCCGCCCAGGCGCACAGCGACATGGTTGCCGCGGTCGCCCCGTTCATCGACACCTCGATTTCAAAGACAGTCAACGTCCCGGCTGACTACCCGTACGAAGACTTCCAGGATCTCTACATGAGCGCCTGGAAATCCGGCCTCAAGGGTCTGGCTACCTACCGTCCGAACAGCGTGCTCGGTTCCGTGCTTTCCGTCACCTCGACCGAACCGGCCAAGACCGAAGCTGACGCAGCCAAGGCACCACAGGATTTCGTTTCCGATGCCAACCGCCGCCTGTCGATCAAGAACCTGCCGGCCCCGGTGCTCGCCAGCCTGCGCTGGCCGGGCCGCCCGAACCTGCCGGAAGGCAACCTGTGCTGGACCTACATGCTCGACTCACCGATTGGCAAGTTCGCACTGTTCGTCGGCCACGTCGAACCGGAAGGCCGCGCCTGGCCGTTCGAAGTCTGGGCCAACGGCCCGGCCGAACCACGCGGCCTGGGTGCCGTCGCCAAGACGCTGTCCATGGACATGCGCGCCAACGACCACGCCTGGCTGCAAATGAAGCTCGACGCTCTGGCCAAGACGCCGGGCGACTCCTTCGAAATGCCGATGCCACCGCACGGCGAGCGCAAGCGCGTGCCGTCCGTGGTATCCGCCATGGCCCAAGTCATCGCCTGGCGTTGCGAACAGCTCGGCGCCTTCAAGCACGAAGGCCCGACGCCGGTGAAGGACGCCCTGTTCAGTGCCAAGGAGCCGAAGACCGGCACCGACGGCACGCTGTCCTGGACGGTCGATATCAACAATCCGTCGACCAGCGAAGATTTCGTCCTCGGCCTCAAGGAAATCACCCTGCCGGACGGGGTTACCCGCCCTTACTCGATGTGGCTGTCGGGCAACTACCCGCGCGCCCTGGACGGCCTCTCCAAGCTGCTCTCGCTCGACATGCGCGTCCTCGATCCGGCCTGGATCGGCATGAAGCTGCGCAAGCTGATCGACTACTCCGAGCCGCTCGGCGACTTCATGGCCTTCGTGCCCGGTTCGCGCAAACAGCAGACCTTCCCGTCCACCGTCGCCTACATCGCCCAGCTCATCATCCATCGCTACGCCATGCTCGGCATTCTCGACGAGAGCGGCTTCCCGCTGCAGCAGATGGGCATCCTCGAAGCACCGGAAGACTCGACCAGCAACAAGGTCCTGCCGACACAAGGCAAGCTCTGTGGCGAGTGCGGCAACCACACGATGATCCGCAAGGATGGTTGTGATTTCTGTACGGCCTGCGGCGCGGTAGGCACCTGTGGCTGATTGCTGACTGCCTCAACCAAAAACGCCCCGGTCATGCCGGGGCGTTTTGCTTTGGGGACCAATTTCAGGCCCCAACCAAGATTTCAATTTTGGCTGTTTTTTCCGGTTGACCGTAGCATTCGCTACGAACCGGCTCAAGACTCGGGTTTACGGCTTATCGAGCCAGAACAATGAGGTGATGGTCTTGGCGTCGGTAATGCGGCCATCCCAGACCGCCTGCCTGGCTTCGGCCGGCGAGAGTTCTACGACATCGAGGAATTCGTTGTGGTCGAGCTGTTTTTCCCCGGCCAGGTGCAGGCCGCGGGCGGTGAAGATTTCGATCCGTTCGTCGGAATAACCGATGCACGGGTGCATCACGCCGAGATACTCCCAGTCGCTGGCAACGTAGCCGGTTTCTTCCTTGAGTTCGCGCTGGGCGGTGTCGATGATGGCTTCGCCATGATCAATCTTGCCGGCCGGCAGTTCGAGGAAGACGCGGCGCAGCGGGTAGCGGAACTGGCGCTCGAAGAGCAGATTGCCGTTGGGCAGGAAGGCGAGAATGACAACGGCGCCGGGGTGAACGATGTATTCCCGGATCGATTCCTGGCCATTGGGCAGTAGTACGCGATCCTTGCGGACGTTGAGCAAAGCCCCCTTGAAGACACTCTCGGAGGAGACTTCGGATTCGATCAGGTGAGCGTCGTGCGACATTTCAAACTCCACAAAAAGAAACGCCCCGACTGGCGGGGCGTTTTATTGAATCACTTCACTGCAGCATCAGAGCGAACGAAGCAGCGCGTAGGCACACAGCGACATGATGACTTGCGGGAAGATGCCAAGGGCAGCGACGGCCAGACCGTTGGCAGAAATCAGGATGCGCATGTCCATCGGCGCGGCCAGCGGGGTATCGTCGGCCGGGGCATCGAAGTACATGACCTTGACGACGCGCAGGTAGTAGAAGGTACCGATCAGCGAGAAGAGGACGGCAACGATGGCCAGCCACATGTAGCCAGCGGCAACGACAGCCTGCAGGACGGAGAACTTGGCGAAGAAACCGATGAAGAACGGCACGCCAGCCATCGAGAACATGAGCATGAGCATGATGCCGGCAAACCACGGGCTGCGCTTGTTGAGGCCCTTGAAGTCTTCGATGTTCTCGGCTTCGAACCCGGCCCGCGACATGAGCAGGATCATGCCGAAAGTGCCGGCACTCATCAGCACGTAGGCGATGACGTAGAACATGGCCGAGCTGTAGGCATTGAGCGCGTAGCGGGCATCGCCGCTGACCACACCGGTAACGATACCAAGCAGCATGAAGCCCATGTGCGAGATGGCGGAGTAGGCCAGCATGCGCTTGAGGTTGGTCTGGGCGATGGCGGCAAGGTTACCGATGGCCATCGAGAGCACGGAGAGAATGATCAGCATGGCCTGCCAATCGGCCGCCATGGTGATCAGGCCATTGACGAGCAGGCGCATGACGATGGCGAAGGCAGCAAGCTTCGGAGCGGAGCCGATGAGCAGCGTAACCGAGGTCGGCGCACCGTGATAGACGTCCGGAATCCACATGTGGAACGGCACGACGCCGAGCTTGAAGGCGAGGCCGGCAACCAGGAAGACCAGGCCAAAGACCATCACGCTCTTGTTTACACCGCCGCCGTACAGGCGCTCGGCAATGCCGGTGATTTCCAGCGTACCGGTCGCCCCGTAGATCATCGACATTCCGTAGAGCAGCAGGCCGGAGGCCAGCGCACCAAGGACAAAGTATTTCATCGCCGCTTCGGTGGACTGCACCGAGTCACGGTTCATGGCGACCATGGCGTAGAGCGACAGCGACAGCAGTTCGAGGCCGATGTAGATGGTCAGGAAATGATTGGCGGAGATCATGACCATCATGCCGAGCGTCGCGAACAGCGCCAGCACGTAGTATTCGCCCTTGTTCATCGAGTCGCGATCAATGACATAGCCACGCGAGTAGAACATGACGATGACCATGGTCATGTACAGGAAGAGCTTCAGCAGATCTGACATCAGATCATCAACGAACATGTTGCTGAACGTGTAAGAGATATCACCGGTACTCGTTGCGAACTGGATAGCGGCGCAACCGATCAGCGTCAGTTGGGTCAGCACGAAGATAACTGTGCGGCGGCTATCCTTGACCAGCAAGTCGATCATCAGGATGGCCAGCGCCATCACCGTCAGAAAGATTTCCGGCGCTGCGGGCAGAAGGTTGGGGACAACGAAATTGTCGAACATGTCGGCTACCGTTTATTGAATCTTGCTGATGGCGACATGACGCAACAGGTCATTGACCGAGGCGTGCATGACTTCCGTGAAAGGCTGCGGGTAGAGACCCATGCCCAGGGTGCAGAGAGCCAGTACGCCGAGAATGGCGAACTCGCGCTTGTTGATATCGGTCAGTTCGGCCACGTGATGATTGGTGACATCGCCGAAAACCACGCGTTTGTACATCCACAGCGTGTAGGCGGCGCCGACGATCAGCGAGGTGGCGGCCGCAAAGGCCACCCAGAAATTGAACTTGGTAGCGGCGAGGATGACCATGAATTCGCCAACAAAGCCCGAGGTAGCCGGCAGACCGGCATTGGCCATGGAGAACAGCATGAACAGCGCAGCAAATTTTGGCATGGTGTTCACCACACCGCCGTAATCGGCGATCTGTCGGCTATGCACGCGGTCGTACATGACACCGATACAGAAGAACATGGCACCGGCAACAAAACCATGGGAGACCATCTGGACCAGAGCGCCTTCAACGGCGAGCGGACTGAACATGAAGAAGCCCAGGGTCACGAAACCCATGTGCGCGATGGACGAATAGGCCACCAGTTTCTTCATGTCTTCCTGAACCAGGGCAACAAAACCGATATAGACGACAGCAATCAACGACATGCCCAGAACCAAAGCGGACAACTCATGCGAGGCGTCAGGCAGGATCGGCAGCGAGAACCGGATAAAGCCATAGGCGCCCAGCTTCAGTGCAATCGCGGCCAGCACGATGGAACCGCCGGTTGGCGCTTCGACGTGGGCATCCGGCAACCAGGTATGCACCGGCCACATCGGCACCTTGACGGCAAAGGCAACCAGAAACGCCAAGAAAAGCCAGATCTGCGGGCCAAGGCCGATCGGCATCTTGTGCCATTCGAGAATCGAGAAGCTGCCGCCGGAATTGATGAACAGATACATCAGGGAAAGCAGCAGAAGCAGCGAACCGAACAGCGTGTAGAGGAAGAACTTGAAGGCGGCGTAAACCCGGTTCGGGCCACCCCACACACCAATGATCAGGTACAACGGGATCAGCGAAGCTTCGAAGAAAACGTAGAACAGCACGCCATCAAGTGAGGCAAAAATGCCGTTCATCAGGCCGGACATGATCAGGAAGGCAGCGTTGTACTGGGCAACCTTGGTCTTGACCACTTCCCAACCGGCGGCAACCACGATGATGGTCACGAAAGCGTTCAGCACGACGAACAGCATCGAGATGCCGTCCACCCCGAGGTGGTAATTGATGTTGAAGCGCGGAATCCAGGAACCGAGTTCAACGAACTGCATGCCCCCGTTGGTGGTATCGAAACCAGTCCAAAGCGGAATAGTGATCAGGAAACCGGCAACGGCACCGGCCAGCGAAAGCATTCTTGCCAGCGGTGCGTTCCGGTCGCCACCGGTGGATAGCACCACCAGTCCGGCGAAAATCGGGATCCAGATTGCGAGAGACAGCAACGGGTAAGTCGACATGTTATTCCTTGCTTTTCTGCGAACTATTCACGCTTAGGCGCGGTTGATCCACAGAGTCATCAGCACAAAGACGCCGATGATCATGGTGAAAGCGTAGTGATAGACGTAACCGGTCTGGAACAGACGGGTAATGGAAGAGATCCAGCCAACAACCTTGGCCGAGCCATTGACGATCAGGCCATCAATGATGGCAACATCGCCGCCACGCCACAGCACCTTGCCCAGAAGGCGAGCGCCACCGGCGAATACGACCTCGTTGAATTTGTCGAAGTAGTACTTGTTCTCAAGCAGCGTATGGACGGCCGAGAAGCGACGCTGAATGGCTGCCGGAATGTCGGGACGCTTCATGTAGAAGAACCACGAAACCACGACACCGGACAGGGCCAGAATGAACGGCAGGCTGGTCAGCGAATGGACGCCCATGGCGACCGCGCCGTGGAAGTGCTCGGAAAGATGCTCCATTGCCGGATGGGCATGGTGATCGATGAAGATGACGCCCTTGAAGTAGTCGCCGAAAACCATCGGGCCGATGGCAATAAAACCAATGACCACTGACGGGATAGCCAGCAAGACGAGCGGCAGCGTGACAACCCAAGGTGTTTCATGCGGCTTTTGACCCGGCGCCAGACCATGATGATGGTCGTGCGAGGTTTCTTCGTCATCATGGTCACCGTGATGCTCATGATGATGTGCGTCATCAGCCTTGCCGAAACGCTCCTCACCATGGAAGACCAGGAAGTACATGCGGAACGAATAGAAGGCGGTAACGAATACGCCGGCCAGCACAGCGAAGTACGCGAAGCCTGCACCCGGAATATGTGACAAGGCAACGGCTTCGATGATCGAATCCTTCGAATAGAAACCGGACATAAAAGGCGTACCGATCAAGGCCAGCGAACCGACCAGCGAGGTAATCCAGGTAATCGGCATATATTTGCGCAGACCACCCATGTTGCGGATGTCCTGATCATGGTGCATCCCGATGATCACGGAACCAGCGCCAAGGAACAACAATGCTTTGAAGAAGGCGTGGGTCATCAGGTGGAAGATGGCGACCGAGTAAGCCGAAGCACCCAGTGCAACGGTCATGTAGCCCAACTGCGACAGCGTCGAATAAGCGACGACGCGCTTGATATCGTTCTGGATAATGCCCAGGAAGCCCATGAACAGCGCAGTGATCGCACCAATAATGATGATGAACGAGAGTGCCGTGGTCGACAACTCGAACAGCGGCGACATCCGGGCGACCATGAAGATACCGGCAGTAACCATGGTTGCAGCGTGAATCAGCGCGGAGATTGGCGTTGGGCCTTCCATCGAGTCTGGCAGCCAGACATGCAGCGGAACTTGAGCTGATTTACCCATCGCGCCGATGAACAAGCAGATACAGGTAACGGACATCAAGGACCAGTCTGCGGCACCCCAGATATTGATGGTGGTTGCTGCCAGTTCCGGCGCTTTCTCAAACACTGTTTTGTAATCGAGCGAGCCGAAATGTGCCAGCACCAGACCGATGCCAAGGATGAAACCGAAGTCACCAACACGGTTAACCAGGAAGGCCTTCATGTTGGCGAAGATGGCGGTCGGGCGGGTGTACCAGAAGCCGATCAGCAGGTAGGAAACCAGACCCACGGCTTCCCAGCCGAAGAAGAGCTGCATGAAGTTGTTGCTCATCACCAGCATCAGCATGGAGAAGGTAAACAACGAGATATAGCTGAAGAAGCGGTTATAGCCCGGATCTTCCTGCATGTAGCCAATGGTGTAGATATGTACCATCAACGACACGAAGGTGACGACCAGCATCATGGTGGTGGTCAGCGTATCAATCAGGAAACCAACTTCGAATTTGTAGTCGCCGCTGGTCAGCCAGGTATAGACAGCACCGTTGTATGTATTGCCGGCCAGAACATCCTTGAAGATGATGACCGACGCGAAAAAGGCGATGGCGACACCGGCGATGGTTGCGGTATGAGCAACCCAGCGTGGAATGACGCGACAGAACAGGCCGGCAATCATGGCGCCGACCAACGGCGCCATAGGAACGAGCAGGTAGAGTTTTTGCATTTCCATGTTTAACCCTTCAGGCTGCCCAGGTCATCCACATGGATGCTCTTGAGGTTGCGGAACAGCACGATCAGAATGGCCAGGCCGATCGCCGATTCGGCAGCGGCAACAGTCAGGATGAAGAAGACGAAGATCTGACCTGAGAGATCCTGCAGATAGTGGGAAAAAGCCACGAAATTCATGTTGACCGCAAGAAGCATCAACTCGATGGCCATCAGCAGCACCAGCAGGTTCTTCCGGTTCAGGAAGATACCGACCACGCTGATCGCGAAAAGTATCGCGCCCAGAATCAGGAAATGGGAGAGAGAGAGAGTTAGCATTGTTTCCCCGGGGTTCAGTCTTTTTCAACCGGCATCTGCAGGAGTCGCACGCGATCCTTCGCCTTGACGAAGACCTGCTGATTCGGGTTGGTGTACTTGGACTTCTTCGGACCGCGGTATGTCAGCACGATTGCCGCGATCATGCCGACAAGCAGAATGAGCGAAGCCAGCTCGAAGGGATAGACGTAGTCGGTGAACATCAGCGCACCGATACTCTTTGTATTGGAGATACCGGCCGGAAGCATGGCTTCCGCGGCAGGAATCTGGAAGTACTTGCTACCAAGCACCAAGCCCATTTCCAGAACCATCAGCAAACCCAGCAATGCTCCGAGCGGCAGATAATTCCAAAAGCCCTGCCGAATACGGTCGATATTTATATCGAGCATCATCACCACAAACAGGAAGAGCACCATGACCGCCCCGACATAGACGAGGATGATGGCAATCGCCAGAAACTCAGCCTGCAACAAAGCCCAGATGCCGCCGCAGGTGAAGAAGGCAAGAATGAGATGCAGCGCGGCGTGAACCGGGTTGCGCGCGGTAATTACGCGCAGGCTGGCAAAAATCAGGATCGCCGACAGGAAGAAGAAAACCGCAGTTTGAAAATCCATTGCTAGCACCTGTTATCGGTAAGAAGCATCAAGTTCGCGATCCTTCGCGATTTGATCTTCGTAGCGGTCGCCGTTGGCCAGCAACATCTGCTTGGTGTAGTACAAATCACCGCGCTTTTCGCCGTGGTATTCGAAAACCCGCGTTTCGACCACTGCATCGACCGGGCAAGCCTCTTCACAGAAACCGCAAAAAATACATTTGGTCAGATCAATGTCGTAACGCGTCGTGCGACGCGAGCCGTCGTCACGTGGTTCGGCCTCGATCGTAATCGCCAGCGCCGGGCAGATTGCTTCACACAGCTTGCAGGCGATACAACGCTCCTCGCCGTTCGGGTAGCGACGCAACGCATGAAGCCCTCGAAAACGGAAACTCTGCGGTGTCTTTTCTTCCGGATATTGAACGGTGATCTTGCGAGCAAAGAAATATCTGCCCGTGACCGACATGCCCTTCAACAATTCCTTGAGGAAGAGGCTGTTGAAGATTTCCTTCATCGAACCCATTAGTCTCTCCTCACTTCCAGATATTCAATGGCGACATCATCCAGACGCCGACAACAACCAGCCAGATCAAGCAGATCGGCAAGAAAACCTTCCAGCCCAGACGCATCAACTGGTCATAGCGGTAACGCGGGAAAGTTGCCCGGAACCACAGGAACAAGAAGAGTATTGCCGACATCTTGGCGAACAGCCAAAGAATGCCGTCAGGCAGGAAACCAACTGGGGACAGCCAGCCACCCAAGAACAGGAGGGAAGTTAGCGCCGCAACCAGAATCATGTTGGCGTATTCAGCCAGGAAGAAGAGCGCGAAAGCCATCCCGGAATATTCAACGTGGAAGCCGGCAACAATTTCGGTTTCGCCTTCAGCAACGTCAAATGGCGCACGATTCAGTTCGGCTGTGCCGGAAATCAGGTAGACAATGAACATCGGGAACAAGGGCAACCAGTTCCACGAAAGGAAACTCAGGCCCCAGCCAGCGAAACGTCCCTGATCCTGAACATTGACAATATCGACCAGATTCAAACTGTTCGACACCATCAGCACGCAGATCAGCGAGAAACCCATCGAGATTTCGTAAGAAACCATTTGGGCGGCTGAACGCATGGCACCGAGGAAAGCGTACTTCGAGTTTGAGGCCCAACCAGACAAAATTACCCCATACACACCCATGGAGGTAATCGCCATGATGTAGAGCAGGCTCGCATCAATATTGGCAACAACCAGGGAATCAGTGAATGGAATCACCGCCCAGGCAGCCAGCGCCGGAGCAATTGCCAACATCGGGGCGATAATGAAAATGCCCTTGTTAGCTGTCGTCGGTACAATAATTTCCTTCAGCAGCAGCTTCAGGCCATCGGCAATCGGCTGTATCAGGCCCCACGGACCGACCCGGTTGGGACCGATACGAACCTGCATGTAACCGATGACCTTGCGTTCAAAGTAGGTCAAATACGCAACGCCAAGCATCAGCGGAGCAACGATCAGGACGATTTTTAGAAGGGTCCAGACAGCAGGCCAGGCGCCGCCGAAAATCCCAAGTCCGAAGTTCATCAGTGCGTCCATTTATGCACGCTCCACGGAGATCGAGCCGAACATATCGCCCAGCATCGCTGTGCTTGCATGTGCCGCCGAAACGCGAACACAACCGGCAGGCACATTGTTATCGCTCTTGGCGATCAGTATCGCCTCACCGGAACCTTGCTTGACGCGAACTTGCGCGCCATCGGCAACGCCTAGCTGCGCCAGGGTTTGCTCGTGAATGCGAGCAGTCGGAGCAACAGCATCTGCTGTCTGCTGCAGAGCTGGCGCACGACGTGCCATCGGATCGGCAAAGTTGATCGGCACATCGGCAATTCGCTGCAGGCCATCAGTACCGGTAGCCGACAGCCCAATGCTGACATCCTTCAGGCCGTTGTCGAGGCCAGTAACGAACTCGACACCCTTACCCAGCACTTCGTCGCGAATATCTTCGCTCGAAGCATAGCTGAAGCCATCGAGATTCAACACGTTACCGAGAACACGCAACAGCTTCCAGGCCGGGCGGGCATCGCCGCGGGCCTTGGCCACACCGTTAAAACCCTGGGCGCGACCTTCAATATTAATGAAGGTACCCGAGGTTTCGGTGTAAGGAGCATTCGGCAACATCACATCGGCAAACTCCAGAGCCGGAGCATGTTTGAAGGCCGACATGTAGACCACGAGACTGGCCTGTTTCAGCGCACCCAGAACCAGTTGCGGGTTAGCGCAATCAAATTCTGGCTCGATTCCCATCAGGACATAAGCCTTGCGCGGCTGCTCGAACATCTGGCGAGCATTGGCGCCGGAGGGCAGCGCCCGGGCAATATGGCCGCCCACAGTGTTTGCACCTTCACCAAGAAAGCCGACGGTCGCGCTGGTCAGTTTGCCAAGCTCCAGTGCCAGCGCATGCAATTGCGTGGCATCAATGGATTGAGTCGCGACGTTGCCCAGAAACACCGCGCGCTTTTCGCCATCGACCAGGCTCTGAGCAATCTTCTTGCTCGTCTCGCAAACGACCGCCGACTCGACACCTGCCGGCAAGGCGGTACCCTTGATCTCGGCTGCAGCCTTGACGACTGCAGCCAGAGCCGCAGCCAGGTTGGCCGGAGCAACGGTCATGCGGGCATGCAGATTGATCAGTTGCTCATCACCGGTCACCGACAGCAGGCTGACCTTGGTGTATTTCTTGGCTGCCTGACGCAGACGCTGAGCAATCAGGGGATGATCCTTGCGCAAGAACGAGCCGACTACCAGAGCACCGTCAAGATCCTTGATCTCGGCCAGACGCATGCCCAGCCACGGAGAACCGGCACGTTTGAAATCGGAGGAGAAATCACTCTGACGCGGACGGAAATCGATATTGCCGCTGCCCAAGCCCTTCATGACCTTGCCGAGCAGGAAGAGTTCTTCAACCGTCGAGCTTTGGGCGGCCAGCGCCGCCAGCGCATCGCCACCATGTTCGCGGGAAACATCCTTCAGGCCGTGCGCAACGTAATCGAGTGCGACATTCCAGTCGACTTCCTTCCATTCCCCGCCCTGCTTGACCATCGGCTTGGTCAGGCGCTCTTCGGAGTTCAATGCCTGGTAGGAAAAACGCTCCTTGTCGGAGATCCAGCACTCGTTAACTTCTTCGTTTTCTCGTGGCAAAACGCGCATCACGCTGTCGTGCTTGACCTGGACAACCAGATTTGCACCGACGGAATCGTGCGGGCTGACCGACTTGCGACGTTGCAGTTCCCAGGAACGGGCGGTGTAACGGAAAGGCTTTGAGGTCAGCGCACCGACCGGGCAGAGGTCTATCATATTGCCCGACAATTCCGAGTCGACCGTACGACCGACAAAAGTCATGATCTCGGAATGCATGTTGCGATTGGCCATGCCAAGTTCCATGATGCCGCCGATTTCCTGGCCGAAGCGAACGCAACGGGTACAGTGAATGCAGCGGCTCATTTCTTCCATCGAGATCAGCGGACCGACACTCTTGTGGAACACGACGTGCTTTTCTTCGGTATAACGGCTCTTCATCGGGCCGTAACCAACGGACATGTCCTGCAACTGGCACTCGCCGCCCTGATCGCAGATCGGGCAATCCAGCGGGTGATTGATTAGCAGGAACTCCATCACACCCTTCTGCGCCTTGACGGCCAGTTCGGAGTGGGTGAACACCTTCATGCCATTGGTTACCGGCGTCGCGCAGGCGGGCAAGGGCTTCGGCGCCTTTTCAACCTGGACCAGACACATCCGGCAGTTGGCGGCAATCGAGAGTTTCTTGTGGTAGCAGAAATGCGGAATGTACACGCCAACCTGCTGCGCGGCGTCCATCACCGTGCTGCCGTCGGGCACTTGCGCTTTTTTGCCGTCGATTTCGATTTCTAGCATGTCGCTACCTTGTAGCCAGTTCTTTCGTTACTAACCCGCAACCTGTCAGGCCGGAATCTTGTGGAAGCCACTGCCGGCCCATTGAACATCCTTGGGCACCAGACAGGTCTTGTTTTCAATGTGGTACTCGAATTCCTTGCCGAAGTGCTTGATGAAACTCTGCACTGGGAAAGCTGCCGCATCACCAAGCGCGCAGATCGTACGACCGGCAATATTGCCGAGCACGCTGTTCAGCAGATCCAGATCTTCGGGCTTACCGAGTCCGTTCTCGATACGATGCACAACCTTGTACATCCAGGCGGTACCTTCGCGGCAAGGCGTGCATTGGCCGCACGATTCTTCATGGTAGAAGAAGGAAAGACGCTCCAGCGCCTTGACCATGCAAACCGTTTCATCCATGACAATCACCGCACCAGAACCGAGCATCGAACCGCCCTTGCTGATCGAGTCGTAGTCCATGGTGCAATCCATGATCACATCAGCCGGCATAACAGGGGCAGAAGAGCCCCCCGGAATGACAGCTTTCAGCTTGCGACCACCACGCATACCGCCACACATCTCGAGCAGGGTTGCAAACGGCGTCCCCAGCGGAATCTCGTAGTTACCCGGACGATTGACATGGCCGGAAACAGAAAACAGCTTGGTCCCACCGTTATTCGGCTTGCCCAGATTGAGAAACTCCTCGCCGCCCATCTTCAAGATGAAGGGAATGGAAGCAAAGGTCTCGGTGTTGTTGATGGTCGTCGGTTTGCCATACAGACCGAATGAAGCCGGGAAGGGTGGTTTGAAGCGCGGCTGCCCCTTCTTGCCTTCGATCGATTCGAGCAGCGCAGTTTCTTCGCCACAGATATAGGCGCCGTAACCGTGGTGCGCGAACAGTTCGAAATTAAAGCCGGAACCCAGAATGTTCTGGCCAATGAAGCCAGCAGCGCGCGCCTGATCGAGCGCCTCTTCGAAACGCTTGTATTCCTGCCAGACTTCGCCGTGCACGTAGTTGTAACCGCGGTTCGCACCCATCGCATAGGCGGCGATGGCCATGCCTTCGATGACCGCATGCGGGTTAAAGCGCATGATGTCGCGGTCCTTGAAGGTCCCCGGTTCACCTTCGTCGGTGTTGCAGACAACATACTTGTCGCCCGGGAAGGAACGCGGCATGAAAGACCACTTCAGGCCGGTCGGGAAGCCAGCGCCGCCACGACCTCGCAGCACGGACTTCTTCACTTCGCTGATGACGTCTTCCTGGGTCATCTTGCTTTCCAAGATGCGCTTCAGTTGCGCATAGCCACCGCGCGCAACGTAATCCTTGAGGTGCCAGGTATTGTCGCCATCCAGGCCTTCCATCAGAACGCCGTTGATCGAACCAAGCATGGCCATTATTTGCACTCCTCAAGCAGCTTGTCGATCTGTTCCGGGTGCATGTAACTACACATCGAGCGGTTATTGACGATGAAGACCGGCGCATCACCGCATGCCCCCATGCACTCACCTTCCTTCAATGTGAATTTGCCATCCGGGGTCGTTTCACCGTAGCCGACACCAAGTTTATTCTGGAGGTATTCGCCGGCATGGTAGCCACCAGAAAGTGCGCAAGGCAGATTGGTGCAGACCGTTATTTTGTACTTGCCGACCGGCTTCAGGTCATACATGTTGTAGAAAGAGGCCACTTCGTAGGCCGCAATCGGCGGCATACCAAGATAATTAGCAACAGCCTCGATAGACTCGGGGGCCAGCCAGCCTTTTTCTTCCTGAGCGAGAGCGAGACAGGCCATCGACGCCGATTGTTTTTGATCGGCGGGATACTTGGCAACCTCGCGGGCAAACTTCTGGAGGGTTTCAGCGGAAAACATCAGCGGTCGATCTCGCCAAAAACAATATCTTGGGAACCGATTATCGTAACGACATCGGCGAGCATGTGGCCTCTGGACATCTCATCCAGACCAGCCAAGTGAACAAAACCTGGCGCACGAATCTTCATGCGGTAAGGCTTGTTGGCACCATCGGAAACAAAGTAGATGCCGAACTCGCCTTTCGGGTGCTCGACTGCGGCATAAGCCTCACCCGCCGGAACATGGATGCCCTCGGTGAAGAGCTTGAAGTGGTGAATCAGCTCCTCCATGTTGGTCTTCATGTTTTCGCGCGGCGGTGGCGCCACCTTGTTGTTGTCGGTGATTACCGGCCCGGGGTTCTTGCGCAGCCAAGCGATACATTGCTTGATGATATTGTTCGACTGGAGCATTTCTTCCATGCGAACCAAGTAACGGTCATAGCTGTCGCCATTCACACCGACCGGCACGTCGAAATTGATCTTGTCGTAGGCGGCGTACGGCTGTTTCTTGCGCAAATCCCAAGCAATGCCTGAGCCGCGAAGCATGGCGCCGGTAAAGCCCATCTGCATTGCACGTTCCGGTGTTACTACACCGACATTAACCAGACGCTGCTTCCAGATCCGATTGTCGGTCAGCAGGGTGTGATATTCAGCGTGATAAGTCGGGAAACGATTGGTGAAATCCTCAAGAAAGTCGAGCAAGGAACCGCTGCGATTCTCATTTTTTTCGGAAGCCTTCTTGGCATTGGTCCATGTCGACTCCTGATACTGCGGCATGCGGTCCGGCAAGTCACGATAGACGCCCCCCGGACGATAGTAAGCAGCATGCATCCGGGCACCGGAAACGGCCTCATAGACGTCCATCAGGTCTTCACGTTCGCGGAAGGTATAAAGCGCCATGGTCATGGCACCAACGTCCAGCGCATGACAACCGACCCACAACAGATGGTTGAGGATACGGGTGACCTCGTCGAACATGACCCGGATGTACTTGCCGCGTTCCGGCACTTCGATACCGAGCAGCTTTTCAGTCGCCAAGCAGTAAGCATGCTCGTTGCACATCATCGACACGTAGTCGAGACGATCCATGTACGGCACAGATTGAACCCAGGTCCGGGTTTCAGCAAGCTTTTCAGTCGCGCGATGAAGGAGACCAATGTGCGGGTCTGCGCGCTGGACGACTTCGCCATCCAGTTCGAGCACCAGACGCAGCACACCGTGCGCCGCAGGGTGCTGCGGACCAAAATTCAACGTAAAATTGCGGATGTCAGCCATGAGCGGTATCCCCGAAAGTGTCTTCGCGCACGATGCGCGGGGTGTTTTCGCGAGGCTCGATGGTGACCGGTTGATAGATCACGCGAGCCTGATCGGGGTCGTAACGCATTTCGACGTGACCGGAAATCGGAAAATCCTTGCGGAACGGATGCCCTATGAAACCGTAGTCGGTCAGGATGCGCCGCAGGTCGTCGTGACCCACGAAGGCGATACCGTAGAGATCAAACGCTTCCCGTTCAAACCAGTTAACACTCTTCCAGACACCCATAACGGAATCAACGGAAGGAAACTCGTCGTCTTCAGCAAATACGCGCACGCGCAAACGCCAGTTGTTGGCAATCGAAAGAAGATGAGAAACCGCTGCGTAGCGCCGGCCTTGCCAAGCACCATCACCGTAGGTCGAGTAATCGACACCACACAGATCGATGATTTCTTCGAAATGAAGATCGCCCTCATCCCGCAACGCAGTCATCACGCCGAGATAGTCGGCCGCATTGACTTCAATGGTTAACTCACCCAAAGCGAGCTTCAGCGATTTCAACTTATCGCCAAAGTGCTTTTGCAGGTTTTGACTAAGCGTTTCCAGCTTGGCAGACATATCTAATCAGCCTTGGCAATTAACGAGCAATAGTGTTTGTGCGGCGAATCTTGTTCTGCAACTGAATCAGGCCGTAAATCAGGGCCTCAGCAGTTGGGGGACAACCAGGAACATAGATATCGACAGGCACGATGCGATCGCAGCCACGCACGACAGAATAGGAGTAGTGGTAGTAGCCACCGCCATTGGCACACGAACCCATCGAGACCACCCAACGCGGCTCAGCCATCTGGTCATAAACCTTGCGCAGTGCCGGCGCCATTTTATTGGTCAGCGTACCAGCGACAATCATTACATCGGACTGTCGAGGACTTGCCCGAAAAACAATCCCAAAACGATCGAGATCGTAACGAGAAACCCCAGCATGGATCATCTCAACCGCACAACAAGCCAAACCGAAAGTCATCGGCCAAATCGAACCGGTTCGCATGTAATTAATCAGCTTGTCAGCCGTCGTGGTGACAAAACCTTCCTGGAGGACGCCTTCAATAGCCATAACCCAGCCTCATTCCCATTCCAGCGCGCCCTTGGCCCAGGCATAAATATAGCCAATGACCAGAATGGCAACAAACACGAGCATCTCGACAAAACCGAACAATTTGATCGACTCAGTCGCAACGATATCCTTGAATATTGCCGCCCACGGAAACAGGAAAGCAATTTCCAGATCGAACAAAATAAAAAGAATGGCAATCAAATAAAAGCGCACATCAAACTTCATGCGCGCATCCTCAAAAGCCTCAAAGCCACACTCGTAGGGAGAGAGCTTCTCAGGATCCGGCCGGTTTGGGGCAAGAATAAAGCCCATTGCGACAGGCAACACCCCGACCGCAACCCCTACCAGAACAAACATCAGGATTGGAAAGTAGTTTTCCATGACCCGCCGCCAATATTCAGTTTTTGTTCGAAACAGCGCGCCTTACGGCCACTGCCCAATTTTGGTGCCGACGGCGAGACTCGAACTCGCACAGCTTGCGCCACTACCCCCTCAAGATAGCGTGTCTACCAATTTCACCACGTCGGCACGTCTTTTTGACCGCTCAGCGAGGACTCAATGCCAAGCGATCCATCTTGCGCTACTTCGGTATGTCTTTCGCTTTGGAACCCGCATCCACAGGCACCACAGGCGACTCTGCAGCCGCCGGAACAGTCTGCGATTGTACCGGTTCTTGCATCACACTGCCAGTCGTTTTTGGCTTGCTGGAGGCAACATACGCCAAGGTCAGGCTCGTCGCAAAAAACACAGCCGCCAGGACACCCGTCGTACGACTCAGGAAATTAGCAGAGCCAGTGGCTCCAAACAGACTTCCGGAAGCACCACTTCCAAAGGCAGCCCCCATGTCGGCACCCTTGCCATGTTGCATCAACACCAGACCAATAATAACGATCGCAACCAGAATATGGACCGTCAGAAGGAGAGAGAAAAACCAGTTCATTTGTCAGCCTATCAATTCGCCGCGAGGCAAATCGCCAGAAAATCATCCGCAACCAAGGCAGCACCACCGATCAAACCACCATCAATGTCTAACTGCCCAAACAACTCCATCGCATTCCGCGGCTTCACACTGCCACCGTAGAGAATGCGCAAACCTGCGGCCACACCCAAATCAAGCGCCGCAACCTGAGCACGAATCGCCGCATGCACTTCCTGCGCCTGAGCCGGAGACGCCGTTACTCCGGTACCAATTGCCCATACCGGTTCATACGCCACCACCGCCGACACCATGGCAGCCACCCCAACACGATCCAAGACTGCCGAAAGCTGCCTGGCCACTACAAACCCTGTATCGCCAGCCTCACGCTCACCCAATGTTTCACCAACACACAAAATGGGCACCAAGCCAGCTTTTTGCGCAGCCTCAAACTTGGCCGCAACAACCACATCCGTTTCACCGAATAGCGCACGCCGCTCGGAGTGTCCAACCAGCACATAGCGACACCCGAAATCAGCCAACATTGAAGCCGACACCTCGCCGGTAAACGCACCAGAAGGATGCTCACTAACAGATTGCGCCCCCAGAGTAAGCACCGAACCTTGAATCAAGGACTGCACCTGAGCGAGGTAGGGATAAGGCGGGCACACTGCTACTTCACAAAACAACCCGGAGGCCTCTGCAGTAATTTGCGCCAGCAGCGCTGAATTTTGCTTCAGTGCGCCGTGCATCTTCCAGTTACCAGCTACGAGCTTTCTACGCATGGGCTAGATGATTCCGTTGGCGAAAAACCTTCGAATTATAGCGACTCGTCAATTTTTCGGTCAATACGATTAAGCATGCGCGGTAATTTATTGTGTGGACTCCCGCACTACCCCAGCCAGTTTTTCGGCAGCACAGGCCACTTCGGCAGCATCTTCGCCTTCGACCATGATCCGTAACAAAGGCTCAGTTCCAGAGGCGCGCAACAGCACTCTGCCTCGCCCAGCCATACCGGCCTCGGTCTCGGCCAGCGCAGATGTGATTGCCGGGTGATCTTTCCATGGGAACCCTCGCGTGATCGGCACGTTGATCAGTTTCTGCGGATAGAGCGCCAAGCCGCCGAGCAAACCTTTCAAATCGCCTCCAAACTCGCGCAGCGCGGCCAAAACCTGCAAGGCGGCAACAATGCCATCACCCGTTGTGTGACGATCCATCGCGAGTATGTGTCCGGAGTTCTCACCGCCGTATAGCCAGCCTTTTTCGTGGAGCATCTCTACAACGTAACGATCACCAACAGCGGCCCGGGCAAACGGTATGTCAATCTTGCCAAGAGCGTGCTCAAGAGCAAGATTGCTCATCAGCGTACCAACAACGCCCTTAACCTTGACCGCACGCGCTCGACTGCGGACGATAGCAAAAAGCAACTGATCGCCGTCATAAAGATTCCCATCAGCATCGACCATTTGAAGACGATCGGCATCGCCATCCAAGGCGATGCCCAGATCGGCTCGATTGGCCAGCACGGCCTCACACAATGCCTTTGGGGCCGTAGCACCAACACCATCATTGATATTCAGACCATTGGGTTGCGCCCCGATGGTGACGACATCCGCGCCCAGTTCGTGAAAGACACTCGGCGCGATATGGTAAGCGGCACCGTGCGCGCAATCGACGACAATCTTCAAGCCGCGCAGGTCCAGGTCATTTGGAAAAGTGCTCTTGCAGAATTCTATGTAGCGGCCACGCGCATCCTCGATGCGCCTGACGCGCCCAAGATCGGCTGGCGGTGCGCAAACCATCGGCTGATCTATACCCTCCTCGATGGCATGCTCGACCTCGTCGGGCAACTTGGTACCCTGCGCCGAGAAGAACTTGATACCGTTATCATAGTACGGGTTATGCGATGCGGAAATAACGATCCCGGCCTGCAGGCGCAATGCGCGGGTGAGATACGCAACAGCCGGTGTCGGCAACGGGCCAACCAGGAAGACATCGATACCTGCCGCTGAGAATCCCGCCTCCAAGGCCGACTCCAGCATGTAACCAGACAGACGCGTATCCTTACCAATCAGCACTGCCGGCCGTTCGCCAGACGGCATGTTGCTCTGCCCCAGCAAGGCCTTGCCAGCCGAATAGCCGAGGCGCATTACAAAATCCGGGGTAATCGGCGACTGTCCGACACGACCGCGCACGCCATCGGTACCAAAATATTTCCTGCTCATTCCTGCTCCCATTGTTCTATTGCAGCCCAGACCGTCAAGGCATCCCTGGTTGCCGCCACGTCATGCACACGTAGTATTTTCGCACCCTTTTGTGCGGCCAGCAGCGCGGCCGCCACACTGGCAACCTGTCGCTCACCAACCGGTCGGCCGGTAATTACCCCCAGCATGGATTTTCTGGAAACACCGATCAACATCGGAAAATCATCGACGCCTAGTACGGTCAACGCCGAAAAAAGGGCCAAATTGTGATCCACTGTCTTACCGAAACCAAATCCTGGATCAACCACAATTCGCTTATCGTCAATGCCAGCCTCCCTGCAACGCTCTGCAGCCGCCACCAAAAAAGACCTCACCTCGCTGACGACATCACGATACTGCGGTGTCTGCTGCATCGTACCGGGCTCGCCCTGCATGTGCATGACACAAACGGCGCAATCGCTCTGCGCAACGACCGACAGGGCTTCAGGATGAGTCATGCCGGTGATGTCATTGATCATTGTCGCCCCAGCCTCAAGTGCGGCACGCATAACAACCGGCTTATAGGTATCCACCGAAATTGGAACACCCCAGTCGGCAATTTCCTTCAGAACAGGTAACAGACGCCGCAATTCGTCCTCTTCAGAGGTCGGAATCGCGCCCGGGCGGGATGACTCGGCGCCGATATCAAGGATATCCGAGCCGGCCTCAAATTGCTGACGGGCATGTTTGATGGCCTGCTCGACATCACCGGTCAATCCATCACCGGAAAACGAATCCGGAGTCAGATTGACGATCCCCATCAACAAGGGACGATCTAGCGAAAGCCTGAAACGGCCGCAGTGCAGTGTTGTCATGGCGCAAAAATAAAAGGCCGGGAGAGGACTCCCGGCCGATTCAGCAATCAGAAAACTCAGGCCGTCGCAGCAGCGCTGGGTTCCGCCCCCGGGGTATCGCTCGGCGTATTCGAGCGCGGCGTCGACTGGGATGGCTTGGGTGGACGCGGTGCCTTACCAGCCATAATGTCGTCGATCTGCTCAGCATCAATGGTTTCCCACTCAAGCAAGGCCTTGGTCATTGCTTCAACCTTGTCACGATTCTCTTCCAGCAAACGACGGGCAAGTGCGTACTGTTCGTCGATCAGGCGACGGATTTCAGCATCCACTTTCTGCATGGTCGCTTCAGAAACATTCTTGTGCTGAGTCACCGAGCGGCCAAGGAAGACTTCACCGTCGTTTTCGCCATAGACCATCACCCCCAGATCCGACATGCCGTAACGGGTGACCATATCGCGCGCCATAGCAGTGGCACGCTCAAAGTCGTTGGATGCTCCAGTGGTCATCTGATTCATGAACAACTCTTCGGCAATACGTCCACCGAATAGCACTGCAATACGGCTCATTAGGTACTGCCGGTCGTAAGCATAACGATCCTCTTCCGGCAGTTGCATGGTCAGCCCCAGAGCACGGCCGCGCGGGATAATGGTGACCTTGTGAACGGGATCTGATTTTGGCACCAGTTTGGCGACTACGGCATGTCCCGACTCGTGGTACGCCGTATTCATCTTCTCTTCTTCGCTCATCACCATGCTGCGGCGCTCAGCGCCCATCATGATTTTGTCCTTGGCCTTCTCAAAGTCTTCCATATCAACAAGGCGCTTGTTGGTGCGCGCAGCAAACAAGGCAGCCTCATTGACCAGATTGGCCAGGTCAGCACCGGAGAATCCTGGAGTACCACGGGCAATGATGTCGGCCTTGACGTCGCCGGAGATTGGCACCTTGCGCATGTGGACCTTGAGGATTTCCTCGCGGCCACGAATATCCGGCAGAGGCACGACAACCTGACGGTCGAAGCGACCCGGACGCAACAGGGCCGGGTCCAAAATATCAGGACGGTTGGTCGCAGCGATTACGATGATGCCGGTATGACCTTCGAAACCGTCCATCTCAACTAGCAACTGGTTCAAAGTCTGTTCGCGCTCATCGTTGCCGCCACCCAAGCCGGCGCCACGGTGGCGACCGACAGCGTCGATTTCATCGATGAAGATAATGCACGGCGCGTGTTTCTTGGCATTCTCGAACATGTCGCGAACGCGGGCCGCACCGACACCAACAAACATTTCAACGAAATCGGAACCCGAAATACTGAAGAACGGCACCTTGGCTTCGCCGGCAATGGCCTTGGCGAGCAGCGTCTTCCCCGTTCCCGGGTTGCCAACCATCAGCACGCCCTTCGGAATACGGCCACCGAGCTTCTGGAACTTGGAGGGATCACGCAGAAAATCAACGATTTCCTGAACTTCTTCCTTGGCCTCGTCACAACCCGCAACGTCGGCAAAGGTAATTACATTGGTCGACTCGTCCATCATGCGCGCCTTGGACTTGCCGAAGGAAAAGGCTCCGCCTTTGCCGCCGCCCTGCATCTGGCGCATGAAGAAGACCCAGACGCCTATCAGCAGAAGCATCGGGAACCAGCTGACGAAGAGATTCATCAGGAAGGATGGCTCTTCTTCTGGCTTGGCTTCAATCTTGACGCCATTCTTGAGCAGGTCGGAAACCAGCCAGAGATCAGGCGGCGCGTAGGACGTGATGCGCTTGCCCTCGCTCGTTGTCGCCTTCAGCGTACGGCCTTCCATGACCACCTTGGAAATGCGGCCGGACTTCACCTCCTCGATGAACTGGGAGTATTCGACGGATCCGGTTGCAACCTGACGGCTGTTGAACTGATTAAACACCGTCATCAGCACCAGGCCGATGACCAGCCAGACTGCCAGGTTTTTGAACATGTTGTTCAAGCTTGCACTCCTTATACAGCGACGAGCGATAAAAATACCATTCTAAACAAAACTCTCAGCGCAATGTGCGTCCGAGCAAATAAAGCTCGGCGCTACGATCACGGGAAGCGTCCGGTTTGCGCACCACGACAGCCTTGAACGTCTCACGCATCTGACGCAGAAATGTCTCGTAATCCGTTCCCTGAAACACTTTGACCAGAAAAGCGCCATCTGGTTTCAGGTGTGCTCTGGAAAACTCCAGCCCAAGCTCAGCCAAGTGCATGACGCGGGCCTGATCAACCAAAGGCACTCCTGACATATTGGGGGCCATGTCAGACATTACAAGCCCCACGCGGCGACCACTCAATTGTTTTTCGAGTTGTTCCAGCACATCGTCTTCACGAAAATCGCCCTGAATGAAATGGACGTTATGAATAGGTTCCATTTCGAGAAGGTCGAGAGCAATCACCATTCCGCCATCACCAACTCGTTTAGTAGCGACCTGGGACCAGCCACCCGGCGTGGCACCAAGGTCGACAACGACCTCGCCGCGCTTGAGCAACTTGTCCTTGTCGTCAATCTCAAGTAGCTTGAAAGCGGCACGTGAACGCCAGCCCTCCTTCTTGGCAAGCTGAACATAAGTATCATTGACATGCTCGCGCATCCAAGCTTTGCTGGTTCTGGTTCTTTTCATTCGGTAAAATGCCGTTTTTGAAAGGTTTACTATGCTGCAAATATCATCTGCCCAGCGACGCGAACTGCGCGCCAAGGCCCACGATCTGAATCCGGTTGTCTCGATTGCCGAAAACGGCCTCACCGAGGGTGTTCTAAAGGAAATCGAAATGAATCTTAACGCCCATGAACTGATCAAGATTCGCGTTTATGGTGACAGCCGCGAAAATCGTCTGGCCTATTATGAGCAAATCTGCGCTCAACTGGGTGCCGCGCCTGTTCAGCATATCGGCAAGCTGCTGGTCGTTTTTCGCCCCATTCCCGCCGAGGTTGCTGCGGTCAACGCGAAAAAAGCCCCAAAACCGAGACGCCCTGTTCCTGCAGCTCCGCGCAAAAGCAAGCGCGCCTTCCAAGGCTGATCACTTAAGCCCGCGACCGCTCCAGATCACGAGCCACAATCCCAGCAGACTCTGCACCAGGTAGAGGATGCTGGAAATGCCGTGCCATGCAGCGAAGCGGTCGCGCAACACACTTTCCATCACTCCGCGCGGCATGGCATCCAGCTTTAGCTGCGCCATCAATGGCTGGATGCCGAACTGGCTGGCGGCGGTCAGCAATGCCATCAGGACGACCAGCCAGAAGATCGCACGCTTGAACACCTGTCTGCCGTAACGCAAAACCAGAAACACCAGCAGCCAGGCTGCACTACCCAACCCCACCCAGCCGATCAATGCAAACAACTTGCCAGCCACCATGCCGGCAAGTTGCCGGTCGCCCAGACTGGCAAAAAGCACTGGCGCCGCCATGTAACCGATAGCCCACAAGCCACCCACCCACACAGTAATGGAAATCAGGTAGAGGGCCTCGGACAGCCGACGCACGTGAATTACTCGTAGCGGACGTCGATGACTTCGTACTCGCGGATGCCGCCCGGCGCCTGGACCTGGGCAATATCGCCAGCGTACTTGCCGATCAGCGCCCGGGCAATCGGCGAATTAACCGAAATCTTGCCGCCCTTGATGTCCGCTTCGTCCTCGCCAACGATCTGGTAAGTCACGGCATCACCGGTATCCTGATCCTCAAGATCCAATGTCGCACCAAATACGCAGCGGCCATCAGCATCGAGTAGTTTCGGATCGATAATCTGCGCGTGCGACAGCTTGCCCTCGACTTCCTGAATACGCCCTTCAATGAAGCCCTGACGCTCCTTGGCGGCATCATATTCGGCATTTTCGGAAAGGTCGCCATGGGCTCGCGCTTCCGCAATGGCGCCAATCACCCACGGACGATCGACTGTCTTCAAGCGATGCAGTTCTTCGCGCAGCTTTTCGGCGCCTTTTACGGTTAACGGAACTTTGCTCATATCATCTTCCAGCAAAAGCAAAACCGCCGGCGCCCCAAGGCTACCCGGCGGTTTCAGGTTTGTCTCAGTGTAGTTGCGTGTGCAAGGCCTGAATCGGATAGACCACCAACTCGCCCAGATTGCGAATACCTTCGGCAGCCGCTTCGGCACCCCAGATTGTCGTGTACATTGTGACACGAGCCTGCAGTCCGGAAGTGCGGATATTGCGTGAGTCGTTGATCGCCTGACGCTTTTCCTCAACCGTGTTGATGATCAGGGCAATTTCGTTGTTCTTGATCATGTCGACAATATGCGGACGACCTTCGGTGAATTTGTTAACCATCTGCACCGGCAAACCAGCAGCTTCGATGGCATGCGCGGTGCCGCGCGTCGCCACGAGATGGAAGCCAGCCTCAAGCAAATGGCGGGCAATTTCAATTGCCTTGGTCTTGTCACTATCCTTGACCGACATAAACACCTTGCCGGTGGTCGGCAACTTGACGCTGGCCGCCAGTTGCGACTTGACGAAGGCTTCGGCAAAGGTAACGCCGACGCCCATGACCTCGCCGGTCGACTTCATTTCCGGGCCAAGAATGGTATCGACACCGGGGAACTTGACGAAGGGGAAGACGGCCTCCTTGACCGAGAAATACGGCGGGATCACTTCCTTGGTCACGCCCTGGTCCTTGAGACTGCGCCCAGCCATGCAACGGGCGGCAATCTTGGCCAGTTGCAGACCGGTAGCCTTGGAAACGAAGGGCACGGTACGCGAGGCGCGCGGATTGACCTCCAGCACGTAGACATCGTTGTCCTTGATGGCGAACTGCACATTCATCAGGCCACAGACGTTGAGCGCCTTGGCCATCAGTTTGGTCTGGCGGCGCAGTTCGTCCTGCACGGCCTTGCCCAAGGAGTATGGCGGCAGCGAGCAAGCAGAGTCACCGGAGTGCACGCCAGCCTGTTCGATGTGTTCCATGACTCCACCGATGATGACTTCCTCGCCATCGGACAGGGCATCGACATCACATTCAACGGCATCATTTAGGAAGCGATCGAGAAGTACCGGCGAATCGTGCGAAACCTTCACGGCTTCGCGCATGTAACGCTCAAGGTCCTTCTGCTCATGGACGATTTCCATGGCCCGACCACCCAACACGTAGGACGGGCGGACGACCAGTGGATAACCAATCTCCTGGGCCAAACGCAGCGCATCTTCTTCGGTGCGGGCAGTTCGATTCGGCGGTTGCTTGAGGCCCAGATCGTGCAGCAATTTCTGGAAGCGCTCGCGGTCTTCAGCCACGTCGATGGATTCCGGGCTGGTACCGATGATCGGCACGCCGTTGGCCTCCAACGCCAACGCCAGCTTGAGGGGAGTCTGGCCACCGTACTGAACGATGACGCCGACCGGCTTTTCGATGGCGACGATTTCTAGCACGTCCTCCAGCGTCAGCGGCTCGAAGTACAGGCGGTCGGAGGTGTCGTAGTCGGTGGAAACTGTTTCCGGGTTACAGTTGACCATAATGGTCTCGTAACCGTCTTCACGCATCGCCATCGCGGCGTGCACGCAGCAGTAGTCAAACTCGATGCCCTGACCGATACGGTTCGGACCACCGCCCAACACCATGATTTTTTTCTTATCGGTCGGATTGGCCTCGCACTCGTCCTCGTAGGTCGAGTACATGTAAGCGGTATCGGTCGAGAATTCGGCGGCGCAGGTATCGACTCGCTTGTAAACCGGGCGGATGCCCAGCTCATGACGACGGTTCCGGAATTCGGTTTCGGTCGTCTTCAGCAGGTAAGCCAGACGACGGTCGGCGAAACCCTTGCGCTTCAGGTAACGCACCTCTTCTGCGGTTAACGTCAAAAATTCGCGTTTTTCCACGGCCAGCTCCAGATCGACAATCTCCTTGATCTGGACAAGGAACCACGGATCGATCTTGGTCAGCTCAAATACGCGCTCGACCGACATGCCGATACCAAACGCATCGGCGACGTACCACAGGCGATCCGGGGTCGGCCGGGCCAGCTGCTCGTCTATCGTTGCCGGATCAACCGTTTTCAGGTTGAAGCCGTCAACGCCAACTTCCAGCCCGCGCAAAGCTTTCTGCAGCGATTCCTGGAAGGTGCGACCGATAGCCATCACTTCGCCAACCGATTTCATCTGCGTGGTCAGCGTGTCATCCGCCTGCGGGAATTTCTCGAAGGCAAAACGCGGCACCTTGGTAACGACGTAATCAATCGACGGCTCGAACGAGGCCGGCGTCTTGCCACCGGTGATGTCGTTCGACAACTCGTCCAGCGTGTAGCCGACCGATAGCTTGGCAGCGATCTTGGCAATCGGGAAACCGGTGGCCTTGGAGGCCAGCGCCGACGAACGCGAAACACGCGGATTCATCTCGATGACGATCATCCGACCGTCCTTCGGGTTGATCGAGAACTGGACGTTGGAGCCGCCGGTATCGACACCGATTTCGCGCAGAACGGCGATCGAGGCGTTACGCAGGATCTGGTATTCCTTGTCGGTCAGCGTCTGCGCCGGTGCGACGGTAATCGAGTCGCCGGTATGGACGCCCATCGGATCAAGGTTTTCGATCGAGCAGATGATAATGCAGTTGTCCGCCTTGTCGCGGACGACCTCCATCTCGTATTCCTTCCAGCCGAGCAGCGACTCTTCGATCAGCAACTCGTTGGTTGGCGAGGCTTCGAGACCGCGTTTGCAGATGGTCTCGAACTCTTCCATGTTGTAGGCGATACCACCACCCGTGCCGCCCAGCGTGAAGGACGGTCGGATGATGGTCGGGAAGCCGATCACGGCCTGCACCTGGTAGGCCTCTTCCATGCTGTGCGCGGTGGCCGACTTGGCGGAACCAAGACCAATCTTGGTCATCGCATCCTTGAACTTCTGGCGGTCCTCAGCCTTGTCGATGGCCTCCTTCGAAGCACCGATCAGCTCGACATTGAACTTGGCCAGCACACCTTCGCGGTCGAGATCGAGCGCGCAGTTCAGCGCGGTCTGGCCGCCCATGGTCGGCAGCAGCGCATCCGGGCGCTCCTTCTCGATGATCTTGGCAACGACCTGCCAGGTGATCGGCTCAATATAGGTGACATCGGCCATTTCCGGGTCGGTCATGATCGTCGCCGGGTTGGAATTCACCAGGATGACCTTGTAACCCTCTTCGCGCAGAGCCTTGCAGGCCTGGGCGCCGGAGTAATCGAATTCGCAGGCCTGACCGATGATGATCGGGCCGGCACCAATAATCAAAACACTTTTTATATCTGTACGTTTCGGCATCTTTATCTCTCTCTGTGCCGCTTATTGCGCATTGTTGAGCGCGGCAACGCCACGCGTCATGGTGTCAAGGAAGCGATCGAACAAGTAGGCCACGTCGTGCGGACCAGGACTGGCTTCCGGATGGCCCTGGAAGGAGAAGGCCGGCACGTCGGTGCGGGCAATCCCTTGCAGGGAACCGTCGAACAGCGACACATGCGTAACCCGCAGATTGGCCGGCAGGGAGTCAATGTCGGCAGCAAACCCGTGATTCTGGCTGGTGATTAGCACCTGCCCGCTATCCAGATCCTTGACCGGGTGATTGGCTCCGTGGTGACCGAACTTCATTTTCAGCGTTTTGGCACCGGAAGCCAGGGCCAGCAATTGGTGACCAAGACAGATGCCAAAAGTCGGAATGCCACGCTCGAGGAATTCGCGGATAGCAGCAATCGCGTAATCACAAGGCTCCGGATCGCCGGGGCCGTTGGACAGGAAGATGCCGTCAGGCTTCATCGCCAGGACATCGGCAGCCGGCGTTTGGGCCGGCACCACGGTCAGCCGGCAACCGCGCTCGGCCAGCATGCGCAGGATGTTGCGCTTGACGCCAAAATCGTAGGCAACGACATGGAAACGCGGCTCGGCAGCTTGCTTGTAACCATCCAGCGTCCACTCGGCCTCGGTCCAGGCATAGTTGGCCTTGGCCGAAACGACCTTGGCCAGGTCCATGCCAGCCAGGCCCGGGAAGGCCTTGGCCATGGCCAGCGCCTTCGACTCGTCGGCTTCGCCGGCCAGAATGCAACCGGCCTGAGCGCCCTTTTCCCGCAGGATACGGGTCAGCTTGCGCGTATCGATGCCGGCAATGGCGACGATACCGTGCTTCTTGAGATAGGACGACAAGTCCTCCTCGCTACGCCAGTTCGAGGCAACCAGCGGCAGGTCACGAATGACCAGACCAGCGGCGTAATTGGCGTTAGATTCAAAATCTTCCGCATTGCAACCGGTGTTGCCGATATGCGGGTAGGTCAACGTGACGATCTGACGGCAATAGGAGGGATCGGTAAGGATTTCCTGGTAGCCGGACATGGCGGTGTTGAACACCACCTCGCCACTGGTAACGCCATCAGCGCCGATGGATTGGCCCTTGAAAACCGTTCCGTCGGCGAGGGCGAGAATGGCAGGTATAAATGAGGGCAGCAACGACACGACCGGCTCTCCTTGAATTTCTAATTTTTCATGTGCCGAGCGGGAAGGCTTGCGCCTCCCCGCTCGTGCTTTTTAACCTTCCTATTTTAGCCGAAAAGAGGCTTTTCAGGCAAATTCAAGGGATTACGCGAGTCTCGACGTAGCGCTTCAATATAGGTTTGATCTGCGACATTTCATCGACCAGCGCAGCGTGGAGCCGATTACAGGCGGCCCAGTCGACATTGTCGACCACCATGGCCGCCTGCTCTATTTCCATCGCCCGACGCCGGGCATTTTCGGCATGAAACATGGCCAGGAGACTCTTCACGGTATGCGCATGCATGCGCAACTCGTGCGCATCGGCACTGTCGAGCGCTTTCCTGATGCGTCCCAGATGTGCGTCCCACTCCGACAGAAACATGCCGGCCATCGTCGCAAACAGCTCGGGTTCGCCAATATCGCGAAGGGCTGCCGCCAGATCGAGTTGCGCGCCCGCCCTGACCGGCGCAGTAGCAAAAATGATGGGCTCATCTGCGCTACCAACACCACGGGATCGATCCAGAGCAGCAAACAACTCGTCCGGCCGCAATGGCTTGGCGACGTAGTCATTCATTCCCGCCTCCATGCAGCGATCCCGGTCGCTTGCCATGACATTGGCGGTCATGGCGATGATGTAGACGGGCTTGACCTCGTGGGAAACCACCCAGCTCCGGCGCATCTCGCGGGAACGTATGGCCTCCGTCGCCTCGATGCCGCCCATCACCGGCATCTGCATGTCCATCAGGATCACGTCAAAATGGCTGCTATCGAACAAATCAACCGCCTCGATACCGTTGTTAGCCAGTGTCACCCGGTGCGACAGCCGCTCAAGCAAGCGGGTCGCCAATTCCTGATTCACCGGATTGTCTTCAACCAACAGAATGTTCAGTGCCGAACTACCGCCCTGGGCAATCTCGCCCAGATCGATTTGCGACAGCATGAATTCGTTCTGCTCTGACAAAGCCGGCCCCTCGGCCAGCGCCAGCGCATCCAGCATATCGGCGCTGCCAATCGGTTTGACGAGATGAGCCGAGACGCCGATTTCACGCAACCGGGTCAGATCGTGCCGCTGATTTTCAGTCGTCAGCATGACCAGCAACTTCTCGACGCGACCGGACTTCTGCCAGGCCTCAGCCAGAGCAAAGCCAGCCGGGGCCTCCATATTGGCGTCAGCCACCACATAGTCGTAGGGAAAATCGACGGCGCGGCTGCGCTCCATCGCAGCCACGGCCGCAGCCCCATCCGCCGACAGCGAAGACTGGATTCCGCAGCGCTCAAGCAATTCGACCAGATAACGTCCGACCGTCTCGTTGTCATCAATGACCAAGGCGCGCCGGCCAACATAGCGTGATCCCGGCGCGAAGGCCTGGGTCTGCGACAACACCGAGGTTTCGACGCCAAACCGTCCGGTAAATGAAAAGACCGAGCCGACGCCCTGCGTGCTTTCAAGCGTTATCTTGCCATCCATCAACTGCACAAGGCGGGCGCTAATAGCCAGCCCAAGTCCCGTCCCGCCAAAACGACGGGTCGTCGATACGTCGGCCTGGGAAAATGCCTCGAAGATTGCCTGCTGTTTGTCGGGCGGGACACCGATACCCGTGTCGCGGATCGAAAAGCGCAAATAAACTGAATGCTCGGTCTGCTGATCGATGCTCACATCGAGCGCCACTTCGCCCTGCTCGGTAAACTTGATGGCGTTGCCGATCAGGTTGATGATGACCTGGCGCAGGCGAGTCGGATCGCCAACGATGCGTGGCGGCACATCGGGCTGCACGTTGGCCACCAGTTCGAGGCCCTTCTTGTGCGCGCTGACCGCCAGAACCCGAACGGCCTCGAGCACCGTGTCCTGAATGGAAAAAGCCAGCGCCTCGAACTCCATCTTGCCGGCTTCGATTTTCGAAAAGTCGAGAATGTCGTTGACGATCGTCAGCAAGGCCTCGGCCGATGATTTGACGGTCTTCAGATAGTGGCGCTGCTCGGCATCAAGCTGGGTATCGAGCGCCAGTTCAGTCATGCCGATGATGCCGTTCATTGGCGTCCGGATTTCATGGCTCATGTTGGCCAGGAAAGCACCGCGTGCCTTGTTCGCTGCCTCGGCCGCCTCCTTGGCCGAAATCAGCGCTGCTTCCGCCGCCTTGACTTCGCTGATGTCGCGCTGCAGGACCAGCATGCGCACCGGTTGCCCCCCGGCCTCGCGTGCCGCGACGGCACCGCGCAGCAGGAACCAGCGCCACTGGCCGTCGCACGCCTTGAAGCGGCACTCGGCCTGAAAATAGGGATCCTGACTCTGGACATGCGCATCGATACGCGCCTGCAACAGGCGCAAATCATCCGGATGCAGCATGCGTTGCCACTGGACGATCGAGTTGTCGAAATCGCCAGCGGTGTAACCGAGCATTTCTTTCCACTGACGACCGGCTTCGACGGTACCGGCCCGCAGATTCCAGTCGGCCAGCGCATCGCCCGACAACTTGGTATGCCAGGCGCTTAGATTGAGTCCGGCGTAGGCGCGATAGGAGGAATCGACGACCCCGACCAGCCTTTCCATGCCGTCAGCCAGAACGTCCTGCCGCGCAGCCCTGGCCTGCTCGATCAACTGCCTGAATTGTGGCTCACCTTCGCCGCCGAAGATTTCCTGGAGCTGCCGATCCAGCAGGCGGGATTTCATGGAGACTAGCGCAGGCCGAGAACGTCCTGCATATCAAAAAGACCGTTCTTCCGGCCCGCCAGGAAACGCGCTGCACGCAGGCTGCCAAGCGCATAGGGCATGCGGCTGCTGGCCTTGTGCGTGAGCTCGACGCGCTCGCCGAGACCGCAGAACATGACCGTATGATCGCCAACGATATCGCCGCCACGAACGGTGGCGAAGCCTATGGTCGATGGGTCGCGCTCGCCGGTAACGCCTTCGCGCCCATAAACCGCACACTCTTCAAGATCGCGGCCGAGCGCGCTGGCGACCACTTCGCCCATGCGCAACGCCGTCCCGGACGGCGCATCGATCTTCAGGCGATGGTGCGCCTCGACAATTTCGATGTCGTAACCCTGGTTCAGGATGCTCGCCGCCGTCTCAAGCAGCTTGAAGACGAGATTGACGCCAACCGCCATGTTGGACGCGAAGACGACTGGAACATCCTTGGCTGCCGCAGCGATCACGGCCTTGCCATCAGCTTCGAAGCCGGTCGTGCCAATCACCATGGCGACGCCGGCCTGGCGGCACATTTCGAGATGAGCCAGCGTGCCTTGCGGGCGGGTGAAATCGATCAGGCAATCAATATTCTTGAGGCCGGCCGCGACGTCATCGGTCACCACCACGTCGCAGGGCATGCCGACCAGATCACCGGCCGTCTTGCCAATCGCCGGGCTGCCCGGCACATCGAAGGCTGCGCCGAGCGCCAGTTGGTCATCCTTG
Source organism: Ferribacterium limneticum (assembly GCF_020510585.1). Classification (GTDB taxonomy): domain Bacteria; phylum Pseudomonadota; class Gammaproteobacteria; order Burkholderiales; family Rhodocyclaceae; genus Azonexus. The sequence goes on along the minus strand of NZ_CP075190.1, from coordinate 1,114,264 downwards.
AGCGTGGCCTCGATCAACATCCGGCCCATGCGGCCGCCGGCACCGACGACACCAATACGTGTAGCAGTCATTCCTTAAAACCCTATCATGTCCATGAAACGACGGTAATAGCTCGGCGGCTCGCGCGGCGGCAACGGCTTGTCTGCCTGTTCGGCCGACAGCGATCCGAGATCGACGAGACGGCTCTTGTTGAGCGGGGCATTCAGTTCGCCGGATTCGCCCTCGGCGATATCGCCCTCAACCCGCTCGAGCAGGCCGTCATTGCTGAAGAACGCGGTGAATTTGCGTGCTTCGACCTTGCCAGTCTGGCCGTTCTGGTAGCGGTAGACGTAGTCCCAACGTTGCTGATGGAAGATGTCTGCCACCATCGGCGTACCGAGCAGGAAGCGAACCTGATCGCGCGTCTGGCCCGGCTTGAGCTGGGAAACCATCTCCTGCGTCAGGACATTGCCCTGCTGGATATCGATCTTGTATTCGTTGATGAAGCCCGGCTTGTAGGAACAAGCGGAGATGAGCGCGCAGGAGGCGGCTACGAGCAATAGACGGGAACGGCGCATTCAGTTTTCCGGAGTTTTTCAATCGGCTTTGAAGCGGTATATCATACCCGAAATCAGCATTTCGCCTGATCGAACAATTTCAGGAATTCCAGCAATGAGCGATCCGCAAAGCCTCAAGAACATGGGGCTAAAAGCCACTTTTCCCCGCCTGAAAATTCTTGAGTTGTTCGAAACGAGCACCTTGCGCCATATGACTGCGGAAGACGTCTACAAGATGCTGATTGCCGAAAACATGGACATCGGGCTGGCCACCGTTTACCGCGTGCTCACCCAGTTCGAGCAGGCCGGCCTGCTCGAACGGCACTTCTTCGAATCCGGCAAGGCCGTCTTTGAGATCAATCACGGCAAGCATCACGACCATCTGGTCTGCATCAATTGCGGCCGCGTCGAAGAGTTCTACGATCCGGAAATCGAAAAGCGCCAGAACGCCATCGCCCAGGAGCGCGGCTTCGCCATCCAGGACCATGCGCTTTACCTGTACGCCCAATGCACCAAGGCCGAGTGCCCGCATCGCGACCATCCGGACGCCAAGTCCTGACTTTCTGATTTTCCCCGATGACTGATATCGCCCTGGCGCCGGGGGCTTGGCTATCCTCGGCCGGCGCCACCTTTTTGCTGATCGCCCTCGCCGAATTCGGCGACAAGAGCCAACTCGTCTGCATGACGCTGGCCGCCCGCCATCGCGGCCTGCCGATCGTTCTCGGCGCCGTCGCTGCCTTCGCCCTCCTCAACCTGCTCGCCGTATTGTTCGGCGCGGCGATTGCCGCCTGGCTGCCGGAATGGGTCGTTACGGCAGCCGTTGCCATGCTCTTCACCGTCTTCGGCATCAGCGCCCTGCGCTTCGAGGAAGAAGAGGACGGCGAAGAGGAAATTAAGGAAAAGCCAGGCTACGGCATCTTCGCCAGCACTTTCCTGATGATCTTTCTCGCCGAATTCGGCGACAAGACCCAGATCGCCATCGCCGGCCTGGGCAGCACCGCCGACGCAACGGCCACTTGGGTCGGCGCCACGCTGGCGCTGGCCTGCACGTCGATACTCGGCGTTGTCGCCGGGCGGCGCTGGCTCAACCGCCTGCCCCTGCACTGGATTCACCGAATCAGCGGGGTCTTTTTCCTGTTGTTGGCGCTACTCGCCGTCTTGCGCCTGCTCGGCATCATTTGAATTTTTGCCGTTCTTTCCGGTTGACCGTAGGACTCCGGAAAATCGGCCTCACGCCTTCAGGCGGAGCAGTTCCCGTGCATGCTGCAAGGTGATATCGGTGATATCGACCCCGCCCAGCATGCGGGCGATTTCCTGGATTCGGCCGGCTTCGGCTAGCGGCTGAATGGCGCTCAAGGTGATGCCATCGCGCGTCGCCTTGCTGACCTGCCACTGCCAGTTGGCCTGGGCGGCGACTTGCGGTAGGTGGGTGACGCAGAGGACCTGACGTTCACTGCCCAGTTCGCGCAGCAGGCGGCCGACGATTTCGGCGACGCCGCCGCCGATACCGACATCAACCTCGTCGAAAATCAAGGTCGGGACGCTGGCTGAGCGCGAAGTGAGTACTTGTATCGCCAGGCTGATGCGCGACAACTCGCCGCCCGAAGCGACCTTGGCCAGCGGCTTGGCTTCGTTGCCGGCCAGGCCACCGATGCGGAATTCGATCTGCTCCAGGCCGTAGACGGCACCATCGGCAACCGGGACCAGGGCGACTTCGAAACGGCCGGAGGACAGTGCCAGTTGGCGCATGATTTCGCTGACTGCCTGGCCCATCTCGGTTGCCGCTTTCTTGCGGCCAGTCGAGAGTTTTTCGGCCTGGGCCAGATAATCCTTACGGGCGGCGGCGACCTTCGTTTCGAGCGCCGCCAGATCGGCTGATTCGTCGAGTTCAGCGAGGCGCTGCCGCCAGCTGGCGAGCAGGCCCGGCAGTTCGGCCGGCTGGACGCGATACTTGCGGGAATGGCTCATCACCGCGTCCATCCGGCGCTCGACCTGAGCCAGGCGTGTCGGGTCGAGATCGGCCCGGTCGGCGTAGCGGCGCAGGGTGGACACGGCGTCTGACAATTCGGCCTGCACCGAGCCAATCAGCGCGGCGACTTCGGCCAGCGCCGGATCGTACTCGGCGAGATTGCCGAGCCGCGTGGCGACGCTATCGATCTGGCGTTCGCAGGCAGCTTCGTCGTCGGAAAGGATGGCCAGCGCGTATTGCGCACCCTCGATCAGGCTGGCGGCGTGCCCGAGGCGACGGTGTTCGACGTCGAGCGTCGCCCATTCGTCGTCGCCAAAAGCCAAGGCATCGAGTTCGCCGATTTGCCATTGCAACTGCTCGCGTTCGCGCTGGAGCACGTCGGCGCCGTCGCTGGCGGTACGCAGCATTTGCTCGGCGTCGCGCCAGATTTTCCAGGCGGCGGCGACTTCACGCGACTGTCCGCTCAGGCCCGCGTGGCTGTCGAGCAGCGTGCGCTGGGCTTCGGCCCGTAACAGCGACTGATGGGCATGCTGGCCGTGGATATCGACCAGCCATTCGCCGACTTCGCGCAGTTGCTGAACGGTCGCCGGCGAGCCATTGATGTAGGCGCGCGACCGGCCGCCGGCATCGACGACGCGACGCAGCAACAGTTCGTCATCGCCCTCAAGGTCATTGGCGCGCAGCCAGTCGCCCACTTGCGGCTGGGCGGTGATATCGAAGGTGGCTGCGACTTCGGCCTTGTCGCAGCCGGAACGAACGACGCCGGCATCGGCGCGTTCACCGAGGGCCAGCGCCAAGGCGTCGATCAGGATCGACTTGCCAGCCCCAGTTTCGCCGGTCAACGCGCCAAACCCGGCCAAAAACGAAAGCTCCAGCCGGTCGACAATGACAAAGTCGCGAATCGTCAGGTGCTGCAGCATCAGGTACCCTTGGGACGCTCGCTCCACTGCAGCTTCTGGCGCAGCATGGCGAAATAACTGTAGCCCGGCGGGTGCAGGAAACAGATGGCGTGTTCGGAACGGCGCAGGCGGACGCAATCGCCACGCTGCAGGTCAAGCGTCACCTGACCGTCGAAGTGCACGCGCGCATCGTCGGCATTGGCGATGCGCAATTCGATGTCGGCGCTGTCATTGACGATGATCGGCCGGTTGCTCAGGGCGTGCGGACAGAGTGGCACGAGGGCGATGCCGGCGGTCGTCGGATGCAGGATCGGCCCGCCGGCCGACATCGAATAGGCCGTCGAACCGGTTGGTGTCGAGACGATCAGGCCGTCGGAGCGCAGGTTGTAGATGAACTCGCCGTCGATGAACAACTCGAATTCGATCATTCGGCCAATAGCGCCCTTGTCGACCACGACATCGTTGAGTGCCAGGTTTTCGGCAATTTCCTTGCCGTCGCGCGTCACTTCGGCGGCCAGCAACATGCGGTTTTCCTGGGCAAAGCGGCCGTCGAGCAGGTCGTCCATGCAGGTCAGCAGGTCGTCACGGGCGATGTCGGTCATGAAGCCGAGCCGACCCTGATTGACGCCGACCAGCGGCACGCAATAGCGGGCCAGACGGCGCGCCGCGTTGAGCATCGTGCCGTCGCCGCCAAGCACGATGGCGAGGTCGGCATGGGCGCCGATGTCGTTGAAGCCGCAGGTCACCCAGCGCGACAGGTCGACCTTCTTGCCGATGTGCTCGGATGTTTCGCGCTCGATGAAGACCGAGACACCGCGCTCGTAAAGGTACTCTGCCAGACGACGCAGCGACTCGGCAATTTCCATGCTGTGGTATTTGCCGACCAGCGCGATGGTCCGGGGATTGCGGATGGAAGCGAAGCTTCTGTTCATGGGGTCGAATTCTTGCATAAAAACCGCGCAATCGTGCCACCGGACAGCACCGATTCGCCGGAAAAGCGCAGTAACATGACTCACCAACCTTGCGCGCAAATACCCATGCCTCTTGCCAACCACCAACTCAGCATGACCGTCCTGATGACGCCGGACATGGCCAATTTTTCCGGCAACGTCCATGGCGGCACCATCCTCAAACTGCTCGACCAGGTCGCCTACGCCTGTGCCAGCCGCTATGCCGGCGAATATGTCGTCACCCTGTCGGTCGACCAGGTGATGTTCCGCCAGCCCATCCACGTCGGCGAACTGGTCACTTTTCTGGCCGCTGTCAATTACACCGGCCGGACCTCGATGGAAATTGGCGTCAAGGTGCTCACCGAGAACATCCGCGAGCAAAGTGTGCGCCATGCCAACAGCTGCTTTTTCACCATGGTGGCGGTCGATGAAAACGGCAAGGCGACCAGCGTGCCACCGCTGGAACCAACCACCGACGAGGAAAAGCGCCGTTACCAGTCGGCCATGCTCCGGCGTGAACTGCGCCAGGAATTCGAATCGCGCCGCCTGGCACTACATCCCGGAGGCCAACCATAATCGCCCGTCGCTGCCGCCCCGTTTTTTGTACAATCCTCAGCCATGCTTGATGAACGCTCGCGCACCCTGCTGAAAACCTTGGTCGAACACTATATTGCCGACGGGCAACCGGTCGGCTCGCGGGCGCTGTCCAAGTTTTCCGGCCTCGACCTGTCGCCGGCGACGATCCGCAACGTGATGGCCGACCTCGAAGAGGCCGGTTTCGTCGCCAGCCCGCACACCTCGGCCGGGCGCATTCCGACGGCCCGCGGCTATCGGCTGTTCGTCGACAGCCTGCTCACCGTTCAGCCGCTCGAAGCCCGGCAAATGGGCGAAATGAAGGAATCGCTGCACGGCCTGCCGAACAGCCAGATCATCGCCAGCGCCTCGCAACTGCTCTCCAGCCTGTCGAATTTCGCCGGCGTCGTCATCGCGCCGCGGCGCCAGGCCAGCCGCATCCGCCAGATCGAATTCCTCAGCCTGTCGGAAAAGCGCATCCTGCTCATCATCGTCACCGCTGACGGCGACGTGCAGAACCGCATCGTCAGCAGCGACAAGGCCTACTCACCGTCGGAGCTGGTCAGCGCCGGCAATTACCTGACGCAGAATTTCGCCGGCCTCGATTTCGAGCAGATTCGCCAGCGCCTGGCCAGTGAAATCCAGCAGTTGCGCGAAGACATCAAGCCGCTCATGGCTCTGGCGCTCGACGCCGGCGACGCGGCGATGGCCGAAAACTCGGCGCCCTACGTCATTTCCGGCGAACGCAACCTGCTCGATGTCGAGGAGTTATCCTCGAACATGAAGCGTCTGCGCGAGTTATTCGATCTCTTCGAGCAACGTTCCAGCCTCGTCCGCCTGCTCGATATTTCCAACCGCGCCGAGGGCGTGCAGATATTCATCGGCGGCGAATCGGGCATCGCCCCGCTCGACGAATGCAGCGTCATCGCCGCGCCCTACAGCGTCGATGGCCGCATCGTCGGTTCGGTCGGTGTCATCGGCCCGACCCGCATGGCCTACGAACGCGTGATCCCCATCGTCGACATCACCGCGCGCCTGCTTTCCAGCGCCCTTTCCTACAAGTCGGACAACTAATGCCCCGTTTTCTCCCGGAACCGCCGCACCGTCATGGCAATGCGGCCAGCACCGCTGTCGTCCTCGTCAATCTCGGCACACCGGACGCGCCGACCGCGCCGGCCCTCAAGCGCTACCTCAAGCAGTTCCTCTCCGACCCGCGTGTCGTTGAAATCCCCAAGCCACTCTGGTGGCTGATCCTCAACGGCATCATCCTCAATACCCGGCCGAAAAAATCGGCCGCCAAGTACGCCACCGTCTGGATGCCGGAAGGCTCGCCGCTGCGCGTCCATACCGAGCGTCAGGCCAAGCTGCTCAAGGGCCTGATCGGCCAGCGCGGCCATCACGTCACCGTCACTTGGGCCATGCGCTACGGCTCGCCGGCGCTACCTGACGTACTGAGCCACCTCAAAGCCGAGGGCGCCAGCCGCATTCTGGTCGTGCCGATGTACCCGCAATACGCCGCGAGCACGACGGCGACTGTCGTCGACGACGCCTGCCAGTGGCTGACGCAAACCCGCAACCAGCCTGAAATGCGCTTCACGCGCAATTTCCACGACCATGACGGCTATCTCGCCGCGCTCGAAAAAACGGTGCGCCAGCTTTGGCAGACGAACGGCGCGCTCGGTGAAAACGACAAGCTGCTCATCAGTTTCCACGGCCTGCCGAAGCGCAGCCTGACCCTCGGCGACCCCTATTTCTGTGAATGTCACAAAACCGGCCGCCTGCTTGCCGAGCGCCTGAACCTCAAGTCCGAGCAATTCCAGATCTGCTTCCAGTCCCGCTTCGGCAAGGCCGAATGGCTGCAGCCCTACACCGCGCCAACGCTCGAAGAATGGGGCAAGCGGGGCATCCGCCGGGTCGATGTCATCTGCCCCGGCTTCGTCGCCGACTGCCTCGAAACGCTCGAAGAAATCGCCCAGGAAGGCCGCGCCGACTTTCTCAAGGCGGGCGGCAAGGAATACCACTACATCCCGGCACTCAACGAAGACGACGCGTGGATCAGGGCCCTGGCCGACATCGTCGAAAACCATCTGGCCGGCTGGCCGACCAAAGCCGCCATCGACCCGCAGGCGCTCGAAACCAGCGCCCGGCAGGCCATCAAATTCGGCGCTCGCTCTTGAAATCCGGCACCGGGTACCCATATCAGAAAAACATGATATTTGGAGCGCCCGATGCCTGAAGAAAGCCTGCACGTCGTCTGTCCGCACTGTTCCACGGTCAACCGGATTTTTGGCCAAAAATTGAAAGACTCACCGAACTGCGGTCAGTGCAAACAGCCGCTGTTCACCGGTGAGCCGACCGAACTGACCGCAGCCAATTTCGACCGCCACATCTCGCGCAACGACCTGCCCGTCGTCGTCGATTTCTGGGCGCCCTGGTGCGGGCCATGCCGGCAAATGGCACCGAATTTCCATCAGGCCGCCATTGATCTCGAACCCTACGCCCGTCTGGTCAAGGTCGATACAGAAGCCGAACAGCAACTGGCCGCCCGCTTCAATATCCGCAGCATTCCGACGCTGGCCATATTTATTAATGGCCGCGAGATCGCCCGCCAGAGCGGCGCGCTCGACCTCGGCTCGCTGAAACGCTGGATACAGCCGCATCTCCACAAACCTTAACTTCTGCCCCCGGCCGCCGTTAATGATGCATCCCAATGCATTCGACGGAGGCCCCGATGAAAATTGCCAGCAGCAGCCTGCAAATGGCCTCGTCGCACGCCAGCGTCCAGCGCCATGAAGTCCGCGAATCGCTGAAAATGTGGGTCGGGCCACAGCGCCCGCAATTTGCCGGTGAAGATTCGCGCCCCCGCCAGGCGCGCAACGACAACGTCAGCCTGTCAGATGCCAGCAAGGCGGCCAGCCAAGCCAGCACCAATGAAACCACCGAGGATTCCGAGCTTGATGCCGATCCGCGGCTACGTTTCATTCGCTCCATGCTGGAGCTGCTGACTGGGCACCGGATTCGCCTGTTCGACGCCAGCGAACTCCAGCCCAGCGCAGAAACGCCAGCCATTGAAGCGCCACCAGCCGCCGATGCCCCGGCGCGCCCGACGTTGGCCGGCTACGGCATCGAGTACGACCGCCATGAATCCTACAGCGAGGCCGAGCAGACAACTTTTGCCGCCAGCGGCACGGTGACGACGGCCGATGGCCGCGCGATCAAGTTCGACCTGCAGTTGTCGATGTCGCGCCAGTATCACGAAGAAAGCGATATCAGCCTCCGCCTCGGCGACGCGGCGCGCAAGATCGATCCGCTCGTCCTCAACTTCGCCGGCAACGCGGCGCAACTGACTGACCAGCGTTTTGCCTTCGACCTCAATGCCGACGGCAGCGCGGAGAACATCAACCGCCTCGCCCCGGGCAGCGGCTTCCTGGCCTTCGACCGCAACGGCGACGGCGAGATCAACGACGGCAGTGAATTGTTCGGCCCGATGAGCGGCGACGGTTTTCAGGAACTGGCCAGGCTCGATGCTGACAAGAACGGCTGGATTGATGAAAACGACGCCGCTTTTGAACAGTTAACGGTCTGGACACCTGACAAATCTGGCAAAGATGCACTCCGCTCGCTGAGCAATACCGGCGTCGGCGCCATTGCGCTAAGCCGTATTACTACGCCATTTGACCTCAAAACAAATGCCAATGAACTACTCGGAGAAATTCGCACTTCTGGAATTTTTTTGCATGAATCGGGTGCGGCTGGCACAATCCAGCAAATAGACCTGACCGCCTAGCTGAAAATGGTGGCAGTAACTCGAGGGACATCATGCCGCGCTTTGCCGATTTGAAAATTTGGATCCGCCTGACGGCGGCCATTTGGGTAGTACTGGCCATCATCTGGGCAGGGGCAATAGTCTGGACCACCCAGGTCAATCGAGAGACGGCGATCCTGCAAGCGCAGGATTTCTCGAAAAGCATCCACGAAATGACCATGGCCGGACTGACCGGCATGATGCTGACCGGCACCGTCGGCCAGCGTGAAGTCTTCCTCGACCAGATCGAACAGCTCTCGGTCATCAAGGATCTAATCGTCGCCCGCAGCGATGCCGTGGTCAAACTTTACGGCCCCGACACCAAGAGCAAGCGGCCGCTCGATACGCTGGAAAAAGAAGTGATGGCTACCGGCAACCCGTACATGTCGGTTGAATCGGCCAATGGCAGTTCTTACCTGCACGTTATCAACCCGACCAAGGCCTCGAAAAACTACCTTGGCAAGGACTGCATCCTGTGCCACCAGGTTCCTGAAGGCACCGTGCTCGGCGTCGTCAGCATGAAGGTGTCGCTCGACTCCGTCGAAGCCCAGGTCTCGGCTTTCCGCGTCAAGATTGCCGGCGTCGCGCTGGCCGCGCTGGGCGCCCTGCTCGTCATCATCTACCTGATCACCAACCATTTTGTCAGCAAGCCGCTCGAAGCCATGCGCAGCGGCCTCGCCGACATTGCCCGCGGCGAGGGCGACCTTACGCGCCGCCTGCCAATCAAGGGCAACGACGAAGTTGGCCAGGCGGCACAGGTTTTCAACGAAATGATGGAGAACTTCAACCAGCTGGTCCGCCAGGTCCGCGACTCGGCCAGCCAGGTTTCCGCCCGCGTCGCCGCCCTCTCCGAGAGCGCCGACCGCGTCACGCAAAGTTCGCATCAGCAGAACGAGAAGTCCAACGAGGCCGCCTCGGCCGTCGAACAACTGGTTTCGAGCATTTCATCGATCGCCAAGAGTGCCGAACACGTCCAGCACCAGTCGCAGGAAAGTCTGGCCCGCGCCACCGAAGGTAGCCGCAACCTCAACGTGCTACTCGGTGAAATGAACGTCGTCGAGCACGCCGTCAAGGAAATGGCCGACTCGGTCAATAACTTCGTCAAGAACACCGAATCGATCACGACGATGACCCGTGAAGTCAAGGACATCGCCGAACAAACCAACCTGCTGGCCCTCAACGCGGCCATTGAGGCGGCGCGAGCCGGCGAACAGGGGCGCGGTTTCGCGGTCGTGGCCGATGAAGTGCGCAAGCTGGCCGAAAAGTCTTCGCGCTCGGCCACTGAAATTGATGCCATCACCGCCCAGCTCAGCGCCCAGTCAGTGGCTGTCCGGCGCAGTATCGAGGCCGGCATGGCCCACCTGGAAAGCAGCCAGGCAGCCGTCCATTCGGTGTCGGATGTACTCGAGGCGACGAATGGCTCGGTGACCGAAGTCGGTCATGGCCTCGACGCCATCGCCTCGGCCACCGAGCAGCAACGCCGCTTCTCGGGCGATGTCGAAAACAGCATCGAGGCCATCGCTGGCATGGCCCGCGAAAACTCGGGCACGGTCGAACAGACGGCCGGCGCCGCACACGACCTCAAGCGCCTGGCCGAAGGCCTGGCTGCTCTGGTCGGGCGTTTCAAGGTCTGAGAATTTAAAGCCTGTCGGTAAAACAGCCTCTCCGGAGGCTGTTTTTACATCGGCGTCAACTCGAGATCGAGGCCGCCCGGCGGGCGCGACGAGGCCCCGTTGATTGAGCCGCCCAGGCTCTTGACGGCCGGCTGGCCTTGCGCCGCAGCTATGCGGTTAACTCCCCGCAGGCGATTGATCATTCTGGCCAGCAGCGCATTGCGCATGCGTTCAAGCAACTCTTCCGACGACAGGGCGAGCGCTGCCGCATTGACTTCGAGGAACAACGTCGGCTCGAGCGTGACGGCGGTCGAACAGCGCTGGTCGCTGGACGGGTGCAGATAGGACACCTCGCCGATCGGCTCGCTGCGTCCGAGGCGGCACAGGGCCTTGCCTTCGATCGAGATTTCGACGGAGCCGCTGATGATGATGCCGAAGAATTTGTTGCGCTCGCCTTCACGAATGATCGCCACGTTGGGCAGTATTTCGCGCCAGACCGAGACGCGCAGGACTTCCCAGACTTCGACGTTTTCGAACTCGACAAAGAAATCGAGCCCGCGCAAGGTCTCGAAATGCCTCGTATCCTGCGCCGTTTCGTCCTCTTCGAGGATCTGGTAGCGCACGGCCGAGAGGTCCTTGGCCATTTCGGCGCCATTCCGGTAGCGGCTGTAGAGATCCTTCTCCAGCGCCCGGCGCATGATGGCATTGAGGCCTTCCGGCAGATTCGGGTTGAGCGCGGTGACGGCTGGCGCGTCGGTATTGATGATGCGATAGACCAGCGTCGCCTGGTTGTTGGCGCGGAACGGCAGGCGGCCGGTCAGCAGCTGGAACATCAGGACGCCGAGCGAATAGAGGTCGGTCTTCTGGTTGAGCGGATAACCCTTGATCTGCTCCGGCGACATGTAGGCCGGCGAGCCGACGCCCATGATGAAGGTCGAGTCGCGGTCCATGTCCTTGTTCATGTTGAGCGCCAGGCCGAAATCGGCGATCTTCGGCTCGTCGTTGGCGGCGATCATGATGTTGGCCGGCTTGATGTCGCGGTGGATGATGCCCTGCCGGTAAGCCGCGTCGAGCGCCATGCAGCACTTGAAGATGATGCTGATCGCCCGGTGCATGGGGAGCAGCTTGTCGATCCGGCAGTTGTCCTCGAGCGTGAAGCCGTCGACATACTCCATGGCCAGATAGGCGAAGTCCGGCTCAACCACGGCTTCGTAAACCTGAACGATATTCGGGTGGTTGAGGCGCTTGGAAACCATCCCCTCGTTCTGGAACAGCTTGCGCATGCGCCGCGACATGGCGGCGCTGTCGTGACCAAAGCTGATCACCTTGACGGCCACCTGGCGGTTGGCATCCGGGTCGTCACAGAGGTAGACAGTGGCCGTCGCGCCCTTGCCCAGCTCCTTAATTACCCGGTATTTGCCGATCTTTTCCATTCAGGATTCGCCAGAAACAATCAATAAATTATCGTAGCACGCAGGTTACGGCACGGCAGCAGTTTTGTCGCCGGGCAAGCGGCGCATTGCTTTGCCGATAAATCATCGGCAGCTATAACCGGTTTTCGCTGCTCAGGCCGCGACATTGACATTCAAGCCACTGATGGCAAACCCGTCTCCCGCGCCACCCAGCCCAAGGTCGCCCTGCGCCGAGTACAACTCGCTGCCGCCCTGGGACAAGGATTTTTCGATGTCAGCCAGGCTTTTTTCGGCCGACTGCAGGTCGAGCTTCGCCTGCTTTTCCTCCTTGCTCGCCCGGGCCTGGTTGGCGGCCAGGGCCATCTTGGCTTTGAGCATCGCGATCGCTTCCTTGAGGAGCTTTTTCGCATCCTGCAGCATGGCCCGCAGATCCCCGTCGCCCTCACCCTGCCCGGCCTGCCGGCCATCGGCCGGGCTGGCAGTCGATGAAGCGGCGGCATCTGCTGTCGTTTTGGCTTGCGCCTCATTGACTTGGGCCGTATCGCTCGCGCCGCTGGCCGCCTCGACGGCGGCTAATTCAGTCGTAGTGCTGGCCACCGCTTGCGCTTTAGCCGACGCGCTGCCGGAGTCATCCATCGCACCAGTCACCACTTCAGCGCCCGCTGGCGCCGAAACTGCGCCTTGAGCGCCACTACCCAGGCTTTTTGCTACCGACGACAGCTCTTTGGCGATATTTTTCAATTCGCGGGCCAGTGCCCTGGCCTGTTCGGGCGAGGCATGCAGAAGCATGGCTTTCAAGGCATCGAGCCGCTTCTTGAGCATGGCGACGCGATTCATCGAGTCCTGCTTGGCCATCTGCTTTGGCGTGGGCATCGCCTGAAGGCGCTTGATGGCGTCCTGCATCTCGCCCAGACGCTTGGCCTGACGCTCTTCGCTCGCCTTGCTGCGGGCGTCCGAGGCTGCCCCCAGCAAAGCGTAGGTAGCACCCAATCCAGTTAATTCCATGTCCTTCACCCCGGCCGACTCGACTGACTTCCTAACGGCATATTTGCCGGAAAGTTGATGGTCAAAATGAGCCATATTTTTTGCCGCACGGCTCTTGAAAGCCGGGAAAGCACCCCCAGATAGCTTGCAGATTTTTGGGAGATCCATGCATGACGAACACTGAAAACAACCAGGAAGCAATGCTAGGCAACGAGCCTGCCGTTGAAGCAGCACCAGCCGCCGCAGCCGAACCGGCCGTCGAGGAACACACCGACAAGCTGCCGAGCATCGAGGAGCAGTTCCGCGCCCTCGAACTGCTGGCCGCCGAACACCACGACGCCTGGCTGCGCGCCAAGGCCGAGGGTGAAAATATTCGCCGCCGGGCTCAGGAAGACATTTCCAAGGCGCACAAGTTCGCCGTCGAGCGCTTTGCCGGCGAACTGCTGGCCGTCAAGGACAGCCTCGAAGCCGCGCTGGCCGTGCCGGAGCAGACAGTCGAGAGCTTCAAGGCCGGCGTCGAACTGACGCTCAAGCAACTGGTTGCCGCCTTCGAAAAGAACGCACTCAACGAAGTCAGCCCGGCTGGCGAAAAGTTTGATCCGCACAAGCATCAAGCCATCGGCATGGTCGATTCGGAGCAGGAACCGAACACCGTCGTCACCGTGCTGCAAAAGGGCTACACCATCGCCGACCGCGTCCTGCGTCCGGCGCTCGTCATGGTCGCCAAGGGCAAATAAACACATTTCACTTTTGGGCGTTTTTTCCGGTTGACCGTAGAAGACTAGTCAATGCGGCTTGAAATCGGTGGCAAAGCCCCCAACTCACGAACATCAGTCATTTATCTTTAAGGAACGAATCATGGGCAAGATCATCGGTATTGACCTCGGCACCACCAATAGCTGCGTCGCCATCATGGAAGGCGGCCAGCCGAAGGTTATCGAAAACGCAGAAGGCGCGCGCACCACGCCGTCCGTCATTGGCTACACCGAAGATGGCGAGATCCTGTGCGGCGCCCCGGCCAAGCGCCAGGCCGTGACCAATCCGAAGAACACGCTGTACGCCGTCAAGCGCCTGATCGGCCGCCGCTTCGAAGAGAAGGAAGTGCAGAAGGACATCGCCCTGATGCCCTTCAAGATCGTCAAGGCCGACAATGGCGACGCCTGGGTTGAAGCGCGCGACAAGAAAATCGCCCCGCCGCAGGTTTCGGCCGAAGTGCTGCGCAAGATGAAGAAGACCGCCGAAGACTACCTCGGCGAAGAAGTGACCGAAGCCGTCATCACCGTGCCGGCCTACTTCAACGACAGCCAGCGTCAGGCCACCAAGGACGCCGGCCGCATCGCCGGTCTGGAAGTCAAGCGCATCATCAACGAGCCGACCGCTGCCGCCCTCGCCTTCGGCATGGACAAGACCAGCAAGAGCGACCGCAAGATCGCCGTCTATGACCTCGGCGGCGGCACCTTCGACATCTCGATCATCGAAATCGCCAACGTCGACGGCGAAACGCAGTTCGAAGTGCTGGCCACCAACGGCGACACCTTCCTCGGCGGCGAAGACTTCGACCAGCGCCTGATCGACTACATCATCGACGAATTCAAGAAGGAATCCGGCGTCAACCTGAAGGCTGACGTCCTCGCCCTGCAGCGCCTCAAAGAAGCCGCTGAAAAGGCCAAGATCGAGCTGTCCTCCAGCCAGCAAACCGAAATCAACCTGCCCTACATCACCGCCGATGCTTCCGGTCCGAAGCACCTGGCGCTCAAGGTCACCCGCGCCAAGTTCGAATCGCTGGTCGATGAGCTGGTCGAGCGCACCGTTGCCCCTTGCGTCATGGCATTGAAGGATGCTGGCTGCAAGATCTCCGACATCGACGACATCATCCTGGTCGGCGGCCAGTCGCGCATGCCGAAGGTGCAGGAAAAAGTTAAGGAAATCTTCGGCAAGGAACCGCGCAAGGACGTGAACCCTGACGAAGCCGTTGCTGTCGGCGCAGCCATCCAGGGCGGCGTGCTGCAGGGCGAAGTCAAGGACGTGCTGCTCCTCGACGTCACCCCGCTCTCCCTCGGTATCGAAACCCTGGGCGGCATCATGACCAAGTTGATCCAGAAGAACACGACAATCCCGACCAAGGCCTCGCAAGTCTTCTCGACGGCTGACGACAGCCAGTCCGCGGTGACCATCCACGTCCTCCAGGGCGAGCGCGAAGTGGCTTCCGGCAACAAGAGCCTCGGCCAGTTCAACCTGGAAGGCATCCCGCCGGCTCCGCGTGGCACGCCGCAGATCGAAGTCATTTTCGACATCGACGCCAACGGCATCATGCATGTCACGGCCAAGGACAAGGCCACCGGCAAGGAAAACAAGATCACCATCAAGGCCAACTCCGGCTTGAGCGAGGCTGAAATCCAGGCCATGGTCAAGGACGCCGAACTGCACGCCGAAGACGACAAGAAGGCGCACGAACTGGCCGATGCCCGCAACCAGGCCGACGGCATGGTGCACATGGTCAAGAAGTCGATGACCGAGTACGGCGACAAGCTCGATGCGGCTGAAAAGGCCAGCATCGAAGCCGCCATCAAGGACGTCGAGGACGTGATGCGCGACGGCGACAAGGAAACCATCACCGCCAAGACAGAAGCCCTGTCGACTGCCGCCCAGAAGCTCGGCGAAAAGATGTACGCCCAGCAACAGGCCGAAGGCGCTGCCGCCGGTGCGGCTGGCCAGCAGGCCGAAGGCGGTGAAAAGACCGTTGAAGGTGATGTCGTCGATGCCGAATTCACCGAAGTGAACAAGGACAAGAAGTAATTCCTGGCCCCACAGCCCGGCGCCGAGCCTTCCGGAAATCTCCGGCGGCGCTCGGCGCCTTTGTCACTTGATGGGTAGAAGAAATGTCAAAACGCGATTTTTACGAAATCCTCGGCGTCAATCGCGACGCCAGCGATGAAGAAATTAAGAAGGCCTACCGCAAGCTGGCCATGAAGCACCACCCCGACCGCAATCCGGACAATCCGGGCGCCGAGGAGAAGTTCAAGGAAGCCAAGGAAGCCTACGAAATTCTGTCGGACGGCCAGAAACGCTCGGCCTACGACCAATTCGGCCACGCCGGCATCGACCAGCAGGCCGGCATGGGTGGCGGCGGTGGCGCCGGCTTTGCCGATGCCTTCGGCGGCATCTTCGACGAAATTTTCGGCGGCCGCGGCGGCGGTGGCGGCGGCGGTCGTTCCAACATCTATCGCGGCGCCGACCTGCGCTACAACCTCGAGATCACGCTCGAACAGGCCGCCCACGGCACGGAAACCAAGATCCGCATTCCGACCATGGAAGTCTGCGATCCCTGCAACGGTTCCGGCGCCAAGCCCGGCACCCAGCCGAAGACCTGCCCGACCTGCGGCGGCTCCGGCCAGGTTCGCCTGCAGCAAGGCTTCTTCTCGATCCAGCAGACCTGTCACAAGTGCCACGGCACCGGCCGCTTCATCGCCGAACCGTGCAAGCACTGCGACGGCGCCGGCCGCATCAAGCAGCACAAGACGCTGGCCGTCAAGATTCCGGCCGGGGTCGATGAAGGCGATCGCATCAGGCTCTCCGGCGAAGGCGAGCATGGCGTCAATGGCGGCCCGCCGGGCGATCTGTACGTGCAGATCCACCTCAAGGCGCACGCCGTGTTCACCCGTGACCACAACGACCTGCATTGCGAGATGCCGATTTCCTTCACCGCCGCCGCACTCGGCGGCGAAATCGAAATCCCGACGCTGGACGGCGCCGCGGCCATCAAGATTCCGGCCGAAACCCAGTCCGGGCGCGTCTTCCGCCTACGCGGCAAGGGCATCAAGGGAGTCCGTAGCCATACCCATGGTGACCTGATGTGCCACGTCGTCGTCGAAACGCCGGTCAACCTGACTGATCGCCAGAAGGAACTGCTGCGCGAACTGGAAGAGTCGAGCCGCGACAACAGCGCCAAGCACAACCCGCGCTCGAAGTCGTGGATGGACAAGGTTAAGGACTTTTTCGCCGAATAATTACTTAATTATTCAAAGCGGCCCCGGCCTACCCGAAAGTTTCGGGGCGCCGGGGCTGTTTCATTTTTGGCCATTTTTTCCGGTTGACCGTAAGACTGAACAAAATGCCGAAAGTCCGGGTCGCCCTGTTCCCGGTAATATCCCCGACTGTTAGAATCGATTGATCAAACAAGGGGGAGAAAAAACAATGAGAGTCTTCAAACGACTGGCCGCCGTTGGTGCAATTGCCTTTTCCACGCTGTGCTGGGCCGAGCCCGGCGTCACCGACACGACGATCACCCTCGGCATGTCGGCTCCCCTGTCCGGCCCGAACGGCGCCTACGGCCTGGACATGCGGCAGACCATCACGACCTATTTCGAGCAGGTCAACAAGGCCGGCGGCATCAATGGTCGCAAGCTCGAACTGATCGCCCTCGACGATGGCTACGAAACCGAGCGCACCGTCGCCAACACCAAGACGCTGATCAAGGAAAAAAATGTCTTCGCGCTGCTCGCCTACTACGGCTCCAGCCCGACGACCGAAACCATGAACACCGTCTTCGGGCCGGCCAAGGTGCCGCTGGTCGGCACCATTTCCGGCGCCGCCACGCTGCGCGAATCGCTGGCCACCAATCCGAATGCGCGCTACATGTTCAATGTCCGCGCCAGCTACGCCGACGAAGCCGAAGTCATCGTCAACCAGATGGTTTCGCTCGGCCTCAAGAATATCGCCGTGTTCTACCAGAACGACGGCTTCGGCAAATCCGGCCTGGATGGCGTCACCGCCGCGCTCAAGAAGCACAACCTCGCCCCGTCTGCCGTCGGCACCGTCGAACGCAATTCGGTGGATGTTGCCAAGGCTGTGGAAACGATTGCCAAGGCAACGCCACAGGCCGTGGTTATGGTCACGCTCTACAAGCCGACGGCCGCCTTCGTCAAGGCCATGAAAAAAGTCGGCCAGCATCCGATGCTGATGACGCTGTCCCCGGTCGGCGCCGAACTGCTCGTCCAGGAGCTCGGCCCCGATTCACGCGGCATCGGCGTTTCGCAGGTCGTGCCCTATCCTTGGAACAACGTCGTGCCGGTCGTCCGCGACTATCAAAAATTGTCCGACAAGGGTGCCTACTCGTACTACGGCATGGAAGGCTACCTGATGGCCAAGACCATGATCGAAGGCCTGAAGCGGGCCGGCAAGGATCTCACCCGCGACAAACTGGTGAGCTCGCTGGAAAGCATGAACGGGGCTGATCTTGGTGGCTACCGCATCAACTACGGGCCGAACACCCGGCTCGGGTCGCGCTTTGTCGAACTGACGGTCATTGGGCAAGGTGGGAAGATTCTGAAGTAAACACTCTTCGGGCAATGCCGTTTAGTTAAGTGGCATTGCCTCGTAGGCTGTGAAATCCATGTTTTATTGGGTATTCTTCTAAATTGGCTTGGGGTTCCGCCCTTGCGGGGCGTCTCACTTTTTCTTGCTTCGCCAAGAAAAAATAAGCAAAAAGAAGGCGACCCTAGGTCGGTGCCGGCTGCGCCGGTTCCCTGCGCTACTCGGGACTGGCGGGGGCTGCGGAACTCGGGCTTCGCCCTCAGACAGTCCTCGCCCTTTATCCGCCAGACCCTGCGTTGCTCGGCACCTCTCAAGGGGCCCGGTGAAACGATCCGCGCTTGGGCTTGGGTGCCAAGATGGCAGATTTCAATTTTGGCTGTTTTTTCCGGTTGACCGTGGGAGCCTGCTCTTTTGGCAAAACGGTCGAACCCGGACGCCTTTGGGGTCCCCGTGGAAGGCGCTGAGCAACGCAGGAAGGCCGGGGGCAGTCGGCTGGCGTTGTTTGAGCCGCAGGCGAGTTTAGCCAGCCGCCCGGCGTTCCGAGTAGCGCAAGGGACCGGCAAAGCCGGCGCCGCCCTCGGGGTCGCCTTTTCTTTGGCTACTTTCTTTTGGCGAAGCAAAAGAAAGTACGCCCGCCAACAAGGCGGAAACCCAAGCCAATTAAAAACGGAAAATCAGGCCCGCCGCCAGGTCGTCCCCTGCGGACTATCATCCAACGCAATCCCCGCCGCCTTCAATTCATCGCGAATACGATCCGACTCGGCAAAATTCCGGGCCTTCTTGGCCGCCGCCCGATCCGCGATCATCTGCTCGATAGCCACTTCATCAAGACCGCCAGCCGCCCCACCGCCCTGCAGATAAGCCATCGGCTCACGCTCGAGCAAGCCGATTACGGCGCCCAGCGCCTTGAGCAAGCCTGACAGTTCGCCACTCTTCTGACGATTGGCCTCGGCGGCGAGCTCGAAGAGCACCGAAATGGCGCCATGCGAATCGAAATCCTCGTCCAGCGCCGCCGCAAAGCGGGCCGCGAAATCGTTTTTCCAATCGATCTCGACAGCCACCGCCGGCACGTCGCGCAAGGTGAAATACAGGCTGTCCAGACTGCGCTTGGCATCGTCGAGATGAGCGTCCGAATAATTCAGCGGGCTGCGGTAATGGGCACGCAGGATGAAGAAGCGGACGACTTCAGCATCGAACTGTTCAAGAACCGTGCGAATCGTGAAGAAATTGCCCAGTGACTTGGACATTTTCTCGTTATCGACACGAACAAACCCGTTGTGCATCCAGTAATTGACGAAGGAGCACTGGTGCGCCCCTTCCGACTGGGCAATCTCGTTTTCGTGATGCGGGAACTGCAAATCCTGGCCACCGCCGTGGATGTCGAAATGATTGCCAAGCAGTTTCGAACTCATGGCCGAACATTCAATGTGCCAACCCGGACGACCTTCACCCCATGGCGACTCCCAGGCCGGCTCACCCGGCTTGGCATGCTTCCAGAGCACGAAATCGAGCGGATCCTGCTTGGCCGAATCGACCTCAACGCGCTCGCCGGCCCGCAGATCGTCGAGCGACTTGCCGGACAGCTTGCCGTAGCCAGGGAACTTGCGCACGGCGTAATTCACGTCGCCGTCGGTGGCCTGGTAGGCGAGGCCGGTCGCCTCGAGCTTGCCGATCAGACCGAGCATTTCCGGCACGTAGTCGGTCGCCCGCGGCTCGAAGTCCGGACGTTGAACGCCCAGTGCATCGGCGTCTTCGTGCATGAAGGCGATGAAGCGGTTGGTCAGTTGCTGGATCGTCTCGCCATTCTCGATGGCGCGCTTGATGATCTTGTCGTCGATGTCGGTAATGTTGCGAACATAGGTCACGTCGTAGCCGCTCGCCTTGAGCCAGCGATAAACCATGTCGAAAACAACCATGACCCGGGCATGCCCAAGATGGCAATAGTCATAGACCGTCATGCCACAGACATACATGCGAACCTTGTTCGCTTCGATCGGGGTGAAAACCTGTTTTTCGCGCTTGAGGGAGTTGTAGATCTTGAGCATGCGGGGAGGGAGACCGGGCTTGGCCGGCTTGCTAATCCCTATGGAATCACCGGCATTTTTGGTAGAATCGGAAGATTGTATAACCTCGAAAAGTATAGCATAGCGATGACCTCTATTTCCCTGCTCCAGCCCCGTTTTCAGAAGCTCAAGACGTTGCGTGCAATGGCGATTGGCCTGGCCATCAGCTTCGCCGTACCGGCTTTCGCCGACAACCTGCCGGAAGTCCAGCGCCTGATCAAGCAGGGCCAGTATCCGCAAGCCATGGAGAAAGTCGATGCCTACCTGAGCAGCCGCCCCAAGGATGCCCAGGGTCGCTTCCTGAAAGGCCTGATCTATACCGAGATGAACAAGCCGGCCGAAGCGATCAGCGTCTTCACCAAGCTTTCCGAGGATTACCCGGAACTGCCGGAACCCTATAACAACCTGGCCGTGCTCTACGCCCAGCAAAAGCAGTACGACAAGGCCCGCACGGCGCTCGAAATGGCCATAAGGACTCACCCGTCCTACGCCATCGCTTACGAAAATCTCGGCGATGTTTACGCCAAGCTGGCCAGTCAGGCCTACGACAAGGCCCTGCAACTGGATAATTCCAATTCGACGACGCAGAACAAGCTGGCCCTGATCCGCGATCTGATCACCACTTCCGGCAAGGGCAACGTCAAGCCGCAGCCGGCTGCCGCCGCACCTGTCGTTGCCGCACCGGTTGCTGTCGCCGCGCCGGTTGCCGCCAAGCCAGCCGCCGCTGCGCCGAACGCAACCATCGTCACGTCGACGCCGGGCGCTGCCTCCGCCTCACCAGCCAGCAAGCCGACAGCGATCGCCGCGGCGCCCGCTCCGGCCGCTGCAGTAGCGACGCCGGCCCCAGCCGCTGCACCGACCCCCGCCCCGGCTCCGGCCAAGGCAACCGCCGGCAGCGACGACGTCATCAAGGCCATGAACGCCTGGGCCGACGCCTGGTCGCGCAAGGACATGCGAGCTTACCTCGGCGCCTATGCACATGAATTCGACACGCCGAAGGGCATGAGTCGCAAGGCCTGGGAACAGGAACGCGAACAGCGCATCGCCGGCAAGGGCGGCAAGATCTCTGTTTCCTTCGATACGCCGCAAGTCACGATCAATGGCGACAAGGCCACCGCCAAGTTCCGCCAGCATTACAAGGCAACCGGTCTGAGCAGCTCGACGACCAAGACCCTGGTCTTCGTTCGGGCCGGTAGCAAGTGGCTGATCAAGGAAGAAAACGCCCGGTGAAATTAGGCCGTAAATTAGTTCTGTCCGGACTGGCGGTCGCCCTGGCCGCCGGTGCAGCAGCCCGGCTTAAAGACAAGCCGGCGACTACCCCAGTCACCATCAACGAACTCTCGGCGATTGCCTTGGCGCGGACAACGCCCGACGCATCCAGCCAGGGTTCGGCCTTGCCCCTGATCGTTTCCGATTCCGGGCCGGAAGAAGCATTGACGCGCATTTTTGCCGAAATTGAAGCGAATCGCCTGAGCAATGCGCTGCTCCTGACCGAAAACCTGCTGCGTCAGCACCCGAACTACCGGTTGGCCCATCTGATCAAGGGCGACCTGTTGCTGGCCCGCAAGCAACCAATCAATACGTTTGGCGCCTTGACCGATGCCCCGGCCGACAAGGTTGCCGACCTGCGCGCCGAAGCTATCGCCCGCCTCGCCGCCTATCGCGAAAAGCCGCCGGCCGATTTCGTGCCGCGCTACCTGCTGCAGATGCAGCCGGACCAGCGTTTCGCCATCGTCGTGGACACCAAGCGCTCGCGCCTCTACCTCTACGAAAACGACCTCAAGAACGGCGGTCAGCCACGCTTCGTCGCCGACTACTACGTCACCCAGGGCAAACTGGGTGCGGAAAAGCTCGTCGAAGGCGACAAGAAGACCCCGGTTGGCGTCTATCACGTCACCGCCAACCTGCCCCGCCAGAAGCTGGCCGACCTTTACGGCAACGGCGCCTTTCCGCTCAATTACCCGAACGAATGGGACAAGCGCCAGGGTCGTGGCGGCAGCGGCATCTGGCTGCACGGCACGCCATCCGACACCTTTTCCCGTCCGCCGCGCGCCTCCGACGGCTGCGTCGTGCTGACCAACCAGGATCTCGACGTCGTCGCCAAGAACCTGCAGGTCGGCCTGACGCCGGTCATCATCAGCAACTCGGTCGAATGGCTGTCGCTCGACGACTGGGCCAAGGAACGCAGCGAACTCAACAAGTCGATCGACGCCTGGCGCGCCGATTGGGAAAGCCGCGATACCGACCGCTACCTGAAGCATTACTCGCAACGCTTCAAGGCCGGCGAGCAGGATTTCGCCGAGTTTTCCGCCCAGAAAAAGCAGGTCAATGCCGGCAAGGAATGGATCAAGCTCAAGATCGACAATCTCTCCGTGTTCCGCAATCCGGGCAAGGAAGAAGTGGTCGTCGTGACTTTCGACCAGGATTACCGCAGCAACAACCTCAACAACCAGATGAAGAAACGCCAGTACTGGCTGCGCGAAGGCGACCAGTGGAAAATCATTTACGAAGGAAGTGCCTGATGTTGAAAAAAGTCTCCGCCCTCGCCGCCGGCCTGCTCGTCTCGCTCGCCGTGTGGGCCGCCCCGACCGTCGAAATGACGACCAATCTGGGTAAATTCACGCTTGAGCTGTTCCCAGACAAAGCCCCGAAAACGGTCGAAATGTTCCTCTACAACGCCAAGCACGGCTTTTACGAGGCAACCATTTTCCACCGCGTCATCGATGGTTTCATGATCCAGGGCGGCGGTTTCAGCATGGCCATGGAAGAGAAGAAGGTGCTGACCCCGGCCTTGAAGAACGAAGCGACCAATGGCCTGGCCAATGATCGCGGCACGGTGGCCATGGCTCGCACCGGCGACCCGCATTCGGCGCGCGTCCAGTTCTTCGTCAATCTCAAGAACAACGATTTCCTCAATCACAAGACCACCGGCGACCCGCGCGGCTGGGGCTATGCCGTCTTCGGCAAGGTCACCCAGGGCATGGACGTCATCGACAAGATTGCCAAGGTGCCGACCGGCAACGCTGGCTATTACGAAAACGTTCCGACGACTCCGGTCGTCATCCAGAACGTCAAAATCATCTCCGACAAATAAGGATCCCCAATGTCCAAAATCAAACTCACCACCAACCACGGCGACATCACGCTTGAACTGAACGCCGAGAAGGCCCCGAAGACCGTTGCCAACTTCATCGCCTACGTTGAAGCCGGCCACTACAACGGCACCATCTTCCACCGCGTCATCAAGAACTTCATGATCCAGGGCGGCGGCATGGAGCCGGGCATGGGCCAGAAGGCTTGCCAGGCGCCGATCGAGAACGAGGCCGCCAATGGCCTGAAGAACAAGCGCGGCACCGTTGCCATGGCTCGCACCAACGACCCGCACTCGGCCACAGCCCAGTTCTTCATCAACACAGTCGATAACGATTTCCTCGACTTCAAGTCGCCGTCCGGCCAGGGCTGGGGCTACTGCGTGTTCGGCGAAGTTGTCGAAGGCCTCGATGTGGTCGACAAGATCCGCGCCGTCAAGACCGGCAACAAGGGTTTCCATCAGGACGTCCCGGCTGAAGACGTGATCATCGAGAAGGCCGAGATCGTTTGATCTTCTTCATCTCTGATCTGCACCTGTCGCCCCGGTCACCCGGGGCGACTCGTTTGTTCCTGAGCTTTCTGGCCGGCCGCGCCCGCCAGGCCGAGGCGCTGTACATCCTCGGCGACCTTTTTGAAGTCTGGGTCGGCGACGACATCGACGATCCCTACGCCGCCCAGATCACCGCCGCCCTGCGCGCCGCCAGCGATGCCGGGCTGAAGATCTGCTTCATGCACGGCAACCGCGACTTTGCCATTGGCGAGCAATTTACCGCCGCCGCCGGTATGACGCTGCTGCCCGATCCTTATTTGCTGGTCTTGCCCGAGTGGTCCTTCGTGCTCTCGCATGGCGACGCCCTGTGCATCGACGACCACGCCTACATGGCCTATCGCGCCAAGGTGCGCGACCCGGAATGGCAGCGGAAGATGCGCGCCAAGCCGCGTTTCCTGCGCAGCCTGCTCGGCCGCTACATCCGTTGGCGCAGTGCCCGCCGCAAGCGTGACCACGCCTATGTTTACGCCGACCTCAATGGCCCGGCAACCGACGACTTCCTGCGCGACCACGGCTATTGCACCTTCATTCACGGCCACACGCACCGACCGGAAAAGCACGACCACATCGTCGATGGTATCCACGTCGAACGCTGGGTGCTTTCAGACTGGCACGAAGAGCGTGCCGAAGCGCTGCTCTGGGACGGCGAGCAATTGAGCCGCGAAGCCATCCAGTGAGCATTTCAATTTTGACCAAAATTTCCGGTTGACCGTGGGAACCACTTCCGCCCTCGCCATCCTGCGCGACGTCTTCGGCTATCCCGCCTTCCGCGGCGCCCAGGCCGAAATCATCGACCACATCGGCAACGGCGGCGACGCGCTCGTCCTCATGCCGACCGGCGGCGGCAAGAGCCTGTGCTACCAGATTCCCGCCCTGCTCCGTCCAGGTTGCGCCATCGTCGTCTCGCCGCTCATCGCGCTCATGCAGGATCAGGTCGATGCCCTGACCCAGCTTGGCGTCAAGGCCGCCTGCCTCAATTCGACGCTGGACTGGCGCGAGGCCCAGGCCATCGAGCAGCAGATGTTCGCCGGCCAGATCGACCTCGTGTACATCGCCCCGGAACGCCTGCTCATCGACCGCACGCTGTCGATGATCGACGCCCTCTACGAAGCCGGCAAGCTCGCCCTGTTCGCCATCGACGAAGCGCACTGCGTGTCGCAATGGGGCCACGATTTCCGGCCGGAATACCTGCAGCTGTCGACGCTGCACGAGCGCTACCCGAACGTCCCGCGCATTGCGCTGACGGCGACGGCCGACAAGGCGACGCAGAACGAAATGCTGGTTCGCCTCGGCCTGACCGAAGCGCGCGTTTTTCTGTCCAGCTTCGACCGCCCGAATATCCGTTACACCGTCGTCGAGAAGGACAACGCCAAGAAGCAGCTGCTTGGTTTTCTGGCCGGGCGCAAGGGCCAGGCCGGCATCGTCTATTGCCTGTCGCGCAAGAAGGTCGAGGAAACTGCCGAATGGCTGTCGGCCCAGGGCTATCCGGCGCTCCCCTACCACGCCGGCCTGCCCGCCCCGACGCGCGCCGCCAACCAGCGCCGCTTTCTGCGCGAAGAAGGCCTGGTCATGTGCGCCACCATCGCCTTCGGCATGGGCATCGACAAGCCGGACGTCCGTTTCGTCGCCCACCTCGACCTGCCGAAGAGCATCGAAGCCTACTATCAGGAAACCGGCCGCGCCGGCCGCGACGGCGAACCGGCCGAGGCCTGGATGGCTTACGGCATGCAGGATGTCGCGCTGCAACACGCACGCATCGCCGAATCGGGCGCCGGCGAAGGCCAGAAGATTCTCGAATCGCAGCGCCTGACCGCCCTGCTTTCCTACTGCGAAGCGCCGCGCTGCCGGCGCCAGGTGCTGCTCAATTATTTCGCCGAAGAGCGCGACCCCTGCGGCAACTGCGATGTCTGCATCGAGCCACCGGAACTGTGGGATGGCACGCTGGCGGCGCAGAAGGCGCTGTCGGCCATTTTCCGCACCGGCATGCGTTTCGGTGTCACGCACCTGACCGACGTGCTGCGCGGCAAGGCGACCGACAAGATCAAGCAGTGGCATCACGACCAGTTGCCGACTTTCGGTGTCGGCGCGGATCTCGACGACCATGGCTGGAAGAGCGTCTTCCGCCAACTGGCGGCGGCCGGGCTGGTCCATGTCGACATGGCCGAACACGGCGCCCTGCAACTGACCGACGCCGCGCGCGAAGTGCTCAAAGGCCAGCGTCAGGTGCAACTGCGCCGGCCGGCCAAGCGCAAGGCAAGCTCCTCGTCTTCACGCAGCAGCACCGTCGTGCACAGCGAGTTGTCGTCGGCCGACGAGGTGCTTTTCCAACTCCTGCGCGCTTGGCGCAGCGATACGGCGAAGGAGCAAGCCGTGCCGGCCTACGTTATTTTGCACGACAAGACCCTGCGCGAGCTGGCCGAAGTGCGCCCGACCAGCCACGGCATGCTGGCCGGCATCACCGGCATGGGCAGCGCCAAGATCGAGCACTACGGCGCCGAGTTGCTCGACCTGATCCGCAACGAGGGCTGACATGGAAAACCGGAACCTGGTTAACGTCACGCTGGCCGCCATCGTCATCGCGGCGCTGATCGTTTCCGGCATCGCCCCCTTCGACCGGGCGACCTGGGTCATGGAAGTGGCGCCGGTGCTGATCGCCCTGCCGCTCATGATCGCCACGCGCCAAAGCTATCCGCTGACGATGCTGCTCACCGTCCTGATCGCCATCCACGCGCTGGTCCTGATCGGCGGCGGCGCCTACACCTACGCCCGCGTACCTCTCGGTTTCTGGCTGCAGGACCTGCTCGGCACGGTGCGCAACCCGTACGACAAGATCGGCCATTTGCTGCAGGGTTTCGTGCCGGCCATGGTCGCCCGTGAAATCCTGATCCGCGGCGGTTACGTCGTCGGACGCCGGATGACCGGCTTTGTGTGCATCTGCATCGCCATGGCGATCAGTGCCAGCTACGAGCTCATCGAATGGGCGGCAGCGCTGGCCATGGGCCAGGGCGCCGACGAATTCCTCGGCACACAGGGCGATCAGTGGGATACGCAGTCGGACATGTTCATGGCACTGATTGGTTCGAGCACGGCGATGGCCCTGCTCTCCGGCTGGCACGACCGGCAGCTCAAACGCCTGATTTCAAAATAAGGCGAATTTTCCGGTTGACCGTGGAAGTCCCGGCCAACCGTCAGTCCTCAGCTACATCCCGAGCGATTTGAGGAAGTCGTCCTGCTCGCTGGCATCGACGCCTTTCAGCGGTACCGCGGTGGCGTTCGCCGCATGGGCCTGCTCGATCAGCGTATCCGGATCGGTCTCCTCGCTCTCGAAATCGTTGAGCTTGATGAACTCGGTGCGGTCGATCGCCAGTTCGAGATAAAAGATGTTGTTACGGCCGGTGAAGAAGGTCACGCGGCGGGCTTCCGGCTTGTCGAGATTGGTGTCCACGCTGAGCATGACCTGCTTGGTCAGGGCCAGCATCTTCGGCTGGTTCTGGGTGATGTGCGTCTGCAGCTCGCGCGCCACCTTGCCGGTGAAATCGCCAACGATCTGGTTCATGAGTTCGCCCATGACGTTCGCCACCTCGTCCGAGGTATGCGAACTGGCCAGCTCGTCCTTGGCCATGCCCATGCTCAACATGTAGCTCTCGTAGAGTTCCATCGCCGCCGCGGCCGAGAAATTGGTGACCACCAGCCCGGAAAAGCCGCCATCGAACAGCACGAAGCAGCCAATGTCCGGCTTCAGGCAGGTCTTGGTGATGCGCTGGACCATGCCGGAATAGTGGATCTGGCTCTGGGTAGCGATGGTCAGCACCTTGGTCATCGAATTGCACAGGCTGCGCAGGATGTCTTCGGTACCGTAGACGACAGGGCTTTCGTGGTGGCTCATGATGGTTTATTTTCTGGGCGAATGAACAGGTGATATATACCACGAGAGCTAGCTGGGGCTGGCATCTCGCTCAGCGCAAATGCTGCTCGGCCACCGCCGACAATTCGACGGACAGCGTCGCGGTAGCGATGGCGCGGCGCATTGACTCCTTGGCTTCAGCCAGACGCCCATCGGCCTCCTGAGCCAGCCCGAGACCCAACCACCAGCGGCCTTCATTGGGGGCCAGACGGGTTGCTCGCTGGTAATGCGTCACGGCGGCGCGATAGGCGCTCTGGCGGGACTTGAGATGCCCCTGAAAGCCAGCGTAGTCGGCGCTGGCTTCGGCGTAAACCTGCGAGCGAGCCAGCGTGCGGTCAGCCGCCGCGATATCGTGCTGCTCCAATTGCAGGCGGGCCAGCGACATCGCCCAGCCCGTTTGCGCCGGCTGCAGTTCGAGGCCTTCCTGAAGAACCGTCATCGCCTCTTCAATCTTGCGCATTTCCAGCAACTGGCGCAGCAGCATCTGGCGCACCGGGACGTAGGCCGGATCCTGCTTGAGCGCTGCGCGCAGACCTTCGATACCTTCAACAATACGCCCCGCAGCCAAGGCGTTTTCCGCCCGGCGATATTCAGCATCGGCCCGATCGCGCGCTGTTGCCAGCACGGGGCTCTTTTCGATCTTGACCGGCCCGGGCGGGGTGGCAGGTGCCGGCAGTGGCGCCGGAGCTGGCGTCGACTGTGCATCCGATTTGGCCGCCGCCGGCAGGGGTGCCGGCACGACCGGGTCAGGTACCGCCAATATGGGCGCCGCCGGCAGGGGCAGGACGGCCAGATTCGGCGCCAGACGCAGATCGCTTTCCGGAATGGGCTGGTCGTCAACGACAGCCACCGCGGGCGCCGGCATCGGTGCGGGCGCGGCGATTACGACGGGGGCAGGCGGAGCCACCGTGGGTGCCTCGCTGTCCATGCCGAGCAATGGCAACAGTTGCCCGTTGGCATGCAGCACGGCAGCAGCCAGCACAGGCACCACGATGAGCAGCAAGGGTTTCAGCCAGCGCCAGGCACCGGCTCGCGCCGCCGGCAGCGAACGGATTTCGCGTTGCAGGTTTTGCCGGGCCGGGTCATCGGGCCGCTTGGCCTCGATGTTGCGCAGCATGTCGTTGATCAGGCTCATTTCACCACCACCCGGCCGCAGCCGCACCTTCGGTATCGGCCGCCGCCCGGCGAACATGACCAGGGCGCACAGCATGTTTGCCCTCGCCGAAAACGGCGAGCAGGGACTTGTGAGCCAGAATGTTCAGCAGGCGTGGCGTGCCCCGGCTGGCCTTGTGCAGCGAACGCACGGCACGCGGCCCAAAAACATCCTCGCCCCGGTAGCCGGCGACGCGCAGCCTATGCGCCAGATAATTGGCCACCTCTTCGCGGGCTAGGCCGCCGATCCGGTAATGAAAGGCGATGCGCTGCAAGAGCTGGCGAACCGACGGTTCGGCCAGCTTGCGATCAAGCTCCGGCTGGCCGAAAAGGACGATCTGCAGCAACTTGCGTTTCTCGGTTTCCAGATTCGACAGCAGGCGCAGGGACTCCAGCGTTTCGAGCGGCATCGCCTGCGCCTCGTCGATACAGACAACGACCTGGCGATCGGCCGCCGCATGGTCAAGCAGCGCCCGGTTGATGCTTTGCAGCAGGTGATAGTCGTCGCTGTCGGCGCTCACGGCCAGCCCCAGCTCCTCGGCCAACGCCAGTTGCAGGGTGCGCGGTGCCAGATAGGGATTGGGCAGATAGGCGGAAACACTGCCTTCCGGCAGGGCCTGCAACAGACGGCGGCAGAGCAGCGTCTTGCCGGTGCCGACTTCGCCAGTAATCTTGATGAAGCCTTCGCCGCTATTGAGCGCGACGAGCAGCGTATTGAGCGCCTCCTGATGGCTGCGCGTGATGACCGTGTAGCTGGTGTCCGGCGTAATGCCGAAGGGCAGCTCGCTCAGGCCGAAATGGTCTAGATACAAGGCTGCCTGTTACCGTTTATTGCCATTCGAGATGGCGCTGCTGGCGCGGGTCCAGCCCCTGGACGCGCTCCTGCGTTTCGCGCGAGGCATCGCGCCAGGAGTTTTCACCCTTGATGACTGTCGACCGCATCAGAATGACCAGTTCGCGCTTCCGGTTGGAAACGCTCTTCTGGCTGAACAGCGAGCCGACGCCCGGCAGGCCGCCGATGCCCGGCAGGCCGTAGCGACTGGTGTTCTGTTCCTGGCTCATCAGGCCGCCGATGGCGACGATGCTGCCATCCTGAACGCGCACGATGCTGTCGGTTTCGTTGATAGTGCTCGAGGCGAGCGGCAGCGTGAAGGTGCCGAGGTCACCGAGATTGACGTTCTTGGTCTTTTCCTCAACGACACTGACCGAGGGATGGACGTGCAGGATGATGTTGCCTTCGTCGTCGATCTGCGGCGTCACATCGAGCGCGATGCCGGAGAAGAAGGGCTGCAGCGTGATGTTCGGCGTCACGACATTGCCGCTGGCGCTGGTCGTCGTGTTGGTGCTGATCCCGGTGACAAAGAAATCGTCGGTACCGACCTTGAGCACGGCCTTCTGGTTATTGGTCGTTGCGATGCGCGGGCTGGACAGCACCTGCACATCACCCTGCCCTTCGAGGAAGGAAAGGAGTGCGGCAAAATTCTGCGACTGAAAAGCCAGGCCAAAGAAACCGCGGCCGGCGGTCGATGAAGTCAGACTGCCATTCGACCCCGGATTGGCATTGATGATCGTCCCCGAGGCAACGCCCGTCGCCGATCCACCCAGCGTTGCAGCGCCACTCAGGGTCGCACCTGGCGCCAGCGTGCCCAGGGCAACACCGCCACCGAGCAGGCCACCGAATTTGCTCCAGTTGATACCGGTCTGATAGGAGTCATTGAGCGACACCTCGATAATTTTCGCCTCGAGCATAACCTGGCGTTCGACCACCAGTTGCGTCGCCCGCAGATACTCATCCACCGAACGCAATTCGACCGGTGAAGCCTTGACCAGCACGACGCCCGAGCCCGCATTGACGATAACGTTGCGACCGTCCTGGTTGCCGACAATGGAATTGAGTGCCGCCCCGAGGTCCTTCCAGAAATCGTAATCGGAACTCGTCTGCACACGAGCGCTGTCGTTACTGCGTTGCTGCTGAGGCGCCGTCGTCCCACCCGGCACACCACCCGCGCCACTGGAGGAACCGCTGCTAGTGGTCGGCGTCGAAGCCGTCGGCGAACTGCCGGTCACCCGCATATCGCTCATGCCCTGACGGCGATTGGCCAGATAGTTGATCTTGAAAATGCGCGTCTGGATGGTGTTCGGCTGGACGTAAATGCGGGTGCCCTGAATCCGGTAATCGTAGCCATAGACTTCACGCAGCGTCTCAAGCGCCTCGCGCACCGTCGTGCTCTTCAGGTTAAGGCTGACCGTGCCCGACAAGTCGGGCGGGAAAAGCATGCTGTACGGCGTACCGGAAACCAGCGCATTAAGCACCTGGGCAACCGGCGCATTGTTCACCGCCAGGTTAAAACGCGGCTCCGGCTTGGCAGGCATTGGCTGATCGAGTTGCAGCGGCGGCACCATGGCCTGACCGACGACGTCACCCTGTGGCTGGTTCGTCTTGCTGGCGGCAGCCGCACCCAGTTCCTTGTCGGCTCGATCAAAAGCATCACCCCGGCGCGCATGCTGATTGCTGCACGCGCTCAGCATCAGTGCCGACAATCCGATAATCAAAATCTTGCTCATGGCAGACCCTTCACTGGCCCTGTTTTCCCCGTTTTTCTGGGCTTGGGCATTTCAATCATCTGTTTTTCAACGTCGGGAGTCAGGTAAAGATGCGTCACCCCATCCGCCCCCTGCAATACGGCTTCGCGCTCGTTCAGGCGGACCAGCGTCGCCCCGCCGACACTGCCACCCAGAGTCACCGTTTTGCCACCAATCACGGCGACCGGGCGGCCGCCAATCGGCATTTTCACCGACTGCAGGCGCAGGCCGCCGGCTGCATCGCCAGCCGATTTAGTGGCGTCGTCGGCCGGCGTCAGCCAGGCCGCCGGTGGCCGCGTCGGGTCGGCCGACTGGGCCACGGCCGCACTGCTCACGGCAAGCAGGGCAAGCGTGATCAGCCTCATAGGGTAAGCCATGTCTTGTCCGGACTCAGGGTATAGACGGTCAGGGTCATTTCGGACCGTGGATAGTCAATCACGCGATAGCTCAGCTGCCCCCACAACAAGCGCTGCGGCAATTTTTCCAGTTGTTCCAGATAAGCCTGGAGTTGGCCGTAACTACCTTCAAGGCGAATTTCCACGCCATGCCGATAGAGATCGAAGGAGCGCTCGACCGGTTTACCATCCGTTTCCTTGACCGCCTCTTTTTCGCGCAGCACGCTTTGCGGCGCCTGCGTTTTGAGGCTGATCAGACGCAAGCCGGAATGGCGTACCAGCAGCCCTTCGAGCAGGGCATTCATGTCCTCGGGCCGCACCAGCGCAGCGCCGACTTGCCGCAGTTGCTCGTCCAGCTGTTCCCTTTGCACGACCAGTGTCGCCAGCTCGGCCTTCTTGCCGGCATCCGGGTCGACATTCAGTTCCTGCTGCAGGCTGGCCGCCTGCATCTGCATGCTGGCGAGCGTCGTGCTCTGGATGGCGATGCCGTTCTGCATCGCCTTGCTACGGCTCCATTGCGGGTCGACAAACAGGGTATTGCCGATCAACAGCGGGCCAAGGACCAACGCCAGGGCCACCAGCAAACGCTCACGCCGGGAAAGCGCGGCATATTTGCGGTTCATTTGGTTCCATTGCTGGCGCACTGCGTTCATCGCGCCTTCTCCTGCCCGGCAATCAGTTCAGTACGCAGGGCGAATTCGGTATATCGCGCCGGCACCTTGGTCTTGACCGAGGGCGGCGAGTCACTGCGTTTATCGTCAGCCGGGTCGAAGCCCTTCATGTCGAGCGTAGCAAAGCGACGGCCGGCAAAGGCCGGCTCGTCATTAAGCCGGTTGATGTAGGTCGGCAGCAAAGCCGGATCAAGCAGTCGGCCGCGAATCTCGATCTCCTTGTCGGCAAAACCGAAACCAACCAGCCAGACACCGTCGACGGTCTGCCGGGAAAATCCCTGGAGCAGGCCGGAATAAGCGCTGCCCTGGGTAATGTCGCCCTGGGCAATGACGGCCAGCACTTCCTGGCGCTGAGTGAGGGCCAGCCGCGCCGTCGCGATCTGGCGATCGAGCGAAGTATCGCCCTGACGAGCGGCCAGGGATTGCCCAAGCGTTTGCACCTGCTGCTGGACGGCCGCCAGCTGGTTCCTGATTTCGGCCTCGCTGGCCTTGAGATTGGCCGCCTGGGCAAGCCCCAGCACAGCCAGGATGCTGATCAGGACGAGACCGGCCAGTGCCACGCCAGCCACCACCGGCAAGGCCAGCCAGTCGAAGCGCGGCCGCAGGGCCGGCAGCAACAGGTTGATCTGCTGGCTCATGAGTCGCTCCTGAGCGCCGCGCCAATGGCCAGAATGCTCTGCGCCTGACGCTCGGCCGAGCGCAATTCAGGCAGCGCGGGAAAATCCAGCACGCTCGCGAAGTCCGCCGCCTGCACCGGCAAATAGAGATTTTCGATGAGTGCCGCAACCGTGCCGGCACAATCGAACTCGGAAGCCACCAGCAGACGCGACACCGAAATGAAACCGTATTGGCGATCGAAATTGTCCAGCGTGCGCTGCAGTTCAAGCGCCAAACGCTCGAGCATTTGCCGGCGCCGCTCCTCGTCGGCCTTGGCCAGTGCATCCGAATCGATTTCGATACGCCGCGACAGGAACAATTCGCCACGACAGGTGATGGTCAGCAGGCCATCGCCCTGAGTCAGGGCCAGGAAGGCCAGGCCGCGATTTTCTTCCTCGAAGAGCACAGCGACATTGCGCACGGCCATTTCGGGAATATCGATTGCTTCGAGCGGAATCTTCTTTTCGTGAAACAGCGCCATGCGCTCGCCGACCACCGATGCCGGTGCAACGACGGCAAAAACGCTGGCCTGACGCCCGCCTTCGGTGGGAATGTCGGCCACTGCTACTGCCGCGTCATCGACCGGAAAATCGACCGCATCCTTGAGGCGCCAGCGCAAGGCTTGCACCCGCTCTTCGGCCGGCACGGCCGGCGCATCGAGCTGAACCAGCCGGTAGCCATTCTCGCCAAGCAGAGTGGTACAGCGGTAGCGCTTCAGTCCACGGCTCTGCGCCAGGCGGGACAAGGCATCGGCTTCGCTCTTCTCGATGCGGAACGAGTCGCAAAGCTTGATTTCAGGGCGTTTGCCAGCGGCACGAATGACATGAGCAAGGTCGATGCGATCGCCGTGTCGGACTACCGACATCCACCCCGCATCAAACTTCACCCGAATATTCGGCCACATTGTCCCGACACCTTAAGTTTTTTCAGAAGGATATCCAGTAACGCATTATTTTTCAATGGTTTTTCAACTCAATACCGCTCCCGAAAATAGATTACGGGAGAACGTGGACCGCAGGAACCAAAACAGGCGCGGGCAGTGGGTGCCGAGAGGGTCAGCCAGGTATTGGCGCCGCGCACGATATTCCCCGCGATATCAACCAGACCGGCATTTCCCGCCCCCGGCGCCGACAGGCGAAAACGCGAATCGCCGGCCGCCACAGGCGACGAAAGCGTTGCCGCCGTCTTCGTGCTCAGGGTATTGGTCAGGCCGGTGTTTCCGTTGGTCGGAACGGTCAGTGCCGTACAGGTATCAGCCACATTGGTCGTCCACCCACTCGCCGTCCATTGCTGAACTCTCACCGGTACGTTGAGGGGCAGCAATTCACTGCCATAGGCGTTGGTCAAGGACAGGCGCCCGGCGCGGACCACGGCCGCGCCGTTGGCCCCGGCCATCAGCGCCGTGCCGGATGCTGAATCGGCATCTTCGGCATGAACGGCAATCGCCGTGCTTACCGTCGGAAATACGCTGAAAACATAGGAAATCCGGCCGGCCAAATCGTTGAACGCCACCGTCCCGACCCCGGCCAAAAACTTGCCAGCCGGGATGGCGCCATTTCCTCCGGCGACGGCATCAACGTACAAGCCTCCCGAGCCGCCACCGGCAGCCAGCGACAAGTTGACGCTTTTTGCGAAGCCACTGGTCGAATTGAAATTCGGCGTCGTCGCACCCTTGGCATTCATGGCCGTTGCCGTCACCGTAAACGGTTGGCCCGGCACTACCGGCGTCGGCTGACCGCCATAGACAAAACCGGCGCACTGCATGGTCACCACTACATCGAAATGATCGGCATAAAAACGCCCGACATTGCCGCTGACCGTCGCATTCACGGCACCACCACCAAGATAGTCGGCATCGCTGATAGCCGGAGTCAGCGTGATGATTCCGACGTCGTCCCAGGTGAAGGTGGTGCCGGTAGCAGAAGCTGAGGCAAAGGCACCAAAGGCGGTCGAATTGGTGATCGCCGGATTGTTGGTCAGATTAAGCCCGGCCACCAGGGTACTGCTGATCGAAATGGCTTCCGGTGCGCTTTCCCGACCAAAGTTGGGCGTCTTGCAGGAAGCCGGAATGCTGGCCAGCAGGGTATAGCCGCCCAGGCTGGCGGCGCAGGAGGCGTTGACCGCAGTGACCGTCGCCGAGAAGTTTTCGCCGGCCCGCACGAAGCGATTCCCGGCTGCCGTAGCCGCCGCCGGGTTTGCCGTAAAGGGCGAGGCAGTCTGCTTGATGTCGGTCAGCACCAAGCTGTAGGGCTTGACCACGAACGGATCGCTCGAGCCGATCTGACTCGTCGCCGCGCTGTTGCGCATGTACAGCTCAACCTGCCCAACGTCGGCGTAGCTGAAACTGTAGGGGCCGACACTGGGCGATGTCGCCGGAAAACTGAGGTTGGTCGATGCCGTCCAGGTGCCAGGAATCGCGCCGTTGGCAGCACAAAGCGGCAATGCTGTCGCGGTCGCCGAGAAGCTGGCCTGAATGCCGGCATTGGCGGTTGGATTGATACACGACAGCGCGAACTGGAAGCCCACCGAGGTCGCTGTCGTCCCGCTCAGCTGGGTAGGAACTCCCGATGTATTGAGGGCAGTGATATAGATGCCGCTCAAGGCCACGCCGGCCACCTGCGGCGACCAGTTGACGAGATTGCACGGATTCGCCCCGCTGCCGATGGCCACGCCGGAGGTACAGGCCCGGTCGGTGAACACATAGCTCGGCGTGTAGATGGCGGCCGTATCGGTCGCCGTATTGTTGCCGGACACCGGGTCGTTCGCCGTCCCGTTCACCGTCGCCGTGTTGACCAGCGAACCGGAGGCTGCCGCGTCGACCCGCACGGTGATCAGCAGCGGCGGCGCGGCGCTGCCATTGTTCACGGTCCCCGACCAGCCGCAGGTGATGACCTGACCGCTGACACCACAACTCCAGCCGGTACCGCTGTGCGCCAGATAGCTCAGACCCGTGGGCAGGGTATCGACAATTTCCAGAGAACCGGCCATCGCGTCCGGCCCGTTGTTCGTCACCGCCAGCGTGTAGGTTGCGTTCGTTCCCGGCACCAGCGCACCGCCCCGCGTTTTGGTGATGGCCAGATCGGCGGTCGGCAGCAGGTTGCCGACGCAGACATCGTCCACGTGCCAGTAGTCATTGTCATAGCCACTACCGTTCAGCTGGCGGAAACGCAGGCGAAACCCGGTGTGTTTGGCATCGGCCGGAATGGGATGCGAACCGTTGTAGACCGTTCCGGCCGCCGCCGTGCCGAGATAAGTGTCCAGATTGGTCCACACCCCGCTGCTGTTGAGGTACTCGACCACCAGATTCTCACCGCTGTCCGGATCACGGGCAGTTGTCGTGCCGCTGCGCACCCAGTAGGTAATGTCGCCGGAAACGCCGGTCATATTGGTCTTGAACGTTGCGGCCGAGACATAACCCCAGCGCAAATCCAGCTCATGTGTCGCCGAACTGTAGGCCAGGGTACCGATTCTTGAATCACCGATCGCAGCAGTCCCCGGCGCGCCCTCGGCCGAAATACTCCAGCGCCCCAGGCCGCCTTCGAAGTTGTCGCAGAAGGCACCGGTAAATGTGCTGCCCGGCGTTTCGCGAATGATCACGTTGTCCATGTGCCAGTAGTCGTAGCCGACCACACCGGACGCCCCGCCGCTGCCGCTGTCGCCACTGCCGGACGGCTGATAAAACTGCATGGCGAAATTGGCATGCAGTGCATCGGGCGGCAATTCGATGACCGGCAGATAGACTGGCCCCCCGTCGCACAATGAACCGGATGGCGCTGACGGATACTGGGCGAGGATTTTCCAGGTGTTGTCGCTGGCCAGATATTTAACCAGGTAGTTTTCACCGGTGGCCTCAGGGCACTCGCTGAACGAGTCATCGCCGCGCCGCATCCAGAAGCTGAGCTGCGCCCCGGCTTTACCCGCCAGGTTGACGGTCGGACTTTGCACCGTCACTTGCGCCCAACGCGTGAACATGGCGCGCGTCGGGTTGGGCCGTGGATTCGAATAGGTATTGAACGGCGGAATATCGCTGTCGATGCCGCCGCAACCGATGTTGCCCGCCGTGCCGTTGCAGCCACTGGAAGACGAGGTCGGCGTCACAGTCCAGCCATTGCCAATCGAACCGGGGTTGGCGCGCTCGAAGTCATCGCAGAACAGCAGCCCCGGCGTACAGACGGTCGGCAGCAAGGTATACGCCTGCCCCGTGAAATTGCCATTGCCCAACCCCGCGCCCCCAAGCTTGACGCCGCCGGAGACGATGCTGTCATCGTCGACAAGATTGAGCCGCAAGGTACCAGACCCGGTCCCGGTATTGGCCGTGACCGTCCAGGTCGTCCCCGAACCGCTCACCGAAACAAAGCTGGCTCCCGTCGCGCCAGCAGTCTGGACGAGCGAAAAGTCAGTCGTATCGACACCGCTCACCGAGCCGGAAAACGTCACCTCCCACTGAACCGAAGCCCCGGCCGCAGAAGGGTCGAAGCTGAGGCGATTGATCGACAGCACCCGAGGCGTCGGGTCTACCACCACCGCGCCGGCCCGCGAATAGGTGGCACTGGCGCCGCTGGAACAGGCGTTGTCGTTGTAGGCAATCAGATACAGGTTGTAGGTGCCGGCGCTGGCCGGGGCGGTAGCACTGAAGGCCTGGGTATAGGTACCGTCGCCATTGAAATTGGGCGATGCATCGCAAGTCATGGATGCGGCGGATGGCGCCGACGTGGCGATGGCCCAGCGTATCGAACCCCAGTCGTCATTGGTACCGCTACCGCTGGTCGTCGCGTTCGCACTAACCGTAATGTTGCCGCCGGGGCTGACGGTGACCGTCGCCCCACCGTTCACTGTCGCCGAATTGATGCTTACCGTTGCCATCGCGATACCGGGCAGGAAGACCAGGACTGCCGGCAAAAGCCAGCGGGCGAAAAACTTATGGGCTATCCGTATTTTTGCCTTCATCGTCGCCATCCCCACGCAACACTCAGCAATCAAAAGGTGCAACGGTGATCACCAGCGGATCCCGGCATTTTTCCAGCGTCACCTCGACCTGGCGCTCGATGCCTGGCGCCTTCACGCCGATGGCGGTGGCTTGCGAAACAATCCGGTAGATGCGAATCAGGCGACTCCCCTCCGTCGTATCCCAGCTCTGGCAGTTGACCGCCACGTTATGGCCGAGCACGACCGTATTGGTGTTGGCACAGGCGGGCAGCCCGGCGCCCTGGGCATTCGGGTCGAGCTGGAACATGCCCCACTCAGCACCGGCCCGCGCCGCCTGGTAGGCGCGCGCGCCGCCGATGTCGGCGGCCATGTTCACGTGTGCCGTCGAC
This sequence comes from Ferribacterium limneticum, assembly GCF_020510585.1. Lineage (GTDB taxonomy): Bacteria > Pseudomonadota > Gammaproteobacteria > Burkholderiales > Rhodocyclaceae > Azonexus. The sequence goes on along the minus strand of NZ_CP075190.1, from coordinate 1,075,830 downwards.
ACGACGTTGGCGATGACAGCAGCCAGGACCGCCATGAGCAACAGCAGAAAGACGCCGGTGACAATGGAAACGCCACGCTGGCGCCCTCTCGGCGAAATTCCTGATTCCGACGGTCGACCGGAAAAAATGGGCAAATTTGAAATCATGGCGTGTTCAGTACATCGACCTGATGCAGCAGCTGGACCGACTCACCGTTGAGCGTCAGCGTCAGGCGCAGGACGACCAGCCCGTTGCGTTGCAGAATGGCCGGCACGTAGTTGAAGGAGCAGGCAGCCACGTTGTCGGCCATGACCGCCGCGATGCCGCCGAGCGCAGCAGGCACCGGCGGCCAGGCGTGACCGTATGCAAAACCCGAGCGCCGGATCAATTGCCCCGTCGCCACGCTGCATTCGTAAATTACCGGCGCGCCGACAATCTGGAAGCGGTGTTGCGGCGAGGCCAGCGGAAACTGCGCGCCAGCCGGGGCGAAGATAATGTTGCTCAGGCCTGCCCCGGGCGTCACGGCCCGCCGGCTGGTGCCTTCATAAACGTCCGACCCGGGTTGGCCCAGATTGAAAACGACCAGCTGGTCCCCGGCTGGAATCGTCACTGACGGCCCGAGCACATCAAAAGTACTGTCGATGTTGCTGCTGAAATCAAGGATGTCACCGCCAGCCGCGGCATCCAGTTCCGCCCGGTAACGGCCGGCATCGCGAATCGGCACAAACTCGAGGAAGTTACCCGACAGCCGGACACTGTTGGGCAGCGCCGCCTGCAAATCCCGGGCGATCCGGCGCAGCGTGGTGTCGGCCGCATCGGACAACTCGGCGCGGTTGCCAGCATCGAGGTAGGCCTCGACCTGCCCGCGCCCGAAGATCGCCACCATCGAAACGACGATGCCGGTAATGACAATCGAAATGATCATCTCGACCAGTGTGAATCCACGGTCAACCGGAAAAAACGGCCGAAAATCAAATGCGCGGCGCATAGCGGAAACGGTAGCCAGTCAGGGTAAAGGGTTCAGCGGCGCCAAAGGTAACCGTCACCGTGACACTGAGCGCCGCCGTATCGTCGGCCAGGCCCATGACATTGCCAACGCGGGCGATGACGATGTTGGCCGTATAGCCGGCCATGGCATTGCTGCCGGAAGGATCGTCGATGGTCGCCATGGCGCCGTGATAATCCGCCACGTTGTCGAAAGCCGGGGTGGCACCTGCCGCATAACGGGTCTCGCCCGCCGGCGTCGGCCCGAAGGCATTTTGCGGATTGGCGCAATCGGCATAGGACTGCGCCGTCGCCGCCGCTACATCATCGGGATCGCACCAGGTGAATGGCTGGTGCAGGACTTCGTTGAGCAGGGATTCGGCAATCGCAACCAGTTGCTTGGTCACCATCGGATTGGCGCTGGCCCGGATCGCCGGGTTCATCACCGAGACCAGGCCCATCACGCCAACGCTGACGATGACGATGAACACAATCTGCTCGATCAGCGTTATGCCGCGCTGCAAGGCTGGCCTAATGAACATAACCCGTTTCCGCCTCAACGGTGATCGCCAGCGCGGCGGGAAGCCCGGAGACATTGATCAACGCAGCCGCAGCAGGTCGCCCGGCCGCATCAAAAATAACATCGGCCGGCAGGGCGGCAAAATTGACACCGCCAGTTGCCGTCACCACCAGCGGCGTGCTTTCCGGCCCGACCAGCGGAATGCTGACTGCGCAATTCACGGCACCAAAGGCAGCCAGGCTAAACGTAACGCTTGCCGGTGGCGAGGAAAAACTGGCGCAAACCGTCCGCCGACTGGCAATGGCAGATTTCTGGGCGTAACGCAAACCGGCCACAACGCGATCGCGAAAACCGCGCTCGTCGAAACCTGAGGTGCCGCTCCATTTTGGAATCATGACAACCGCTAGGATGCCGATGATCACGATGACAGCTACAAGCTCAATCAGAGTAAAACCCTGCATTCCGGTACTACAAGGCAAAAACCCGCCAGCAGGCGGGTTTTTACTGAGCAGGATAGACTTACTGGACACAAATGATGGTTGCGGTCGCGGCCGTACCCTTGGTCGGCGTTACCGTGCAGCTGACGGCGGTACCATCCTGAGCCGCGAGCGCACAGCTCGTGCTTCCGACTTGAGCAAAGGTATAGCCGGTAGACGGCAGCGGCGTCTGCATAATCGAATCTATTACAGTCCGAGTACAAGGCGTGGCCGAGGTATAGGCAACACCCTTAGTGTTATTACTACCCTTGCGGGCTGCGTAATTCACCGTAGCAGCCGACGAAATACCGCCGGCAATGCCGGCCGCAGCAGCCGTGGATGCCTCATCGGTCAAATCAACAAATTTCGGCAATGCCGTTGCCGCCAGGATGCCGAGAATAACGATCACGACCACCAGTTCGATCAAGGTAAAACCTTTTTGCATAGCTTTCATCACCAACTCCTAAAAATTAAAAAATTAACATCCGGTCGTGGTCAACCCGCTGACCGGTGCCGCTTGATTCGGCGCCGTCGGTTGGGTGTAGGTAAAGAAACAGGTGGCCGCAGTCGTCGCCCCGAGTACGCCAAAGGTGGCGACACCGCCGGCTACGTCGTAGGTATAGCCTTCAGCCTGCAGGTCCTGGGCTGTCGGATTGAATACACCGGTAAGGCCCGCCATGGAGAGAATGCCGGCTGTGCCGATTGCCGTCACCGCCGGGTAGGCGTAGACCATGTTGACCATCCCGCTTTCGGTACAAACGGTGCCGGTCGCACCGGTCGCGTTGTTGGCGAAGCCACCGCCAGCACAAGCTACCGTATCGGCAATCCCGGCCCGCGAAAAGGCTGTGGCATGGACCAGCGCCGCAGCCGCCGAGACGCTGCCCCGAGCCGCCTGCAGCTTGGCGATGCGGGCATCGCGCTGCAAATTGACAAATCTTGGCAAAGCAACAGCGGCCAAGATGCCGAGAATGATGATAACGACGATCAGTTCGATCAGCGTAAAACCGAACTGGCCTCGCCTGCGCTGGATGGATTGATGGTTCATATCTATATTATCGACTATAAGTTTTATTACTTTAGACATATTGGCATTCCTTCTCAACATTTATTCGCGTTGATCTTCAAGTCGCAACAAACCGACCCCTGCCACCACAGCCTTCGGGCTATCCACGTTGCCGTCGCGACTGAGCCGGAATCTGGCCCGATGCCCGTCGCGAAAGCGGTAAACCAGTTCCCTTGCCTGGTGGTCGAAGTACCAGACTGCATTGCTGTCCGGCACGCCATCCATTTCCCCCAGATAGTTTCCCGGCCTACTGGCCACCCAATCGAGTGGGTTGTCACTCTTCGGCAAACTGCCACCAAACGTTTCGCGGTGCGCCACCACTTCCATCAAGCCTATTCTTATTGCTGCCACGTCCGCCTGCACGCCGGCCTCTTCCATTTCATTGCTCGCCCGCCCCAGCGCCTTCAGTAGCACCAGAGCGAGAATACTGATCAGGACGACGACAACCGCGAATTCGTAATAGCGCCGCATGGCCGCCTCAACGCTTGATGGCGACCTTGCCGAGGTCCCACATCGGCAGGAAGATGCCCAGCGCCAGCACGAGGACCAGCGCACCAAGACAGACAATCAGTATGGGCTCGATCTGCTGGCCCAGGGTCTTCAATTCATATTCGACTTCGCGCTGGTACATCTGGCCGACTTCTTCCAGCATGTCATCGAGCGCACCGGATTCCTCGCCGACCGAGATCATCTGCAACACGACTGGCGAGAAAAACCCCGAGGCGATGGCCGAACGGACGACGCTTTCACCGCGTTCGACGGTGTCGCGCATGCCTTCGATCTTGGCGGCGATAAAGCTGTTATCGACCGTTTGCGACGAGTTGGTCAGGGCTTGCATGACCGGCACGCCACTGCGCATGCCGAGGGCGAAGCTGCGGGAAAATCGGGCCATCGCCGCCTTGCGGACGATTTTTCCGGCAATCGGAAAATGCAGCACCATTGATTCCCACTGCATGCGCCCCGCCGCGGTGGCAACCCAAGCCCGGAAAATGAATACGGCAGCAACGGTGCCGACGAGCATGGCCGGCCACCAGGTCACCATGAAATTGGAGAACCCAAGCAGTATTTGCGTCATCAGCGGCAATTCCGCGCCGAAGCCCTGAAAGACCTTGGCAAAGGCCGGGATGACAAAAATGTTTACGACCACAATGGCCGCCGCCATGGCCATCACGACAAAGGTCGGGTAACGCAGGGCCGACTTGACCTGTTCGCGCATGAAGCGCTCAAATTCGAGGTGATCAAACAGGCGCAGGAAAATTTCGTCGAGCAGGCCGGTCGCTTCGCCGACCCGCACCATGGAAATATAGAAGGGGTTGAATACTTCTGGATGGCGGGCCAGTGACACCGACAGTTCGCGGCCGGCCTCCAGGCTTTCGCGGACATCGCGAATGACGTCCTTCATCGCCGGGTTGGTCGCCGACTCCTGCAGGCCGCTCAAGGCGCGCATGATCGGCACACCAGACCTCAGCAAGGTGTGAATCTGCCGCGAGAAGAGGAGGATATCGACGTGTTCGACTTTGGGCTTGAAGAAATTCAAGCCGGCTTCGCCAGCACTCTTTGCCTTGACGCGGGTTTCCTGGATCGAGACCGGCGTGATGCCGCGACCGAGCAGGACATCGGCGACGTTGCCCGAGGTGGCGCCTTCGAGCACGCCCTCGATCAGGTTGCCGCCACCATCCCGACCCTTGTAGGCAAAGTTGGCCACGCCGGCTTATTCCTCGAACTGGTTGCTGATGCGCATGGCTTCGGAAACCGTTGTCCGGCCCGAAAGCACGAGACGGACGGCATCGCGGCGCAGCGTTTCGCCGGCCATCTGCTGGCGGGCAACGCGCATGAATTCGCCTGGGTCTTCGTGGTTGATCGCTTCGACCACGGTGTCGCTCATTTCAAGAAACTCGTAGACGCCGCTCCGCCCCTGATAACCGGTGTTGGCGCAATGGGCGCAGCCACGACCATGTTGGTAGGTGTGGTCATCAATGCCATTACCCAGCTCATAGCGCAGCCATTCATGCTCGTTCGGCGTCAGCGCATAGGCTTCGCGACAGTTGCTGCAGATCAACCGGACCAGACGCTGGGCGATGACCATGTGCACCGACAGCGCGACCATGTAGCGCGGGACGCCCATGTCGAGCAGGCGGATCGGCGTCGATACGGCGTCATTGGTGTGCAGGGTGGACAGCACAAGGTGGCCGGTCATCGCGGCGCGCATGCCGATTTCGGCCGTTTCCTGGTCGCGCATTTCGCCGATCAGCACGATGTCCGGGTCCTGGCGCAACACGGTGCGCAGCACGCGCGAGAAGGAGAGGTCGATCTTTTCGTGCACCTGCACCTGATTCAGACCACCTAGCCGGTATTCGACCGGGTCTTCGACGGTAATGACCTTCTTCTCGGGGCTATTCAGTTCGTTGAGCGCGGCATAGAGCGTCGTCGTCTTGCCGGAACCAGTCGGGCCGGTAACCAGCACCATGCCGCTCGGTCGTTTCAAGGCATGGCGGAGGCGCTCGAGCACACGGGGCGGCATGCCGATCTTGTCGAGTTCGAGCAGGCCGGTGTTCTGGGCAAGTAGACGCATGACCACCGATTCGCCATATTGTGTCGGCAAGGTCGAAATCCGGACATCGACCGGATTGGCCCGTACCTTGATATTGAAACGGCCATCCTGCGGCAGGCGTTTTTCGGAGATGTCGAGCCCGGACATCAGCTTCAGGCGCAGCGCAACAGCCGATGAAACCTTGCCGTCGGCTTCGGTCTGGATGTGCAGCACGCCGTCGATACGAAAACGGATGCGCAGCGATTTTTCCTGCGGCTCGAAATGGATGTCGGAAGCGCGCAGACGCATCGCTTCCTCGAACACCGTTTGCAGCAGCTTGACGACCGGCGCATCCTCGGCGCCCGGATTGAGGCCAAGCAGGTCGCCGAATTCGATCGGCATGTCGCCGAGTTCGGCCGTCAGTTCCTTGGCCAGCCCGGTAATCTGCTCGCCACGGTGATAGACGCGGTCGACCATGGCCAGCAACTGGCTCTCGGTAACGACAGCGAGGTCGATCTCGCGTTTGACCAGACGGGTGATTTCGTCATACGCCTGCAAGTCCGTCGGATCGGCCAGGCCGATCAGCAAACGGCCATCCGGCAACTGATCGAGCACCATGGCCCGAAAACGCCGGGCCGGTGCTTCCGGTAACAGTTTGATCAGATCCGGCTTGGGCGTGAAATTCTTGAGGTCGACAAAGGGAATCCGCAACTGTCGGGCCAGCGCCTGCGAGATGCCTTCCTCGGTGACGTAGCCGCTCTCGACAAAAACCCGCCCGAGCTTGCGCCCGGTACGTTTTTGCTCGTCGAGCGCCATCTTCAGTTGTTCCTCGGTCAGCAGGCCTTGCTGAATCAGCAGGTCACCGAGCCGGACTTTTTGCGGGGGGGGCATCCCGACCTCCAAAACACCTTAAGAAACTGCGTTAACAATATGAAGTTACAGCTTAAGTTTCCACAGTAGACGTTTTTTCGCCCCCCGACAAGTCAGCCACGCCATTAGTTCCCGCGTGGCTGGTGATCAGCGATGCCGGTTGCCGCTGTGATGTTGCTGCGGTCGACTCGGGTTTTGCGCCGTTTTCTTCGCCTGTGGCCGGCCGGGTTGCGGCTTGCGCACGCCGCGCGGCGGCTGCACCGGCTTGGGCGGCGCGATGGCCGATGCCTCGAAGCCAGGAATGACGAGGCGCTCGAGATCGCGCTTGATCAGTCGTTCAATGTCGCGCAGGCTACCGCGCTCGTCGTGGCTGACCAGCGAGATCGCCTTGCCTTCCATGCCGGCCCGGCCGGTCCGGCCGATGCGGTGCACGTAGTCTTCGGCGACATCGGGCAGCTCATAATTGATGACGTAGGGTAAGGCATCGATATCGATGCCGCGCGCCGCGATATCGGTTGCCACCAGCGCCACCAGCTTGCCCTCCTTGAAATCGGTGAGGGCCCGCGTCCGCGCCCCCTGCGACTTGTTGCCGTGGATAGCCGCCGAGCTGATACCGGCTTTTTCCAGCGTCTTGGACAGCGCATCGGCGCCATGCTTGGTCCGGGCGAAAACCAGCACCTGATGCCAGCCGCGGGTCTCGAACAGGTGACAGAGGAGTTCCTTCTTCTGGTCGCGGTTGGTTTCGATGACGCACTGGGCCACCGTTTCAGCCGCCGTATTGCGCGCGGCGACGTCGACCGAGGCCGGATTGTGCAGCAGGCCGGCGGCCAGTTCGCGGATGTCCGGCGAGAAAGTGGCCGAGAACATCAGGTTCTGCCGCTGTTTCGGCAGCAGGGCGATGATCTTGCGGATATCGCGGATGAAGCCCATGTCGAGCATGCGGTCGGCTTCGTCGAGGACCAGTATCTCGATGGCCGAGAGATCGGCCGTGCGCTGCTGAATATGGTCGAGCAGGCGACCCGGCGTCGCCACCAGAATATCGACACCGCGGCGCAGATTGGCAATCTGCGGATTGATGCCGACACCGCCGAAAACAGCCAGCGAGACGATCGGCAGATGTTTGCCGTAGGTGCGCACGCTTTCTTCGACCTGGATGGCCAGTTCGCGCGTCGGCACGAGGACCAGTACGCGTGGCTTCTTTGTGACGCGGGCGAGATGCCCGGCCGGACCGCTGGACAGCCGGTGCAGAATGGGCAGCGTGAAACCGGCCGTCTTGCCGGTGCCGGTCTGGGCCGTGGCCATCAGGTCGCGGCCGGTCATGACGGCCGGAATGGCCTGCTGCTGGATGGGGGTCGGCGTGTCGTAACCTTGGTCGGCAACGGCGCGCAGGAGTTCGGCCTTGAGGCCGAGATCGGAAAAATGCATGGAAATCCTTGGATAAAGCCTGACCAGAAGGGACAGGATGCAACGAGACAGCGAGGGTCAGGAGAAACCGGATTTCAATTTTGGGCATTTTTTCCGGTTGACCGTAGCAAACACGGTTAACCGGAAAAACACCGAGATCCGGCGGTTGCGCCCCCTCGCTGGCGGCGCGGAAAAATTCAGACGATCAGATCAGGCTCAGTCCACGCTCAAGATCGGCCTGCAGATCCTCCACCGCTTCGAGGCCGACGGCGATGCGCAGCAGCCCTTCATTGATGCCGGCCGCGGCCCGGGCTTCCGGTGAAATGCGGCCATGCGTGGTGGAGGCGGGATGGGTAATGGTCGTTTTGGTGTCGCCGAGATTGGCGGTAATGGACAGCAGGCGGCAATTATCGACGACCTGCCAGGCTTGTTCGCGAGCCCCCTTGACTTCGAAGGCGACGATGGCGCCGCCCGATTTCTGCTGGGTCTTGGCCAGTTCGTGCTGTGGATGCGAGGGCAGACCGGGATAGAAAACGCGCGCCACTTTCGGATGCGCCTCGAGCCAGGCAGCCAGTTGTGCCGCATTGGCCGATTGCGCTTCAACACGCAGCTTCAGCGTTTCAAGGCCTTTGAGCAGCACCCAGGCATTGAAGGCCGACAGCGTCGGACCCGCCGTGCGCAGGTATTTGAAGACTTCTTCGGTCAGTTTCTTCGGGCCGCAGACGGCACCGCCCAGCACGCGGCCTTGCCCATCAAGGAACTTGGTCGCCGAATGGATGACCAGATCGGCCCCCATGTCGAGCGGACGCTGCAGGATGGGCGTGCAGAAACAGTTGTCGACGGCGACCAGGATGCCCTTGGCGTGGGCGATCCCGGCCAGCGTCCGGATGTCGGCGATTTCAGTCAGCGGATTGGACGGCGTTTCGAGGAAAAACAGCTTGGTTTCCGGACGGATCGCCGCTTCCCACGCCGCCGGATCGGTATGCGACACAAAGGTGGTCGTGATGCCGGTACGCGACAGGATGTTGTTGAACAACTGCACCGTGGCGCCGAACAGGCTGTTCGAAGCGACGATGTGGTCGCCCTGCTTGAGGTGAGCCAGCACAGCGGCCATGATCGCCGACATGCCGCTCGCCGTGGCGACGCAATCCTCGGCGCCTTCCAGCGCGGCAAGGCGTTCCTCGAACATGGTGACGGTCGGGTTCGAGAAGCGGGCGTAAACGTTGCCCTCTTCCTCGCCGGAAAAACGCTTGGCCGCCTGTGCTGCGCTCTTGAAGACGAAACTCGAGGTCAGGTAAAGCGCTTCGGAATGCTCGCCGAACTGGCTGCGCTGCTGGCCGGCACGAACAGCCAGCGTTTCCGGACGGTATTCTGGAAAATCAGACATGGTCAATCCCGTGCATCCTCGGCCAGTTGCAGGACGAGTTGCTGCGAGGCGCGGCCATCGCCGTCGTCGTCGCTGCCCTTGCCACCCTTGCTACCACGCTTGCCTTCGACCGCGTCGAGGTAATAATCGTCAATGTCGCCCGTGATGTAGCAGCCATCAAAGCAGGAAGCATCGAACAGCGTGAGATCGGAGCGCAACGAGGTAATCGACTCCTTGAGCGCCTCGATATCCTGATAAACCAGCGCATCGGCACCGATTTCGGCGGCGATTTCCTCATCCGTACGGCCCGTGGCGATCAGCTCGGCCCGGGTTGGCATATCGATGCCATAGACGTTGGGGAAGCGTACCGGCGGCGCAGCCGACGCAAAATAGACCTTGGTCGCGCCAGCAGCGCGTGCCATGTCGACGATCTCGCGACTGGTCGTGCCGCGGACGATGGAGTCATCGACCAGCAGAACCCGCTTGCCCTTGAATTCCTGGCCAACGGTATTGAGCTTCTGACGCACCGATTTCCGGCGCATGGCCTGACCCGGCATGATGAAGGTGCGGCCGACGTAGCGGTTCTTGACGAAGCCCTCGCGGAACGGAATACCGAGCACCTGAGCCAGTTGCATGGCGGACGGACGGCTGGAATCCGGAATCGGAATAACAACATCGATCTCTTCGACCGGGATGTGCTTCTTGACCTTCTCGGCCAGCATTTCGCCCATGGCCAGACGGGATTCGTAGACGGAAACACCGTCGATCACCGAATCCGGACGGGCCAGATAGACGTATTCGAAAATGCACGGCGCGTACATCGGCTGCTGCGCACACTGGCGGCTGTGGAACTCGAAGTTGAAGTCGATGAAGACTGCTTCACCCGGCTCGATATCGCGCACCATCTTGAAACCCAGTGTATCGAGGGCAACCGATTCGGACGAAACGAGATACTCCATGCCTTCCGGGGTTTCATTCTGGCCATAGACCAGCGGCCGGATACCGTGCGGATCGCGAAAGGCCAGCAGGCCATAACCGGCGATCAGCACGACGACCGCGTAGGCACCGCGGCAACGACGATGGACGCCGCCAACGGCCTGGAAAATAGCATCGACATCGAGCTCGTAACCGTGCGCCGCCGACTGCAGTTCATGCGCCAGCACGTTGAGCAGGACTTCCGAGTCGGAATTGGTATTGATGTGCCGGCGATCAAGGCGGAACATCTCGCCCTTCAGTTGCTCGGCATTGGTCAGGTTACCGTTGTGACCAAGGCAGATGCCGAATGGCGAATTGACGTAGAACGGTTGCGCCTCGGCAAAATTGTAGGCCGAACCGGCTGTCGGGTAGCGGACGTGGCCGATACCGCAATTGCCGGGCAGCGCCCGCATGTTGCGGGTGCGGAAGACGTCGCGGACCAGCCCCGGCCCCTTGTGCAGGTGAAAAGTATTGTTCTCCGCCGTCGCGATCCCTGCCGCATCCTGGCCGCGGTGCTGAAGCACCATCAGGCCGTCGTAAAGCAGCTGATTGACCGGCGTTGTCGCCATTACACCCAAAATCCCGCACATAGTATTTCCTGCTTAGCTAAATCGAATTCGTTTTGCCAAATCGTCGGGCAGCCAAGGCTTGGCGGCCATAACGACGGTTTCCAGAGGCGCCGCCAGCGTGGCGTTTTTCCACCACGACTGCGTCGGGGCAGAGGTCATGCCCCCCAACCCGACCAGCACCATGCACACCAGCACTCCGCGCGCCAGTCCGAAGATCATGCCGAGAATGCGATCCGAGACGGACAGGCCCAAGGCTTTGACCATGCTGCGTACCACCATGTTCAAAACCGCCATCGAAACCAGAATGCCGACAAATATCACTACACAACCGGCCAGCGTCCGCAACGCTTGATCGCTCAAGCCGGCAAAAACGGAATGCCCGACCGAGGCACCGAACTCGATCGCAGCAAAAATCCCGACGCCCCAAGCGACCAGCGCGATTACCTCGCCAACCACGCCACGCCACAAACCAAACAGCAGCGAGACAGCGACAATCCCGATTACAACGTAGTCAAAACCCGTCATGGCTTGGCCGCAACGACTCCGCTGACACCGATCCGCTTCATCTTTTCCAGTGCCTTGTCGGCCGCCTCGCGACTGGCGAATGGTCCGGCCCGAACGCGGGTTTTCTTGCCCTGCGGCGTATCGAGCGGCTCGCTGAAAGTCTTGATGCCTTCCTCGCTGAGCTTCGCCTTCAGGCTCTTGACGTTGGCCTCATTCGAAAAGGCACCGATCAGAACCAGATATTCACCACCTTTGGCGGCCGGCTTGGTCTCGGCTGCCTGACCGGCCAGAATCGCCGCAGCGCGCTTGGCATCGTCGGCCTTGGGCTTCTCGACCGGCTTTTCGGCCGGCTTTTCAGGGGCTTTTACAGCCGGTTTTTCGGGGGCTTTTTCCGGCTTGGCCGCCGGTTTTTCAACTGGTTTCTCGGTCGGCTTGGCATCCTTGGCGACCTCGACAACGCGGGCTGTCGGCTTGACTGCCGGCTCGGCCACGACGGCCTCCGGAGTAGCCACGGCCGGCGGCACCACAGGGGTCTCGACAATCTTTGGCGCGGCTCTCTCTACCGGTGCAGCAGCAAATTTCGGCGCAAACGGCTTTTCGTCCTGCCCTGGAATACGGATTTCGACATCCTGCACGGTCTGGCGCGGTTCGTGATCCATCACCATGGGCAGCACAACGGCAACCACGGATACGAAGAATATCGCCCCGACCAGACGGCGGCGGGCGCGTTTCTTGAGGTGCAACTGGGCGTCGTTGTCGTCCATGACTAGGGTCTTTTCCGTAGCGTTTCTAGCGCTCCGGCTACCGTGTAGAAGGATCCAAAGGCGAGGATTCTATCACTTTCAGCGGCCTGCCCCTTGGCTGCTTGCATGGCAGCCTGCGCGGAGGGGTGGCAAACCACCTCGCCACCGAGCACTGTTTCGGCAATGATCCCGGCCAGCGTCTCGGCGCTGGTTCCTCGCGGACCAGCCAGTGTCGCCAGATGCCAGACATCAACCTTACCCTTCAAGGGGGCCAGCGCGCCGACGATATCCTTGTCGCTCAACATGCCAAGCACAGCGAAGGTCCGGTCGAAAAAGCCCATGCTCGACAGATTGTCGGCAAGCACCCGGATCGCCTGTGGATTGTGGCCAACATCGAGGACGATAGCAGGCTTGCCGGGAACAACCTGAAAGCGCCCGGGCAGTTCGGTTTCGATCATGCCGGGACGGATGGCCTGCATGGTCACCGGCAGCTTGTCGCCGAGCGCATCAAGCGCAGCCAGGGCGACAGCTGCATTGTAGAGTTGGGTCGGGCCGCGCAGGCCGGGATAGGCCAGCGCACGCTTGATTAGCTGGCCGCCGGAAAGGCACCACCAGCGCCATTGCAGGCGGTTTTCGTTGGTTTCGGCAGCCGGCCGCTCGAAGCCGAAATCGCGACCGATCAGGCGCAGATCGGCGCCAATGGCTGCGGCGTGGGCTAGCAGGCTTTGTGGCGGATTCGGGTCGGCACACAAGGCCAGCTTGCCGGCGCGGTAGATGCCGGCCTTTTCGAAGCCGATGCTTTCGCGATCCGGCCCCAGCCAGTCGGTGTGATCGAGGGCCACGGTAGTGACGATGGAAACATCGGGTTCGTAGGCGTTGACCGCATCGAGGCGCCCACCGAGGCCGACTTCGAGGACGGCTGCTTCAACACCGGCTTCGGCAAAGACTTCCCAGGCGGCCAGCGTACCGAATTCGAAATAGGTCAGCGCGACGTTGCCGGCCTGTTGGCGAGCACCTTCGACGCGAGCGAAGGCGGCACACAAGGCCTCATCGCTCACTGATCGACCGTTCAGGCGCACCCGCTCGTTGTAAGCCAACAGGTGCGGCGAGGTGTAGCAGCCGACCTTGTAGCCGGCGCGGTCGATGATGTTTTCGAGATAGGCGCAGGTCGAGCCCTTGCCGTTGGTGCCACCGACCACGATGACCGGGCAGTGTTGGGTCTGTCCCAGGGCATCCTTGACCTGCCGGATACGGTCGAGGCCCAGCTCGATGCCGGCCTGACCTTTCGGGTGCAGGCCTTCGAGGTGAGCCAGCCAGTCTTCGAGTGTCTTCAAGCGGCAGCCGGCAGTTTTTGCAGCAGAGCCAGGACGCGGGCGACCTGATCGCGCAGTTCGCGACGGTCGACAATCATGTCGATGGCGCCCTTTTCCATGATGAACTCGGAGCGCTGGAAGCCTTCCGGCAGCGTTTCGCGGACGGTCTGCTCGATGACGCGCGGGCCGGCAAAGCCGATCAGCGCCTTGGGTTCGGCAATGACCACGTCGCCAACAAAGGCGAAGGAGGCGGAAACGCCGCCCATGGTCGGGTCGGTCAGGATGGAGATAAAAGGCAGGCCGGCTTCGGACAGTTTGGTCAGCGAGGCCGTCGTCTTGGCCATCTGCATGAGCGAGAACAAGCCTTCCTGCATGCGGGCGCCACCGGATGCGGTGATGCAGATGAAAGGCATCTTGTGCTCGACGGCGGTTTGCACGCCGCGTACGAAGCGTTCGCCGAGCACGGAGCCCATCGAGCCGCCCATGAAGTCGAACTCGAAGGCCGCAGCAACGACCGGCATGGTCTTGATGGCACCCTGCAGGACGACCAGCGAATCGCTTTCACCGCTCGATTCATTGGCATCCATCAGACGATCGGGATAGCGCTTGGAGTCCTTGAATTTGAGGCTGTCGACCGGCAATACCTCGGCGCCGATCTCGAAACGGCCTTCGGCATCCAACAGGATATCGAGGCGCTGGCGGGCATTCAGGCGGTTGTGGTGGCCGCACTTGGGGCAGACCTGCAGGTTGTTTTCCAGATCGGTCGCGTAGAGCACTGCCTCGCAGGACGGGCACTTGCTCCACAGGCCTTCCGGCAGGTTGCCGCGGCGCTGGGCGCCTTGCTCGCGCTTGATCTTGGGGGGCAGCAGTTTGGTCAGCCAGCTCATTTTTTCACCTCATCCACACCGCGACGAATGTCTGCAACCAAGGCTTTCACGTTGGCACAGGCAGTTTCCGCGGTCGATTTTTCAATTTCTTCGATAATCCGGCTGCCGACGACAACGGCGTCGGCGATAGCGGCAATGCGAGCCGCGGTAGCCGCGTCACGGATGCCAAAACCGACCCCGACCGGCAGACCGGTCTTTTCGCGGATCAGCGGCAGACGCTCAGCCACCGCCTCGACGTTGAGCGCGCCGGAACCGGTAACGCCGGCCAGCGAGACGTAATAGACGTAGCCACTGGCGATTTCGGCCACCTGGGCGATGCGCTCGGCGTTGGAAGTCGGGGCCAGCAGGAAGATCGGATCCATGCCGTGCGCCTTCATCGCAGCACCAAAGCTGGCCGCTTCTTCGGGCGGGTAATCGACGACGAGTACGCCATCGACCCCGGACTGCGCGGCCTTCTCGGCAAATTTCTCGAGGCCCATCGCCTCGATCGGATTGGCGTAGCCCATCAGCACAACCGGCGTTTTGTCATCAAGCGTACGGAAGGCGCTGACCAGTTGCAGCACCTTGCGCAGCGTCATGCCCTTGGCCAGGGCGCGTTCGGAGGCGCGCTGAATGGTCGGGCCATCGGCCATCGGGTCGGAGAACGGCACGCCGAGTTCGATGACATCGGCGCCGGCCTCGACCAACGCCTGCATGAGCGGCAGGGTCAGTGCGGCATCCGGATCGCCGGCTGTGATGAAGGGAATCAGCGCCTTGCGGCCTTCGGCGTTGAGCCGGTCAAAAGCGGTCTTTATGCGCGACATCAGAAAACGATCCCCGACTTCTCGGCCACGGTGTGCATGTCCTTGTCACCCCGGCCGGAGAGATTGACCAGCAGAATCTTGTCCTTCGGCAACGTCGGCGCCAGTTTGGCGGCGTAAGCCAGCGCATGGCTGGATTCGAGCGCCGGGATGATGCCTTCGATGCGGCACAGGGTGTGGAAGGCGGCCAGCGCTTCGCTGTCGTCGATCGGCTGGTATTCAGCACGGCCGATATCCTTGAGCCAAGCGTGCTCCGGACCGACGCCCGGGTAGTCCAGACCAGCCGAAATCGAATGAGTTTCGATGATCTGGCCGTCTTCATCCTGCAACAGGTAGGTCCGGTTGCCATGCAGCACGCCGGGCACGCCAGCGGTCAGTGAGGCCGAGTGGCGGCCGGTTTCCATGCCGTCACCGGCGGCTTCGACGCCGATCAGGCGAACGCCCTCGACGTTGATGTAGGGATAAAAAATTCCCATCGCGTTGGAACCACCACCGACGCAGGCAATCACCGCATCGGGCTGACGGCCGGTCATTTCCGGCATCTGAACCAGGCATTCTTCGCCGATGATTTTCTGAAAATCGCGGACCAGCATCGGATACGGATGCGGACCGGCGACCGTACCAATGATGTAGAAGGTGTTGTGGATGTTGGTGACCCAGTCGCGCATCGCTTCATTGAGCGCGTCCTTGAGTGTCTTCGAGCCGGATTCGACCGGAACGACGGTGGCGCCGAGCAGCTTCATGCGATAGACGTTTGCCGCCTGACGCTTGACGTCCTCGCTGCCCATATAGACCACGCACTCCATGCCGTAGCGGGCAGCGACTGTGGCCGTGGCGACGCCGTGCTGGCCGGCGCCCGTTTCGGCGATGACGCGCGGCTTGCCCATGCGCTTGGCCAGCATGGCCTGGCCGATGCAGTTGTTAACCTTGTGGGCACCGGTGTGGTTGAGGTCTTCACGCTTCAGGTAGATCTGGGCGCCACCAAGCATTTCCGACCAGCGTTTGGCGTGGTAGATCGGCGACGGACGGCCGACAAAATGTTTGAGCTCGTATTCGTATTCGGCCCGGAAGGCCGGATCGGCCTGCGCTGCGGCGTAGGCTTCCTTCAATTCATCGAGCGCGCCAAACAGCGTCTCGGCCACGAAGACGCCACCGTAAGGGCCAAAATGGCCCTTGGCGTCGGGGAAGTTATATTGACTCATCGGCTTTCCGTACAGCCGCCACGAAGGCAGCGATTTTCGAGTGATCCTTGATTCCCTTGCCCGCTTCGACGCCAGACGAGACATCGACGGCCACCGGGCGCACGCGCCGCACGGCATCGCCGACGTTGTCTGCGGTCAATCCGCCGGAAAGCACCAGATACGATGGGAGATTCGGCGGAATCAGCGTCCAGTCAAAGACATGGCCACCGCCACCGTAGCCCTCGACAAAGGCATCCAGCAACAGACCCCGGGCGTCGGGAAACGAGCCGGCGAATTCTACCAGATCAAGCCCCGGCCTCACTCGTGCCGCCCGCAGATAGGGCCGGGCGAACTGGCGGCAATAGGCAGCATCCTCGTCGCCGTGAAACTGCAGGACGTTGATGGGCAGGGCCTCGCAGGCCGCTCGTACGACGTCCGGCGCTTCGTTCACGAACAGGCCGACGACATCGACAAAAGGCGGAATTCGCTTGGCCAGTTCGGCCGCCCGCTGCGGAGTGACGTAGCGCGGGCTGGGCGGATAGAAGACAAAGCCGATCGCATCGGCACCAGCCGCCACCGCCGCGTCGACATCCTCTTCGCGGGTCAGACCACAGATTTTGATCCGTGTTTTCATGAATTCTTCATTCCTACGGTCAACCTGAAAAAACGGCCAAAATTGAAATCGCTGCTTGAATGAAAATTTGGCCCGAAAGCATTATTTCAACAGCCCATCGAGAAAATCGTCGTCCGGATCGGGCAGACCCCAGTGCGGTTCATAGATCGGGCCGCGGAAATACAGGCCATCCGGCGAAAACGTCGGCGCCGCCAGCTTGCGGTCCTGCATCTGCAACAACTCGTCGACCCAACCGGGCGACTGCGCCCCCTTGCCGATATAGACCAGCGTACCGACCAGATTGCGCACCATGTGATGCAGGAAGGCACTGGCCTCGAAATCGAAGATGAACAGGCTGCCGCACTGCCGAACATCAGCCCGCGCCAGCGTCTTGACCGGTGATTTGGCCTGGCACCCGGCAGCGCGAAAAGCCGAGAAATCATGCTCGCCGAGCAGTCGGGCGCAGGCATCCTGCATCGCCGCCAGTTCGAGCGTTCCATGAAACCAGCCAACCCGTCCCGCCCACAAGCCCGGCCGCTGCGGCCGATTGAGCAGCAGATAGCGGTAACGCCGGCCACGGGCGCTGAATCGCGCATGGAATTCGTCGTCCACCGCCTGCGCCCAGCGCACGGCAACGCCTGCTGGCAAATTCGAATTGACGCCACGCACCCAGGCCGTCAGCGGACGCTCGACCGAAGTCTCGAAATGCACGACCTGATGGCTCGCATGCACGCCGGCGTCGGTCCGTCCCGCACACATCACGCCAACCGGCATCCCGGCGATTTCGCGCAGCGCCGACTCCAGCGCATCCTGCACCGTGCCGCCGCCGGCCTGACTTTGCCAGCCATGAAAGGCAGTACCGCAGTATTCGACGCCCAAGGCAATTCTCACAACAATGCCGCTCCCATCAAGCCAAGGCCAGAGGCCAGCACCAGCAAACTGTCGCGCAGATGCCATGGCGCCAGACTCAAATGCAGAGACTCCTGCCCGGACGAGTCAGACGGCTGGGCCGCCAGCATCCGCTTCCACGCCCCTTTTTCCGGAGGCTCCTGAAGGTTCTCAAGCACCAACGACAGACGGACGACAACACGCTCGCTATCAAAGCCAAGCCCGCGAACCGGCTGCAGCAGCCCCCACAGGCCGGCAATCATCCCTTCGTGGCCGAGATGCAGGAACAGCCAGGCCAGGCAGGCCAGCATCGCCACCAGACGAGCGGCCTGCAAATTGGCTTCGGCCACACCTTCAAAGGTTGGCGCCCAGGGCAGGTCGTGCAGAGCCTCGCCCGGCGTGTTGTAGGCCAGAATCAACCAGAGAGTCAGCAACAACCAACGCGCCCGCCTGATGTACACCCACCAGCGACGAAGCAAGGCAGGGTTCAGCAGCAAGGCACCGGCTACGAGCAGGAGCATGGCGGCATAGCCGACGAACTGAACGCCGATAACCGCTGCCAGCCAAACGATCAATGCGCAAGAAGGATGCAAAACCGGGCTCCCGAAATGCACACGGCCCCTTGCGGGGCCATGTGCCGATCACAAGCCTGAATTCTACCCGCCTATGCGGCCGAGTATCGTGCGAGCCTGTTCAACCAGATCAATCGAGCCCTCGCCAACCACTTCCTGCAGCAGCTCGCGAGCCCCTTCGAGATCGCCCATTTCTTCATAGGCCTTGGCCAGATCCAGCTTGGTATTGACCTCTTCCCACTGCTCGTTGTGCACCGGCGCCTCGTCAGCTACAGCACCGTCAGCCGATGGCGCATCAAGCGGCGCCATTTCAGCCGGAGCGGCACTCACCTCAGCTGGCGCAGTTGGCGCTGCCTCCGGTGGCTCGGAAAGATCGAGATTGATCGAACCGATATCAAACTCCTGCGTTCCCATGGGCTGGCCAAGGAACATCGAGTCAGTCAGCTTGACATCGAACTCCAGCGAGTCGCTATCAACAATACCGGCGTTGACCACGGTGTCAGCCAACTTGGCATTGTGATCATCACCGCCAAAATTAAGGATATTCGAATCGATCAGTGTATCCGTGCCGGCCACCTGATTGACCACGGTCCTGGACATCGCCGCGTCCGCATCGTGACCGAGTTCGACAGCCTGCGGCTCGTCCTGATGTGGAACCTCGGCTCGCAGCTCTTCGGGCAACTCTTCTCCACCAACCCAGGTGCCCAGACCGACATCAAGATCGTCGGCCATTTCAGCGACCGCCGACGGCATCACCAGAGTACCGTCCGGAGAAAAATCAGGCGCCGATGCAGCAGGCTCCTCTTCAACCAGCGCTTGCTCGGCAACGTTGAAATCGAGATCCAGACCGGTATCGCTCGGCTCTTCCGGCGGAACCACCTCCACGCCAGCAGCTGGTGCCAGCTCGCTACCCAGATCGAAATCGAGGGCATCCGAATCACTCACCGAAACCACGGTATCGGTATACGGCTCAGCCTCAGCATCCGCGGCGATTTGGCTCTTGATCTCGGGAGCAATCGTCTCCGCGCCAAGATCAAAGTCAAGTGTCATTGCATCCTGCCCGAGGTCCAGAGTCTCGGCTGCGGCCTCATTTTCGGCCTGCGGCTCCGGCTCTTTCGGGAGAACCAAGGTGTCATGCTCGAAATCATCCGACAGATCGAGCGCCGCAGGGACAGCCTCTGCTTCGGGCTCAAGCTCCGGCTCAGGGAAAGTCGCCAGCGACTCTGGCATCGTCGAGGGTAGATCGGCAGGAATATCAACAGAAGCGTCGGCCATCGGCGCTTCCGGCTCAGCCGACATCTCCGGTGCAGACTGAGCATGCGAGGCTGAATATAGCGGATTGTTCGGATCGAGGCCCAAGCCAAGTAGCGCAACTTTTGCCCAATCCGGGCCAACACCGGCTGTCTGGGCATACAACTCGCCAGCCAGCGTTTCAAACTGCTTCACGCTGTGACGGTTGGCGTAAATTTCCAGCAGCTTGGCGTGGATGGCGGTGCGTTGCGGATCCTTCTGCAATGCTTCAAGAAGGATTTCCTCAGCCTGGGTATCACGGCCATAGGCCATGTACACATCAGCCTCGGCAACCGGATCAACCTCATCGGTATCGATCGTGCCCGGACCGGTCTGGCTGAACTCGCCAGTCTGCGGCGGGGTATTGCCCGTATCAATGCTCTGGCCACCCGTCATGCGGAATACGGAATTGGGACCAAGGCTGGACGGCATCGGCAGCGCCGTCGTTTCAACAGACGCGCTCCGGGTACGCCGACGGTTGTACAGGAAGTAGCCGGCCAGCAGGGCAAGAACTCCGCCGCCGCCAACCAGGGGAAGCGGGTCTTCGAGCAAGGAGTCTACGAAGCTCGGCTCGGGTTCGGGTTCCGGCTCAGGCGTCGGCACAGGAGCCGCCACCTTCGGCGCCTCCGGCTTCGGAGCTTCGACGGGTTTTGGTGGTTCGACCGGCTTTGCTTCCTCAACGGGCTTGGCAACCTCGGGGGCCTTCGGCGGCTCTACCGGCTTGGGAGCCTCCACCACCTTCGGCTCGACCGGCTTGGCTACCTCGACAGGCTTCACCGCCTCAACCGCCTTGGGCTCTTCCTTCTTGGCAGGCGGTTGCTGCAGTTCAGCCAGCTTCTGGTTCTTCATCTCCAGAAGCTTTTGCAACTCATTGACGTTCTTTTCCAGTGTCTGCAGGCGATCCTGCGCTTCCTTGAGCGCCTTGTCCTTGGCTAACTGATCAGCCGTCTCGGCCGCCTTGCCGGCAGCAACACCCTTGGCTGCCGGATCGGTGCGTGCCACCTTGACCTGATCCTTGGACTGCTCGGCCGGCGCGGCTTTCTCTTCTACCTTGGCCGTGATTTTTCCGGCGCTGGTCTGGGTTGACGCACCGTCCGCAGTTGGCGTCCTGGCCGTGGAAGCGGCCAGCTTTTGCCGATAGTCATTCCAGTCACGCGCCTGGGCGACATAGACTTTTCTTGCTTCGGCCGGCGAGACCGACTCGACCGCAGACTGTTCGGGAATATTCAGAATGGCGCCAGCTTTAAGGCGATTGACATTCTGGGCTACGAAGGCATCCGGATTGCGCTGGAACAAACCAATCAGCATCTGCTCGAGGGAAACCCCCTCATACTTGTTTTCGGCAGCAATCTTGCGCAGCGTTTCGCCCTGCTTCACAACATGAGCCCCGGCACTCTCCGGTTTCTGCTTGGGCTCGGCCGCAAGCTTGGGAGCCGGAGCAGGACGGGGTGCAGGCGCAGCCTTGACTGGTACCGACCTTGACTCACCAGCGTAACCGCCTCCGCGCACCGTCTCCACGACCCGCGCCTCGGCAACCGGGCGCGACGACTGGGAAGCCATCATTTCCGGTGGATCCAGGAGGAAGGTGTATTCGCGAACCAGGCGGCCGGCCGGCCAGTTCAGCTCAACCAGAAAATCCAGGAAGGGTTCGTTGATCGGCTTGAACGAACTCACCTTGACCACCGACTGCCCATTGGGGCGCTTCTCGACGGTGAACCGGAGGTCCATCAAAACAGAGGCGAAATCGACACCAGCCTGTTTGAAGGCATCCTGAGGCGCGAGACGAGCGGTCATCCCGCCCAGTTCGTCCCTTGTCGCGCCGATATCGAGCTCGGCCCGCAAGGGCTGCCCAATACCCGACAACACCGTGAGTTTGCCCAGGCCGGCAGCCTCTGCAATCCACGGGGAAATTGAAAGACAAGAAGCGACAGCAAGCGCGGCGGCGCGTTTCTTGAACCTGGTATGTACAGTTCCGTTCACGGCGAAACCCTGAGCGTCAATTTTGGGACTTTCAAATTAACATCATGTACTTAGCAATGCAAGCTAAACCCGCTTCTCAAACCTGCCCTTTTTGCATATCCCCAACAAATAAAAAGCCGGGGTCAAAGCCCCGGCTTTTAGGCGAAAGGATGATTCAGATCAGGCGTCGAGCAGAATACGCAGCATCCGACGCAGCGGCTCGGCGGCGCCCCACAGCAATTGGTCGCCGCAGGTAAAGGCTGCCAGGTATTCCGGACCCATGGCCATCTTGTGCAAACGACCAACCGGCACAGTCAATGTACCGGTCACGGCCGCCGGCGTCAGTTCGCGCTCGGAGATCTCGCGATCGTTCGGCACAACCTTGGCCCAGGGATTGGCCTTGGCCAACATGTCGCTGATTTCGTCGAGCGGCACGTCCTTCTTGAGCTTGATGGTCAGCGCCTGGCTGTGGCAACGCATGGCACCGATGCGCACGCACAAGCCATCGATGGGGATCGAGCCGGCGCTACGGAAAGCCGGCTTGCCGAGAATCTTGTTGCATTCCGCGCCACCCTTCCATTCTTCCTTCGACTGGCCGTTCTCGTAGGGCACGTCGATCCACGGGATCAACGAACCAGCGAGCGGCGTGTTGCGGAAGTTCTTCTTCGGGAAGGCATCGGAGCGGATGGTCTCGGCAACCTTGCGGTCGATATCGAGAATGGCGGACGCCGGGTCAGCCAGCAGATCAGCGACGGATGAGTGGATGGCACCCATCTGGGAGATCAGCTCACGCATGTTCTGTGCACCAGCACCGGAGGCAGCCTGATAGGTCATGGACGTTGCCCATTCGATCAGGTCGTTCTGGAACAGGCCGCCAAGACCCATGAGCATCAGGGAAACCGTGCAGTTGCCGCCGATCCAGTTCTTGCCGCCCTTGGCCAGCGCGTCCTTGATGACGTGCATGTTGACCGGATCGAGGATGATCACGGCGCCGTCAGCCATGCGCAGCGAGGAGGCGGCATCGATCCAGTGACCATTCCAGCCGGTAGCGCGCAGCTTGGCGAAGACTTCCTTGGTGTAGTCGCCCCCCTGGCAGGTAATGATGATTTCACAGGCCTTCAGGGCTTCGATATTGGAAGCATCCTGGAGCGGCAGCGAGGCTTCCTTGCCACCGAATACCGGGGCCTTGCCACCAGCTGCCGAAGTGGAGAAATACACCGGATCGATATGGGCAAAATCACCCTCTTCCACCATGCGCTGCATGAGGACCGAACCGACCATACCGCGCCAACCAACCAGACCAACCTTCTTCATCTCATCACTCTCCGTGAAAAACCTTTTTACAGCGCCGCCAGTACGGCGTCGCCCATTTCCTTCGTACCCACCTTGTTGGTGCCGCGCTCGTAGATGTCGCCAGTCCGGTAACCCTGGGCCAAAACCTTTTTGACCGCATTTTCGACGCGCAGTGCCTGCTCTTCGAGAGCAAAAGTGTAACGCAGCATCATCGCAGCCGACAGAATGGTGGCCAGCGGATTGGCCACACCCTGGCCGGCGATATCCGGAGCAGAACCGTGCGACGGCTCGTAGAGCCCCTTGTTCTTGTCGTCGAGAGAGGCCGACGGCAACATGCCGATCGAGCCGGTCAGCATCGATGCCTCGTCGGACAGAATGTCGCCGAACATGTTGCCGGTGACCATCACGTCGAATTGCTTGGGCGCCTTGACCAGTTGCATGGCGGCGTTGTCGACCAGCATGTGGCTCAGTTCGACATCCGGATAATCGTGCGAAATCTCGATCATCACGTCGCGCCAGAGCTGGGTACATTCGAGCACGTTCATCTTGTCAACGGAGCACAGGCGTTTGTCGCGCTTCTGGGCGGCCTGGAAGGCGACATGGCCAATGCGGCGAATTTCCGACTCGCTGTAAACCATAGTGTTGAAACCGACACGCTCGCCGTTTTCTTCACGGATACCGCGCGGCTGGCCGAAATAAATGTCGCCGGTCAGTTCGCGAATGATCAGGATATCCAGCCCGGCAACCACTTCCGGCTTGAGCGTTGAAGCATTGGCTAGTTCCGGATACAAAATGGCCGGACGCAAATTGGCAAACAGGTTCAGATCCTTGCGGATGCCGAGTAGACCGCGTTCCGGGCGCTTTTCGCGCGGCAGCGTATCCCACTTCGGGCCACCGACGGCGCCGAGCAGGATGGCATCAGCCGCGCGCGCCAGCTTTTGCGTCGCTTCCGGGTAAGGATGGTCAGTCGCATCGACCGCACAGCCGCCGAGCAGTCCTTCTTCCATCTCGAACTTGAGATCGAGAGCCTTCAACACGCGCACCGCTTCAGCGGTAATTTCGGGGCCAATGCCGTCACCCGGCAGAACGCAGATTTTCATAATTTCAGGATCCAGTGGTTAGGATTCAGGATCGAGCCAAAAGCAGCGCGAGTAAGTCATGTCCTTGCTCACTAACTGCTCAAGCTCCTAATAACTCATGACTAACTAAACAGCCAGGGCTGGTTGATACGACGCTTTTCTTCGAATTCGCGGATTTTCTCGGCGTGACGCAGGGTCAGGCCAATGTCGTCCCAGCCATTGATCAGACACTCCTTGCGGAAAGCGTCGATCTGGAACGGAATGCCATAGCCATCCGGGCGAATGACGGCCTGCGCCTGCAGGTCGACGACCAGCTTGTAGCCGGGTGTCGCTTCGACCTGTTTGAACAAGGCTTCGACTTCGCCGGCCGGCAAGACGATGGGCACGATGCCATTCTTGTAGCAGTTGTTGAAGAAGATGTCGGCGAACGATTCGGCGATGATGGCCTTGAAGCCAAAATCGAGCAGCGCCCACGGCGCATGTTCACGCGAACTACCGCAACCGAAGTTGGCGCGGGTCAGCAGCACTTCGGCGCCTTGATAACGCGGGAGATTGAGCACGAAATTCGGGTTTTTCGGTCGCCCCGAGGAATCCTGCCCCGGCTGTCCGACATCCATGTAGCGCCATTCATCAAAGGCATTCGGGCCGAAGCCGGAACGCTTGATGGACTTGAGAAACTGCTTCGGGATGATCGCATCGGTATCGACGTTGTTGCGGTCGAGGGGGGCCACCAAACCTTCCAGACGAACAAATTTATCCATTACTCCACCGCTTTCTGCACAGCGTCGCCACTCTTTTTCAGGGCGCCGCCGACCGCCTCGCCACTCTTCTGCAGGGCACTTCCAACCGCTTCGCCACCCTTGTGCAAGGCTTCACCGGTCTTTTCCGCACCAATGGCAACATCCTTCTTGACGCCCTCTGCAGTATTGCAGGCGGCCAGGAAAACCACAGCAAACAAGACAAACCAATTCTTCATGATCATCTCCTCTGCTTACAGAACGTCTCGCACATCGGCAAAACGTCCGGCAATTGCCGCTGCTGCTGCCATGGCCGGGCTGACCAGATGGGTGCGTCCGCCCGGGCCCTGACGGCCTTCGAAATTGCGGTTGGAGGTCGAGGCACAACGTTCGCCCGGTTCCAGACGGTCGGCATTCATCGCCAGACACATCGAACACCCCGGTTCACGCCATTCGAAACCAGCCGCGATGAACACCTTGTCCAGTCCTTCTGCTTCGGCCTGACGCTTGACCAGGCCGGAACCTGGTACAGCCAGCGCCAGCTTGACGGTCGCTGCGACATGGCGCCCCTTGAGCACGGATGCCGCCTCGCGCAGATCCTCGATGCGCGAGTTGGTACAGGAGCCGATGAACACCTTGTCGATGGCGATATTCTTGATCGGTGTATTGGGATTAAGACCCATATATTGCAGGGCGCGTTCCATGCCTTCGCGCTTGACCGGGTCGGTCTGCTTGGCCGGGTCGGGAACGACGGCGTCGATGGCGACGACCATTTCCGGCGAAGTACCCCAGGTCACCTGCGGACGAATCTCTTCGGCCTTGAGCGTGACGATGCGGTCAAACTGCGCGCCGGCGTCGGAATGCAGCGTGCGCCAATAGGCGACCGCCTTTTCCCAGATGTCACCCTTCGGCGAAAACGGGCGACCTTTCAAATAATCGATGGTTTTGTCGTCGACCGCGACAAAGCCCATGCGCGCACCGCCTTCGATGGCCATGTTGCACAGGGTCATGCGACCTTCCATGCTCAGGCCGCGAATGGCGCTGCCGCCGAATTCGATGGCGTAACCGTTACCGCCGGCCGTGCCGATGGTGCCGATGATGGCCAGCGCCACATCCTTGGCGGTGACACCCTTGCCGAGCTTGCCGTCGACGGCAATCAGCATGGTCTTCGATTTCTTCTGCAACAGGCACTGGGTGGCCAGCACGTGCTCGACTTCCGAGGTGCCGATACCGTGAGCCAGACAGGCGAAGGCGCCGTGCGTCGAGGTGTGCGAATCGCCGCAAACGACGGTCATGCCGGGCAGCGTGGCGCCGTTTTCCGGACCGACGACGTGCACGATGCCCTGCCGCGCGTCCTTGAACGGGAAATAGGCCAGCGCGCCGACTTCGCGGATATTGGCGTCGAGGGTCTCGACTTGCTGCCGGGAAACCGGGTCCTTGATGCCTTCGTCCCAGTGATCGGTCGGGGTGTTGTGGTCGGCCGTCGCGACAATGGAAGAAATGCGCCACGGCTTGCGGCCGGCCAGCTTGAGACCTTCGAAAGCCTGCGGGCTGGTGACTTCGTGGACGAGGTGACGATCGATATAGAGAAGGGCCGTGCCATCTGCTTCCTGATGGACGACGTGGTTCTCCCAAAGCTTGTCGTAAAGGGTCTTCGACATGGTGCGTAAAGTGAGCCGTAAAGCGTTTAATTATTGCACAGGATCTTTCATTTTTGCCCTGTTTTCCCGGTTGACCGTCGCATTTGCGCCGACCCAGCCCCAGACCAGCGCGAAGCCGACCAGCGCGAACAGCGAACCGAGAGTAAAGGTCCAGCCGGAACCCAGCGAATCCCAGGTCCGGCCGCTGATCAGCGCGCCAAGCAAGCCACCGGCGCCGAATGACAGGCTGGAATACAGCGCCTGTCCCCGCCCCTGCGCCCGACCCGGAAACCACTGATTCACGGCGGCAATCGAGGCTGCGTGGTAGGCACCAAAAGTCAGGCCGTGCAGCAACTGGACCAGAATCATGATGGTCGCCGATTCGACGCCCCAGCCCATGAGCACAAAGCGAATGACCGCCGCCCCGAAACTGGCGAGCAGGATGGCGCGCAGCGAGAACCTTCGCGACAGCCGCGCCATAAACATGAAGACAATAATTTCCGCCACCACCCCGAGCGACCAAAGCAAGCCGACTTCGGTCTTCGAGTAGCCGTGGGCGTCAAGGTGAATCGAATAGAAAACGTAGAACGCACCATGCGCCGCCGACATCGCGAAGCAGGCGGTCATCAGCGCAATCACCTTCGGCTGGCGGAGGATTTCGCCGATCGGCTGAGCATCGCGGTCATGCGGAACTGGCGGCGCTTCCGGCAGGGTCAAGGCGTAGAGCAGAATGCCGGCGAGAATCGCCCAGCACACCCAGAGCACACCGACCGGCGGCGCCATGTCGAGCAGCGCGCCGGTTCCCATCACGGCGACGATGAAGCCGATCGATCCCCACAGGCGAATGCGGCTGTAACGACCACGCTCGTCGCGCAGATGGTCGAAAGTCAGCGTCTCGACCAGCGGTAATGCGGCGCTCCAGAAGAAGGCCAGCACAGCCATCGCGACCAGCATGCCGGGCAATTTATCGAGCCAGAAAAAGGCGGTGAATCCGGCCAGGCCGATCCCGGCGGCCAGACGAATGATCGCCATGCGCCGACCGAAACGGTCAGCCAGCCAGCCCCACAGATTGGGGCCAAAAAGGCGCATCAACTGCATCTGCGACATCAGCAGCCCGATGTCCCAGGCAGAAAAATTCAGGGATTGGAGATAGAGCCCGAAATAGGGCGAGAAGGCGCCAATGAAGGCGAAATAGAAAAAGTAGTAGCCCGAGAGGCGCCAGTAAGGCAAAGCATGCATCCGGTGATTTTACCGGATGCGTCGTCGGGCATCGCCGCTAATCAGGCCTTGACGGACTGCTGGCCGGCGCGGAAGGCGAGCAGCAGATGGTAAATCTCGTCCTTCAGTTTGACGCGCTGCTTCTTCATGTCTTCGATGGTGAAGTCGGCGACCGGCATGTCGTGCTCTTCCAGATCCTCGACCTTGCCGGTCAGGCGGTTGTAGGAAGCGAACTGGCGGGAAAAATAGGCATTGCCGGACTTGAGCGCATCAATCCCGTCCTTGAACTCCGGAAACTCCTGATACAGATCGTGATGATCAACTTGCATGGTTTCTCTCCCTATTGCGATGATCAGCCGCCTGGGCGGCAAACGTAGAAATATTACGCGATTTCACCCGGTATGCGCGGCGTGGTACACACCACATCACCACACTGGGCGCGGTGGCGCAGAGCATGATCGATCAGCACCAGAGCCAGCATGGCTTCGGCAATCGGCGTGGCGCGGATGCCGACACAGGGATCGTGCCGGCCCTCGGTCGCCACCTCGATGGCGTTGCCCTGACGATCGATCGAGTGCCGCGACTGGGCAATGGATGAGGTCGGCTTGATCGCCATGTTGACGACAATATCCTGCCCCGTCGAAATCCCGCCCAGTACGCCGCCGGCATGGTTGGTCGCAAAGCCTTGCGGGGTCATTTCATCGCCGTGCTCGCTGCCTTTCTGGGCCACCGAAGCGAAGCCGGCGCCAATTTCAACGCCTTTGACGGCGTTGATACCCATCATGGCGTAAGCGATTTCGGCATCAAGCCGGTCATAAACCGGCTCCCCCCAACCCGGCGGGACGCCGGTGGCGGTCACAGTGATTTTGGCGCCGACCGAATCGAGCGATTTGCGCAGGCTGTCCATGTAGTTTTCGAGTTCAGGCACCAGCGCAGCGTTCGGCGCAAAGAAAGCATTTTCGCGAATATCGTCGGCCGAAACAAAAGGGATCTCGATTGGACCGAGGGCGCTCATCCAGCCACAAATGCTGACACCGTAACGCTCGTTGAGCCACTTGCGGGCAATCGCTCCAGCCGCCACGCGCACTGCAGTCTCACGGGCCGACGAACGGCCACCGCCACGGTAATCGCGGAAGCCGTATTTCTGGGTGTAGGTGTAATCGGCGTGGCCGGGACGGAAGGTGTCGGCGATGTTGCCGTAATCCTTGCTGCGCTGGTCCTGATTGCGAATGAGCAGGCCGATCGGCGTGCCGGTCGTTTTACCTTCGAAGACACCGGAAAGAATCTCGACGGTATCCGGCTCACGGCGCTGCGTCACATGCCGCGACGTCCCCGGCTTGCGGCGATCCAGTTCGGCCTGGATATCAGCCTCGCACAAGGCCAGCCCGGGTGGACAGCCATCAACGACGCAACCGATCGCCGGGCCGTGCGACTCGCCAAAAGAGGTAACGGTAAACAAGGTGCCAAAAATATTGCCGGACATGGAAGCAGCGTTCTAATATGGAACGAGGAGTTTACCATGCCAAGCAAAAAGCCCTCTCCCACACCGTCGACCGCAGCAAAACCCTCGACCCAGCCCCCAACCCGCAAGGGAAGCACAAACCCGGCGCCAAACCCGCGCCAGCAGCCCGACAACCGCTGGCAAAGAACCAAGCGCTACGGCTGGGACAGTCGCTAGCCGTAAACGAACAAAAGGCAGCCGAAGCTGCCTTTTGTTCGTTTGAAGGCTCAGGCTTCCTGCTGATCAGTTGGCCAGTTCTTGATGTAGCTCTTCAGCATCTTGTTCTCGAAACTCTGCTCTTCAAGAACCGCCTTGGCCACATCAAGGAATGAGATGACGCCCATCAGCGTGTCGTCTTCGACGACCGGCAGATAACGCGAGCGCTTGTCGATCATCAACCGGCGCAGGTCGTTGGCCTCCATATCCGGGAAAGCAGTCACCGGGTTGGTCACCATCACGTCACCGACAGTCAGGCGCTCCGCAGCCGCCGCCTTGCCTTTGAGCGCCAGGAGTACTTCGCGAAAAGTCAGCATACCGACCATCTTGCCGCCATCCATGACGACCAGGGAGCCGACGTCGAGGTCGGCCATGCTGTCGATGGCGAAAGCCAAGGACTGTTGCGGCGACGCCGTGTACAGCGTGGCACCCTTGACTCGAAGTATTTCCCGGACCTGCATTGCGCTCTCCCGCACTCGGTATTAATTGGTCGGTTGATCTTAGAGCATCCTCCGAAATTCGGAAAGGATATTGCACTTCTCGTCTCGCATAAGGTCGAAGCTAATAGCAAGACCACCAACCTAAAAAAAATTTACGCGTATTTGATAAATTTATCGGCATTGACACTTGCAAAATGTCATAACCATCTATACACTTGGTTATATCACCTAAGGCATATATCGCTAGGATGCTTGGGTAACCCTATTACACTAGCGTATGGAGATTGAATGATGTCTACAGTTAAAACCATCGAGAAAATCGACGCTCGTGAAATTCGTCGTAAGCTTGGTCTCAACCAGCAACAGTTCTGGTCCACCCTCGGCGTGACGCAGAGTGGCGGTTCCCGCTACGAAAGCGGCCGCAACATGCCGAAGCCGGTGCGCGAACTGCTCCGCCTGGTGCACGTTGAACAAGTTGATATCAAGAACATCAAGCGTGACGACATCGAAGTTGTCGAATACCTCAAGGCCCAGGAACCAGAACTGTTCAAGTCCCTGAAGAAGTCGGCTCGCGCCCACGCAAAAAAAGCGGCCTGATTTTTGCCCCAAAAGGGGCGTCGACCGTAACAACGGGCATCACGGGGAAACAATGACCCGGATGCCCGTTTCCTTTTCTATCTGCCGGGCAAAATCAGCCAAAACATCGACAGGCAGAGGATTCAAGCGCGAAGCAGCGGCTTGCATCGATGGCCGTGCTAATCCGTAAAGGTGCACGCCAGCCAGTTTGCCGGCGAGCGGTCGGAGTAGATCGCAATAGGCCATTCGCGACGCCAGCGACGGCGCAAGGCCATCCAGCGCGAACCAGCAGGTTTGCACCCACGTCGGCGCGAGCTCGGCGCAGATTTCAAGGTTTTTTGACGTTTTTGCCATTTGCCACGGAACACCGTTAATTTCGGCAACCTCTTCAGCCGTGGCACGGTCAATCTTGAACCAGACTTCGCCCCCTAGTTTGCCTAAATGACGAATGCCCGACTGCACATCGGAACGATGCATCAGACTGCCGTTGGTAATCAGGCGTACGACCAGCTTGCCTTTTTGATCAAAGCGCTCCAGCACCTTCCCGACCACACTTACCGCACCGGCAAATTCAGCGGCACTGGTCGGTTCGCCGTTGCCGGATAAAGCCACATCCATCAGCCGCCGCGCCTCGGGGGGTACTTGCCGCTGCATGAAGTCACCGTTCAGCGCGTCGTCGAGAAAGCCGGCCAGCTCGCGTTCCAGGCAATCCAGATCAATCGGCGGCGGCCCGCCCCGCGTCAAGTTTTCAACCTGGCAATAGACGCAGGCCCAGTTGCAGGCATTGTTGGGATTGAGGTTAATCCCGATCGACACCCCGCCGGCTCGGCGCGAAATGACAGGATAAACGTAGCGCAGGCCGGCACTGTCCCGGCGGTGATCGTCTGTGGAGAGCATGGCGCATTGTATAATCCGCGACCGCCTTGTTGAGCAAAACGCCCATGTTGATTACCCGCCGTCTCGAATTCGATGCCGGGCACCGCATCCCCGACCACAAAAGCCAGTGCCGTCACCTGCACGGGCACCGTTACGCCATTGAAATCACCTTGTCGGGCAGCGTCATCGACAAGGCCGGCGATGCCGCCAATGGAATGGTGATGGACTTCTCGCAGGTCAAGGATCTGGCCAACAGCCATCTGGTCAACGAATGGGATCACGCATTCCTCGCCTACGCTGGCGACAAGGCCGTGGTCGACTTTCTCGGTTCGATGCCGGGCCACAAGACAGTCATCCTCGACCGCGTGCCAACCGCAGAGAATCTGGCCCGCATAGCTTTCGAGCGTCTCGACGCGGTGTACCGCGACACCTACGGCAACCATTTGCAGCTCGAACAGGTCCGACTTTACGAAACGCCCAACTGCTGGGCCGACGCACTGCGCACCAAGCTGGATTGAGCGGAAAAAATTCTCCCCCTATACTGCCGGAACACGGCAAGCACATCGATAGCATGCGCACGGAGGGGGAGATGAAAAACAAGAAAGCCAGCCTGCTCAGGCAAACATTGCACCGACCGGACGCCAGGCCGGCATGAGCCCCCCCCCGGCAAGCTCAGCCAAGACCGCACTGGTCCTGACCGGCGGTGGTGCCCGGGCGGCCTATCAGGTCGGCGTCCTGCTTGCCGTTGCCAAGCTATCGACCAACCGCCGAAAAAACCCCTTCCCCATTCTGTGCGGCACCTCTGCAGGCGCCATTAATGCGGCCGGCATTGCCTGCCTGGCCGACAATTTCGGCAAGGGCGTTGCCGTGCTGGCCAGCTTCTGGCGCAACATGCACGCCGGCGACATCTACCGCGCCGACCCCATCGGCATCGGCGTCTCGGGTGCGCACTGGATGACCATGCTGACACTGGGCTGGCTGATTCGCAGCCGGCCACGCTCGCTGCTCGACAATTCGCCGTTGCACGACTTGCTGAGTCGCCACCTCGATTTCCGCGGCATCGAACGCTCGATTGCCAATGGCGCGCTACACGCCCTGAGCATTTCGGCATCCGGCTACGAATCCGGCGACAATATCAATTTCTTTCAGGGACACCCCGACGCCCAGCCCTGGCATCGCGTCCAGCGCATCGGCATTCGCTCCAAAATCGGCGTTGAGCACTTGCTCGCCTCCAGCGCGATCCCGTTTATATTTCCTGCCGCCAAGATTCACCGCGAATTTTTCGGCGATGGCTCAATGCGCCAACTGGCGCCGATCTCCCCGGCCATCCACCTCGGCGCCGAGCGGGTACTGATTGTCGGTGCCGGGCGCAAGAATGAACATCAGGAACGTCGCCGGGTCGACAGCCATCCGTCGCTGGCGCAAATTGCCGGCCACGCTCTGTCCAGCATTTTTCTCGATAGCCTGGCCGTCGATATCGAGCGCATGCAGCGGATCAACCGGACGCTCGCCGCCATCCCACCCAGCATCAGGGAAAACAATGAAATTCCCTTGCGACCGATCAAGGCCTTGATCATTTCGCCCTCCGAACGCCTCGAGCGCATCGCCGCCGAACACGCCGGCGCCCTGCCCTGGGCAATGCGCATGATGCTCGGCGGCATTGGCGGCATGAACCGTCGCAACGGCACGCTAACCAGCTACCTGCTGTTCGAGAAGCCCTATACGCGAGCCTTGATCGACCTCGGTTACGCCGACACCATGGCGCGCTCGGACGAAGTCGGAGAATTCCTCGACCTTTGAGCCAGGCGCCTTGCCCCGCGTTGCCTCGTCTTTGTCTTGCATTTCCACGGTCAACCGGAAAAAACGGCCAAAAACGAAAAGCGGTAGAAAGCAAAACGGCCCCAAAGGGGCCGATGCAATTACTGGCGGGTCCGGTGAGATTCGAACTCACGATGCTTTTCAGCACGCCGGTTTTCAAGACCGGTGCATTCAACCGCTCTGCCACAGACCCGGAAGGCGCGCATGATAGCACAGTCGCCACCGGTACAATCTGACACAAAAGCGCACAGGATTAATTGAAACTTCGCTCCAGCTCCGTTAGTCTTAACGTTTGTCGCAATATCACAAGGGAGCTTCCCGCATGAACACCAACTTCGAGATTGCCAATCAGGGCTCTACTGGGCTAGCACTGCAGCAGAACCGCGTTCTGCGCAACACCTACATGCTGCTCGGCCTTTCCATGGTACCGACGGTCATTGGCGCACTAGTCGGCATCCAGATGCAATTCAGCTTCCTGGCAGGCAGCCCGTTCATTTCCTTCCTCCTCTTCATGGGCATTGCCATGGGTTTCATGTGGGGCATCGAGAAGAACAAGGACAGCGGAATGGGCGTCGCCCTGCTCCTCGGCTTCACCTTCTTCATGGGCCTCATGCTATCGCGTATCCTGCAGGTTGCCCTCGGCTTCTCCAACGGAGGCTCGATGATCGCCATGGCCGCCGGTGGCACCGGCGCGGTGTTTTTCACGATGTCGACTGTCGCTGCGGTCAGCAAGCGTGACTTCAGCAGCATGGGCAAGTTCCTGTTCGTCGGCATGATCATTGTGCTGCTCGCCGCCGTCGCCAACATCTTCTTCCAGATTCCGGCACTGTCGCTGACCATTGCCGTCGCAGTCGTCGGCATCTTCTCGGCCTACATCCTGTACGACATCAGCCGGATCATCCAGGGTGGCGAGACCAACTACGTGAGCGCGACCCTGGCGGTCTACCTCGACGTTTACAACGTTTTCGTCGGCCTGCTGCAACTGATCATGGCCCTCACCGGCGAACGCGATTAAGCATTGCTGACTCGATAAAAAAAGGCGGCCGTGGCCGCCTTTTTTACGTCTGGACAGCCCGTGCCGTCAGGGCCGTTCGAAAACGGCAATCGACTCGACGTGGGCGGTATGCGGGAACATGTTCACGGCACCGGCCGAGACGAAACGGTAGCCCTTCTCGGTGACCAGCACCGCCGCATCGCGGGCCAGCGTACCGGGATTGCAGGAAACATACACAATGCGGCGCGGCGCATCATTTCCAAGCGCCCGCACCAGTTCAACTGCCCCCTCACGCGGCGGGTCGATCAGCATCTTGTCAAAGCGCCCCAACGCTGCCAGCGATTGCTCCGAACATTCGAAGAGGTTGGCCACGCCAAATTCAACGCGATCAGCCAGGCCGTTCGAGACCGCGCTCTCCCGGCCACGCGCCACCAATCCGGCACTGCCTTCGACCCCGACCACGACAGCCCCCGACCTGGCAATCGGCAAGGTAAAATTCCCCAGGCCGCAGAACATGTCGGCGATCCGCTCGCCCGGTTGCGGATCGAGCAGGCGCATGGCGCGGCGGACCAGCACCCGATTTACCGCATGGTTAACCTGGGTGAAATCGTTGGGCTTGAAATCGAACTCAAGACCGAACTCCGGCAAGGTGTACGACAAACGCGGGCCGGGTAGCGGATGGAAGCGCTGGATGGAATCCGGCCCCTTCGGCTGCAAGTAGAAGACGATGTCGTACCGATCGGCAAATTCGCGCAACAAACGCTCGTCGGCCGCAGTCAGCGGATCCAGAATGCGTAACAGCACGGCCGTGCAATGCTCACCAACCGCCACCTCGACCTCGCGAATACGGTCTGCTATCGTCAGGGCGCCGAACAGTTCGCGCATGGGCATCAACAAGGCCGACACATGGGGCGGCAAAATGTCGCAGCTTCGAATGTCGGCAATGTAGCTGCTGCGCCATTCATGAAAGCCAATCAGCACGCCCCCATTTTTCGCAACCTGACGAACCGCCAGGCGGGCCCGGTGCCGATAACCCCACGGCTCGCCCTGAATCGGTGGCAGCATCGTTTCCGGCCGCACGCGTCCGATGTGCCAGAGGCTGTCTTCGAGCACGCGCTGCTTGGCGGCGACCTGCGCCGACGGATCCATGTGCTGCATGGCACAACCTCCGCAAACACCAAAATGCGGGCAGCGCGGTACAACGCGGGCGTTCGATGGCTTGATCACGCGGACCAGATTCGCCAGTTCGAACTTGGACTTCTTCCGGAAGCTGGCGTACTCGACGGTTTCACCCGGCAAGGCGCCGTCGACAAAAATGGCCTTGCCATCCTGGCGGGTAATCCCCCGTGCCTCATGGTCCAGCGCAACGATGATCCCGATTGGCACGGTCAACTCCGAAAAAGCGCGAATTCTATCAATCGGTTACACTAAGCGCCATGGCTCGCGAACTGATTACCTCCTGGGCAGACTACCAAATGGCGCTCGACCGCCTGCTGGCCATTGCCTGTCACAAGATCAGCATTTATGACGAAGACCTTGTCACGCTGAAACTCGAATCCGCCCCCCGCCTGCTTCATATAAAACGCATACTCCAGTCTGAACAGGGCGATTCCCTGCAAATCGCCGTTCGCAATGCCGGGCCGATCCGGCAAAAGCATCCGTTGCTCCTCAGCCAGCTAAGCACCTTCGGCCACCGCGCCGCGGCCCGTGAAACGCCCCCGCAGCTTGCCCATCTTCGCGACAGCATGATCCTCGTCGACGACAAACACGCTCTGATTCGTTTTGAGCGAGATATGCCGCGCGGCAAATTACTAATCGATGAAATTGACGAACTCCGCCCCTATTTGACCCGCTTCAAGGAAATCTGGTCAGAAGGAGGCGAAAGCATTACCAACACCACGCTTGGACTCTGAT
Source organism: Ferribacterium limneticum (assembly GCF_020510585.1). Classification (GTDB taxonomy): domain Bacteria; phylum Pseudomonadota; class Gammaproteobacteria; order Burkholderiales; family Rhodocyclaceae; genus Azonexus. The sequence continues at coordinate 1,040,042 of NZ_CP075190.1, read as the reverse complement.
CTACAGGCATTATTCCGCACTGCAGCAAGTCTCGCCCACTCAAATAAATTGTTGCTATAATCACAGACTGATTAGGTATCTCCTGATCTCCGATCAATTCAGATTTTGTTGCCTCTTGTCGATAAGGAAATCCCATGAATAAGTCTATCCTCGTTGCTGCTCTGCTCGCTGTTGCCCTGTCCGCTTGTGGCAAGAAGCCGGAAGCCCCGGCTGCTGTTGCTCCGGCTCCGGCCCCGGTTGCCGCCCCGGCTGCTGAAGCTGCCAAGCCGGCTGAAGCCGCTGCTCCGGCCGCTGCCGCTCCGGCTGCCCCGGCTGCTGAAGCTGCCAAGCCGGCTGAAGCCGCTCCGGCCGCCGCTCCTGCTGCTGCGAAGTAATTCTTTCAGCATCAAGAAAAACGGGGCTTCGGCCCCGTTTTTTATTGTCCAGCATTTTTAGCTAATGCTGCGCCAATCAAATCCGTGATCAGGGCTCGCCACGCCGACCCACTCATCCGGGCAACCCAGCGCCCTCGCAACCGCGCCAACCGCTAGTTCCGGTCGATTATTGCGCTCGCTCAAATGGGCAGCCACCAGCGTTTGCAGGCGTGAACAGTCGATTCGCCCCAGCAATTTTGCTGCCACAGAATTTTCAAGGTGACCATAGCGCCCGGCAATGCGCCGCTTGAGCGACACCGGGTAAGCCGAGCGCTCGAGCATCTCGGCATCATGGTTGAATTCAAGAACCAGACCAGCGCAACCGGATAACATCTCGCAAACGTGAGCCGTCGGTTCGCCGATATCGGTCAATACCCCCAACCGAACACCCGAACCGGAAAAGACAAACTGCACCGGTTCGCGCGCATCATGAGGTACAGGAAAAGGCAGAACCTCAAGATCGCCGATAGACAGCGAACGGTGGCTATCGATGATGCGCAAATCCAGTTCCGAATCCGCCTCCCGACAGCCCGCCCAGGTCCCGTGCGTCATCCAGACTGGCAGTCCGAACTTGCGGGCCAGCCGAAACACGCCAGCGACATGGTCGCCATGTTCATGTGTGACGAGAATCCCCGCCAGATCAGATGGAGCCCGGCCAAGACGCAGCAAACGAGCCACGGTTTCCCGTAACCCGAAGCCGCAATCGAGCATCAAGCAAGTTGCCCCGTGCTCGACAAGCAGCGCATTTCCAGCGCTGCCGCTGCCGAGCGAGGCAAAACGAATCACTGCAACTGCTGGAGGAGCAGGCCGAGAATCTTCTTTGCGGTTTCCGACTTATCCGTACCACCTTCGTTGGACAGAACCTTGACGGTGCTCTGTTCGCCGGCGTCACTCACATAAATGCGGTACTGAACCTTCGAGCTTGCCGGTGGCTCTGCACTCTTCCAGAATGCCAGCTTGGACAGTAAACCATTGTCCTTCTTGCTGCGATTGTCCAATTCCGGATCAACATAGCGCACGAAATACAGGCCACGCGAACGATCACGATCTTCGACCGTAAACCCGACACGATCCAGAGCCAGACCAACACGGCGCCAGGCACGGTCGAAGCGTTCAAGCACTTCCAGAGTGCCAGCACCATCATCCGACTTGGCCAGTTTGGCACGCGGCTCAGCCTTGACCGAAGCGATCGAGGCTTCAGCACGCTTCTCTTCTGAACCAAAACGAACCATCAAACGGCGCAACATCTCCGCCTCCAGTTCCGGGTCAGCAGCGCGAGGTTGCCAACGAGTGTCATCCTTGGCAGAAGAAGTGTAGACCTCCTCCATAGCACGATGGCTGATAAAAATATCGGTTGTTCCCGGCGTTGCACCTGGCTCGAAGCGGGTACGGAACTTGTCGCGCTCGCCTGTCGAGTAAAGCGAATCAAGCAACCGGCCAAGGGTATTGCGAAGAATATCGTCACCGATCTTGGCACGATTTTCCGCCCAGTCGGTTTCCATCACGCCGGCTTCAGGACGCTCAACAGAAATGATGAAGCCGGTTTCCTGCCAGAAATCCTTGACCGTATCCCACAGCTTGTCAGCCGGAGCGGCAACCACCAGCCAGCGCTGGTTCCCGGAGCGCTCGACACGCACCTTGTCCACCTGCGGCAGAACAACAGAGTTCTGCGCCTGGGCCTGCGGCGTGCGGTCAGCACTATAGGCCGAGAATGTCGCGCTCCCCTTGCCGGCCGCATCGGGCACGAGATAGCGGTCATCACGGGCGATCTGCGACAAATCGGGTGGCACTTCCAGCGTCGGGGCCTTGCTGGCTGACTTGTATTCGATCTTGCGAGATTCGGGAAGAACACTGCACCCAGCCAGCGCAATCGCCAACAGGGAAAGGGAGAGGCCAGAAAGCCGACGATTCATTTTTACTTTACTCCGCTCAGGCGAGTACACCAGCCTGGCGCATGGCGGCCAGAACACGGGCATGGTTGGCTTCGGACAGGGTGGTCAGGGGCAGACGAATGCCGTTGGGCGACAAGCCCATCTTGTGCACCGCCCACTTGACCGGAATCGGATTGGCTTCGCAGAACAGGTCGCGATGCAATCCAAGCAACTTGAAGTGAATTTCGCGCGCTTTGACGATGTCACCACTGGCGGCGGCAACGCACATTTCATGCATCAGTCGTGGCGCAACGTTGGCCGTCACCGAGATGTCACCATGAAAACCGAGGCTGATGGTCGCGACGGCGGTCATGTCATCGCCGGTGTACAGGGCGAAACCCTTAGGCGCACGGGCAATCAGATCGCAGGCACGATCGATATTGCCGGTCGCATCCTTCACGCCAACGATGCCCGGCACTTGGGCCAGACGCAGAATGGTGTCGTTCGACATGTCGGCAACAGTGCGGCCCGGTACGTTATAGAGCAGAACCGGCAGTTCGACGGCTTCGGCAATCGCCTTGAAATGGCGATAGAGGCCTTCCTGCGTCGGCTTGTTGTAGTAAGGAACGACGGACAGGGCCATATTGGCGCCAGCCTTTTTGGCAAACTCGGTCAACTCTATGGCTTCGGCCGTCGAATTGGCGCCGGTACCGGCAATGACCGGAATACGGCCGGCGACGTGATCGACTGCCACCTTGATCAGCTCGCAATGCTCCTCGACATTGACCGTCGGCGATTCGCCCGTCGTGCCTACGACCACGATGCCATCGGTCCCTTCGCTGACATGGAAGTCAAGGAGGTTGCGGAAAGCGTTCAAATCGAGGCTGCCATCCTCATGCATGGGCGTAACGATGGCGACAATGGATCCAGTAATCATGGCCTGTTTATGAAATAAGTAATCTGTTGATTGTAACTGAAGGCCATTCCCCGCGGAAAGGCGCTTGGTAAGAGTTTGTTATTTTTCCGACAGCCAGTGGAGCAGGCCGCGCGCCACACGCATTTTCCCGTCAGGAAGCACCAGTTCCGGGTGGCGATCCGGTGCGGCCGACTGCAATTGCCGGGCAAACTCCTCAAGGCGAGAGGTCACCGGAACCTGCCACCCAAGGCGACGCAAACGATGGCGCAGCAGGTTCTTCAGGCGGGGGAGGGAAAGCTGCCGCAAGGCCCGCATATGCACGGCATCGCCCTCGCTGAGCAGCTGCCAGTCGTGAGCGGCAAGGTCATCAAGCAAGCCCGCCGCTTCGGCAAAATGGCTCGCCGCCTGAGCCAGAGAGGTCTCCGCCGATGGGAAGCGCTGGCTTATCGCAGCCAACACCTCATGGCGCAGAAAATTTCGAGTCAGAGAGGTGTCGGCATTGCTCTCGTCGGTTATCCAGGCCAAACCTTCAGCCGATGCGTAGCTTTCAATTTCTGCACGGGAAACGTCAAGTAGCGGCCGTAGCAGTCGCAGGCATCCGAACTGGCGTTCGACCGGCATTCCTGCGGCACCGGTCACACCAGTCCCGCGCAGCAGGTTCAACAAGACAGTTTCAGCCTGATCTCCACGGTGTTGCGCCAAAAGAAGGCTGCCACCGGTGCATTCGGCAAACGCCGCATAACGCGCGGCACGAGCCGCTGCCTCCAGACCAAGCCCGGACGACGTATCTACCGCGACATGGCGGATGGTCAGCGGAACACCGAGCCGCTTGCAATAGCCAGCGCAGAACTCCGCCCAGGCGTCAGCATTGGGCGACAGCGCATGATGAACATGAATGGCCGAAAGCCGACCGAGGCCGAGACGACTCAATACATGGAGAAGAACGACGGAATCACAACCTCCGGACAGCCCCACCCAGAGGTGGGTATCCGGCTGGAGGCGGGTGGCGAGAAAAACGCCTACCCGCTCCCGCAGATCAGCTGACAGGCTGTTCCTTGTAGCGGCCATAGCTCATCAGCCGCTCGTAGCGGGTGGCCAGAAGTTCGGCCGTCGACTGGCCGGATAGCTGCTTGAGCGCGTCCTGCAGGGCTTTCTTGAGATTTTGCGCCATCGCGGCGTGGTCGCGATGGGCGCCCCCCAACGGTTCATTTACGATCTTGTCGATCAAACCAAGGGTTTTCAAGCGCTGCGCCGTGATACCCATGGTTTCTGCAGCTTCCGGTGCCTTTTCGGCGCTCTTCCAGAGAATTGACGCGCAGCCTTCCGGCGAAATCACGGAGTAAGTCGAGTATTGCAGCATCTGCACGGTGTCGCCGACGGCGATGGCCAGCGCACCGCCAGAACCGCCTTCCCCGATGATGGTGACGATCACCGGCACTTTCAGTTCAGCCATCACGTACAGGTTGCGACCAATCGCCTCGGACTGACCGCGCTCTTCGGCATCGATACCCGGATAGGCACCCGGCGTATCGACAAAGGTCATTACCGGAATACCGAATTTTTCGGCCAGCTTCATCAGGCGCAGGGCCTTGCGATAGCCCTCTGGACGCGGCATGCCGAAGTTGCGATAAATCTTGTCCTTGGTATCGCGCCCCTTCTGGTGGCCGATCACCATGACCGACTGACCATTGAAGCGGGCCAGGCCACCAACGATGGCGTGGTCATCAGCAAAGGAGCGATCACCATGCAATTCTTCGAAGTCGGTGAAGATCAGCGACAGGTAATCCAGTGTGTAGGGGCGCTGCGGGTGGCGCGCCACTTGCGAAATCTGCCACGGACTCAGTTTGGCGTAGATATCCTTGGTCAGCTGACCGCTCTTCTTCTCAAGCCGTTCTATCTCTTCCGAGATATCGACGGCGGAATCATCCTGCACGAAACGCAGCTCTTCGATCTTGGCTTCAAGGTCGGCGATGGATTGTTCGAAGTCGAGGAAACTAGTTTTCATGGACTGCTCGTTTGCTAAGTTGGCGCGCATTTTACCCCAAAGGTAAGAAGGCTACAGTTTCAGTACTCGACGGGCACCGGATCGAGGCTACGCCACAGATACCACGTCGCCACTGAACGCCAGGGGCGCCAGCGCTCTCCGAACTCGGCGAGCACCCGGCGAGACTGTTTTTGACCGGCAAAATACCGATCACAAACTGCTCGCTGCAAGCCGATATCGTCGAGCGGAAAAATGTCCGGTCGCAACTGATGAAAAATCAGAAACATCTCTGCGGTCCACCGCCCAATCCCGCGTACCGCGGTCAGTTCGTCAATAATTTCTTCGTCGCCCAGCCGCGCCCAGAGCGACGGATCAAGTTGGCCGCTGGCAAAATGGCCAGCCAGATCGCCCAGATATTCGATTTTTCGCCGGGAAAGGCCACAGCCCTCCAGCCCGCTCTCACCCAATTCAATGACTCGGGCCGGCACCACTTCGCCGATCTGCGCGACAAACCGTCCCCAGACAGCATCGGCAGCCTTGACGGAAATCTGCTGGCCGACAATCGAGCGCGCCAAGGTACCAAAGGCATCACCACGCGAAACGAGCGACACCCCGGCATAGCGCTCGACCAATTCGGCCATCGCCGGATCATGGCGCGACAAATCGGCGCCAGCTTGGGACCAATAAACGGGGAACATCAGCAGATTATACGGGCCACCATAATCGCCTCCCGAAACTCGCGTGTTTATGACGACTATCGCAGACGACGACGTTCAAGTTTGCTAACATTGACAAATACAACCCGGAGAAAAATCAATGCCCGGCACGGCTCCCGTTTTTGTTTATCCACTACTCGGCGCCGATGATTCGTGGTCTGGCTTCAGCATGGAATTCGCCCCCGGCGCCCCAAGCGATCGCGAAACTCTGGCAAGGCTGTTTTCCTCCCCCCTGCTCGAAACGTTTGATCATCGGCACCCGTGGCTTTTGCCGGCGCTGAGCGGCGGATATGACGCTGGCGTACTGACTGAACGTTCGGTTACCGTTTTCCCGAGCCAACCCAACCCGCAGGATGCTGATGCGCTGAGCGAACTTGAGGCGAATCTTCGCCTGACTCAGCGCAAGGTAGGACTGTCCGCGTCACCAGATGCCAAATTGCCTGGCGCAGGATGCTGGGACTACCTCCTGATTGGCAGTAGCCACGCCCGGAGTCTGCCGCCTTTTACTCTGATTGGCCTGGCCAGTCGCACCACGCTGGTTGCCACTGATGTGCACACGCACAACGACCGCGAGTGGGTGCTGAACAATGCCTGCATCCTGTCGACTTGCGAGTTCCTGCAAACTCGCTCGACTCCGAACGCAAAGGCCGACATCACCCGGTTAAAGTTACTGAAACTGCTCACCCTGATCGCCGATGATGCAGATGCCGGGGCTCTCGACACCATTTTCCGAGAAGAACCGAAGCTCTCCTACAGCCTGCTGCGCCTGGTCAATTCAGCAGCCCTTTCGCCAGGCAGCCCGATCACCAGCTTCACTCAGGCCATTACCCTCCTTGGCCGACGTCAACTGCAGCGCTGGTTGCAATTGCTCGTGTATTCGGACCCGAACAACGGTCAACATCCCAATCCGCTGTTGCAAAAAGCGGCCGCACGCGGTCGCCTCTTTGAGCTGCTGGCCAATCGCATAACACCGCCACTGCCCCCTGAGCAGCTAGCCGACACAGCGTTCATGATCGGCACGTTCTCGCTGCTTGACGTACTGCTCGGCATGTCCATGGCGGAAATCATGCGTCAGCTACCGCTGCCCGAAGTCGCGCAGAAGGCGCTGGTCGAGCAAGTAGGCGGGCTGGGCGAACTACTCGCTGCTGTCACTGCCGTCGACAAGCACGATCTGAAAACGGCATCAGGCGGGATCAAGGCGCTCGGCATCAACAGCGACGATTACTTCAATGCCCAACTTGAGGCCTACGGCTGGGCCTCGAAAATCCACGCCAGCACCTGATCAGCCAAAGCGGCCACTCAGGAAGGGGTTGTACTTGCGCTCCTCGCCAAAGGTCGACATCGGACCATGGCCAGGGACGAAATCAACGTTATCACCCAGCGGAAAGAGTTTTTCCTTGATCGAGCGAATCAGCGTGTCGTGATCGCCGCGCGGGAAGTCGGTCCGCCCGATTGAGCCCTGGAATAACACATCGCCGACCTGGGCCAGATGACTCGGCGCATGGTAGAAGACAACATGCCCGGGGGTGTGGCCGGGGCAATGCAGGACATCCAGTTCGACCTCGCCGAAACTGACCTTGTCGCCATCCTTGAGCCAGCGTGTCGGCGCAAAACTGCGCACATTGGGAAAACCGAACATCTTGCTCTGCTGCGGCATGCCGTCAATCCAGAATCGGTCTTCCTCATGCGGCCCTTCGATGACACTGACGCCGCTCTTCTCGGCCAATAGCGCGACGCCACCGGCGTGATCGATATGGCCATGGGTGACGAGAATCTTGACCAGGGTAAGCTTTTCGTCCTCGAGCAGGCGCATGATGCGCTCGACATCGCCACCGGGGTCGATGACAACAGCCTGGCGGGTGTTTTCGCACCAGAAAACGGTGCAGTTTTGCTCGAAAGGGGTAACCGGCACGATGGCGTAGCGCATGGCTGAAAATGGAATATTTGACCGACCCGGATTATCGCATGCCAACGCCCTTGCCCGGCGCCGCCCACCCCCTTAAACTCCCTGCGGACAGCCCTCCTCTCTTCCCGAAAGCCAGCCACCCATGCTCGACCACCCGCTACCGGATCTTGATGCCTGGTCCCTGCTCTTCAGCAACAACGGCCTGCCTGTCCTGCGCATCACCAAGCGGCGAATTGAGGAAATGCGGGCCAATCTTGACCGCGTCGACGCCCGCGAACTGGCCCGGCTGATCCTCCAGGACCCGATCATGACCGTACGCGTGCTGGCCTTCACCCAGCCGATGCGGGGAAGGTCACTGCAGCACGACATCACGACCATCGCCAGTTCGGTCGTCATGGCCGGCATCGAGCCGTTCTTCAATCACTTCAGCGGGCTGTTCACGATCGAAGACCAGCTCAAGGAAGCCGGCCCGCATGCCCTGCTGGGCGTCCTGCAAATCGTTCGCCGGGCCCAGCGGGCGGCCGACTACGCCCAGGACTGGGCGGTCTGGCGCCATGACATTAGCATGGAAGAGGTGCGCATCGCGGCTCTGCTGCACGACCTGGCCGAAATTCTTGTCTGGTGTTCGGCGCCGAGCCTCGGGCTGGCCATTCACGACCTGCAGAAGGCCAATCCGACCATGCGCAGCGCTGACGCGCAGAAGCAGGCACTGGGCTTCACCTTCCAGGAAATCCAGCTCGAACTCTGCCGTGTCTGGAACCTGCCTGAACTGCTGCGTACGCTGATCGATGAAGACAGCGCCGAGAATCCACGCGTGCGGAACGTTGAGCTGGCCGTCCGCCTCGCCCGTCATTCGTCGTATAGCTGGGAAGACCCGGCGCTACCCGACGACTTCAAGGACATCGGCGAATTGCTCAACGTCACGCCGGAAACCGTTCGCCAGCGCCTTGGCCTGTTGCCAATGCCGGCCCGCGAAGCTGATGGCGAGGCCGCGCTGGCCTAGCCGCGGCACTAACCGCAATAACGCAGGTTGGCCCAGTCGAGCAGTAGCTCTGGCATCTGGTAGGCGGTGAAGATCAGCGCCAGCAGCAACACGGCCAGCGCTACGCCAACGCCACCGAGAAACCAGCGCCAGTTCGGTTTCACGTTGCCGCGCTTAGCCGGGCCAGCGGCTTCTCATTGACCGGCCACGAGCAGATGGCGGCGAGGATCGACAAGCCTATCGAGATCGACCAGGCCAGCGAGTACGAGCCCGTTTCGTCGAAGATCCGCCCGCCCATCCATGCGCCGAGGAAGCTGCCGAGCTGGTGGCCGAGAAATACCACGCCGGTCAGCATCGACATGTAGCGCAACCCGAATATCTGGGCGATCAGGCCGTTGGTCAGCGGCACGGTACCGAGCCACAGGATGCCGATGACGGCGGCGAAGATCCAGGCTGCTGCGGTCGACAGCGGAATCAGCATGAAAATCAAAATAGCCACGGCACGCAATCCGTAGATCCAGACCAACAGATTCTTCTTGCTCGAGCGCCCGCCAGCCCAGCCGAAATAGAAGGATCCGAAAATATTGAACAGGCCGATCAGCGCCACCGCAGTCATGCCGACATTGGCCGACATGCCGGCATCGACCAGATACGACGGCAGATGCAGCATGATGAAAGCCGTCTGGAAGCCGCACACGAAATAGCCCCAGAACAGGTAGTGAAAGCTGCGCTCGCGGCTTGCCTCGTGCAGCGCTTCGACGACCGACTGACCTGCCCCCGCAGAAGGCTTGTGACCATCGGCCATGGCATACGCCAGCGGGGCGATCAGGCCAACGCCGCAGGCGAGCAAGACGAGTGCGCTTTGCCAGCCGTAGGTGGAGATCATCATCTGCCCGATGGGGAGCACGGCGAACTGGCCGAACGAACCGCCGGCACTGGCGATACCGAGGGCGAGGCTGCGTTTTTCCGGGGTCGTATGGCGGCCGATGACGCCCATGATGACTGGAAAGGTTGTTCCCGACAGGCCAAGGCCGATGAGCAGGCCGGCTGAGAAATCGAGCGTCAGCGGCGTCGGCGACACCGACATCAGAACCAGCCCGAGCACGTAGAGCGTCGCTGCGACGAGAAGGGTGCGCCCCGCGCCATAGCGGTCGGCCAGCGCGCCGGCAAAGGGTGAGCCGAGGCCCCAGACCAGGTTCTGCAGGGCGAAGGCGAACGAGAAGGTTTCGCGGGACCACCCGTTGTCGACCGTCATCGGCTGCAGGAAAAGGCCCGCCGTGTGGCGGACGCCCATCGACAGCGTCAGGATGACGCAGCCGGCAATCAGGATGAGTGTCGGCGTGCGCCAGCTAGTGTTTGTTGTATTCATGAGTGATCCCGGACAAGGCCCGTTGGAGCATGAGGATTACGCCGGGTTCCCGGCGCGTGCTTCGAGCCCTTCCCAGCGTTCGAGCATGACCATCAGTTCATCATCGATGGCGGCCAGACGGTCGGATGCCTTTTGCGCTGCAGCCGGATCGGTCTGGTAGAGCGAAGCATCGGCGAGACGCTTGCCCAGTTCGGCCTGTTCGGCTTCCAGGCCGGCGATTTTTCCGGGCAGATCCTCCAGTTCACGCTGCTCTTTCCATGACAGTTTTTCACCCGTCGGCTTCGCCGGCTCTGCGGCCTTGACGGGTTCTGCTGTCTTGGCGACCGGCTTGGCTTCTGCCTTGGCCTTCGGCGCCTCCTTGGCCAGGCTGGCCTTGTAGGTCGCCCAGTCGGTGTAACCGCCGGCGTATTCCTTCCAGGTGCCATCGCCTTCAGCGGCGATGGTCTGGGTCACCACGTTGTCGATGAAAGTCCGGTCGTGGCTGACCAGGAACAGCGTACCTTCGTAGGTCTGGAGCAGCTCTTCGAGCAGTTCCAGGGTTTCGATGTCGAGGTCGTTGGTCGGCTCATCGAGGACCAGTACGTTGGCAGGCTTGGCGAACAGACGTGCCAGCAGCAGGCGATTGCGCTCGCCGCCAGACAGCGAGCTGACCGGCGAACGGGCGCGCTCCGGGGCAAACAGGAAGTCTTCGAGATAGCCGATCACGTGCTTGCGGGCACCGCCGATATCGACCCAGTCCGAGCCCGGGGAAATCACGTCAGACAGCGTCGAATTGGGATCGAGCTGGGTGCGGAACTGGTCGAAATAGGCGATATCCATTTTCGTGCCTTGGCGCACGATGCCGGAATCCGGCTTGATTTCGTCGAGGATCAGCCGGAGCAGCGTCGTCTTGCCGGCGCCGTTCGGGCCGATCAGGCCGATCTTGTCGCCGCGCTGAATGCGGGTTGAGAAATCGCGCACAATTTCCCGTTGACCATAGGATTTGTAGACGTGTTCGAGTTCGGCCACCAGCTTGCCGCTCTTGTCGCCGGAATCGAGTTGCAGGTTGACCTTGCCCATCCGCTCGCGCCGGGCCTGACGTTCGGCCCGCAGCTGATCAAGGCGCTGGACGCGGAACACGGCGCGCGTCCGCCGCGCTTCGACACCCTTGCGAATCCAGATTTCCTCTTCCTTGAGCAGCTTGTCGGCCCGCGCATTGGCCAGGCCTTCTTCGTGCAGCATGGCTTCCTTGCGCAACTGGTAGTCCTTGAAACTGCCGGGAAAGCTGACCAGCTTGCCGCGATCCAGCTCGACGATGCGCGTGCACACGCGGTCAAGGAAGGAACGGTCGTGGGTGATGAAAAACAGCGTAACGCCGGATTCGATGAGCAGGTTCTCCAGCCATTCGATGGCCGCGATGTCGAGGTGGTTGGTCGGCTCGTCAAGGAGCAAGACCTCCGGGGCGACGGCCAAGGCCTGGGCCAGTGCCAGGCGCTTCTTCTGGCCGCCGGACAGGCTGCCAACCCTGGCGTCCGGGTCCAGCCCGAAGCGCTCAATAACGCGCTCAGCCTGCGCCTCGAATGCCCAGGCACCACGCGATTCCAGCTCGTGCTGCAGCTCGGACATGCGTTCGAGCAAGACGTCGTGATCGGCGTCAATTTCGCCCAGCTTGTGCGAGACCTCATGGTATTCGGCCAAAATCGCCGCGTTCTCACCCATGCCGGAAATAACGGCCTCGAAGACCGTCGCCTCCATGTCGAAAGGCGGCTCCTGCGGCACGTAGCCGACACGGATGCCTGGCTGTACCCAGACCTCGCCATCATCCAGCCGGCCACGTCCGGAGCCCGCAGCCATGGCAGCGAGCATGGAGGACTTGCCAGTGCCATTGCGGCCGATCAGGGCAACCCGCTCGCCCGGATCGAGCAGGAAATCGGCGTGATCGAGGAGCGGCACATGGCCGTAGGCAAGGCAGGCGGACGAAAGTTTTAGGTAGGGCATTGGTCGCAGTTTGAGCAGCACCGAGCCGGCGCCACGTTGGGAGAACCGGCATTTTAGCCGCTTGCACGTGCGTGGGCGCCATCTATCGCTAGACTGGCCACACCGGTACAATGCGCACCGCTGAGCGCCTCCATAGTTAAATGGATATAACACGCCCCTCCTAAGGGCGAATTGGTGGTTCGATTCCACCTGGGGGTACCAGCCCCACTCCAAGGCGCAAGGCCATGAGACCCGCAAAAAAAACTCCCCAACATGCCGTCGATATCAGCGAAGACAGCGGCGTGCGCAATCTGCACTTCGGCTCGGACTGGATACAGAGCGCCATGCGCATTGCCCGGCCGTGGGCGCTGGAGCTGGCCTACACGCGAGAGATGATGGCCGGGCTGCTCATGCGGCCGACCGGCCAGTGGCCGCGCAGCGCCTTGTTGATCGGCCTCGGCGCCGGTTCGCTGGCCAAATTCATTTACCGCTACCTGCCCGACTGCCGGATCACGGTGGTCGAGATCAATCCGCAGGTCGAGTACATCGCGCGCCAGTATTTCAAGCTGCCGGACGACCCGCGCCGGCTCGACGTGGTGATCGGCTGCGGCGCCGACTACATGCTGGGCGGCGACCGCCGTTTCGACATGATGCTGATCGATGGTTACGACCCCGATGCGAAGGCCGGTGTACTCGACACCGATCCTTTCTACCAGGCCTGCCGCGCCCGGCTGAGCGACAAGGGGCTGTGCAGCATCAACCTGCTCGGCCGGAACCGGGGATTTGCCGGCAGCGTCGAGCGCATCCGCTCGGCTTTCGATGGCCGTGTTGCCGTTTTTCCATCGTGCGACAGCGGCAACACCATCGCTTTCGCGACCGGAGGCGAGCCGGTCGATGTCTCGCTCGACGAGATGCGGGCGCGCGCCATACAGCTGAAAAAAGACACCCGCCTAGACCTGTTGCCGACTATCAGCCGTCTGCAGCTCGGCCATCCGTTGCCGGAAGGCCGACTAAGTATCTAACTCGGATGCACGCTTGCCTTTCCGGATTTTTCAGCCACAATAAGATGATCCTCCACCGACAATAACGACAAGGCGGACAGAACAAAAATAACAAGCAGGGGTTTCAACCTGACTTTTTATTTTTCCTATCCAGGAGGAGCAAATGCTGTCTATTCAGGACGTTATCGACTATTGCGACCTTGATCAAGGCGAGATTGAGGCAATCGCTGAACACGAACATATTCCGATCACCGTTGCTGCCGAGATGAGTGAAGCGCTGCTGTGTACGCCCGACGGTGTCTGCCGCCTGCATTCGATGATTATCGAAAACATGCAGCAGGCCCTTGATTCAGGTCATTACCAGCATGTGAAGGATTTGGCGCAAACCTACGAACACCTTCAACGAACTCATCCGATACCGGCGAACTAGCGACTCGGACCATTGACCATTTCGTTGCCAGACAGGCGGCGGAAACCGAGCCCCCACCGTAAAGGTCGGGGTTTTTTCATTTCAAAATCGGGCAAAATTTCCGGTTGACCGCAAGAATCGCCGGATAGCTGGCGCCGGGCTTCAGGTGTGCCGGGTTTGCGCGTAGCCGTGCTCGACGGCGTAAAGCGCCACTTGTACGCGGCTGCTCATGTTCAGTTTCTTGAAAATGTTCTGCACATGAATTTTGACCGTGCTTTCGGCCAGATCGAGCTTGCGGGCGATTTCCTTGTTGCTCTCGCCATGCGCCAGCGAAAGCAGGATGTCGCGTTCGCGCGGCGAAAAACGATCCCGTTCTCCCCCAGCCGCCTCGGCCTTGGGCGGATTGCGCACGCCCTGGATCAGTTTGGCCGTCATTTGCTGCGAGACAACTGACTCGCCCTGGGCTGCACGGCGGATGGCATCGATCAGGGCGTCGGTTTCGATGTTCTTGAGGAGATAACCGCTGGCGCCAGCGCGCAGGGCATCGACCAGATCCTGCGCATCTTCCGACACGGTCAGCATGAGCACGCTGACTTCGGGCATTTCCTCGGCAATGACCTTGACCGCTTCGAGCCCCGACACGCCGGGCATATGGAGGTCGAGCAAGGTCACGTCCGGTTTAAGCGAACGGGCGCGCTTGATGCCTTCGAGCCCGTCACCGGCCTCGCCGACGACCTCGAAGTCGTCATTGCGCTGGAGCAGCGACTTGATACCACTGCGAAACAGCGTGTGATCATCAACCAGCAGGACACGGATTTTTTCGCTCATTTTCAGGCAACCTCTTTGTTTTCGCGGGGCAGGGTCAATGTAACGCGGGAACCGTTACCGGGTTTGGATGCGACGCGACATTCTCCGCCAATGCGGTGAGCGCGCTCGCGCATGATTTTCAGGCCGACATGGCGGTCGGACAGGCAGTTCGGATCGTTTTCCGGATCGAAGCCGACGCCATCATCCTCGATCTCGACGCCAATCCGTCCAATTTCACGTTTGACGACGACCCGCACCTGGCTTGCCTTGGCGTGCTTGCGGATGTTGGACAGAGATTCCTGGACGATGTGCATGATCTGGATTTCGTCGGTTGGCACCTGCGACGCGCCGTTGCCGATGCGCTCGAATGCCGTGGCGATGCCGGTCTGTCCCTCGAACTTTTCCAGCGTGGACTGGATGGCCGTGTCGAGGTCTGACTGATGGACGCGCGTCCGGAAGTGGACGAGCAATTCGCGCACGTCGTCGTAGCTTTCCTGCACGCCTTCGCGCAGTTGGCCGGCCGTCTGCATGGCCTCTTCGGAATTTCCCTTGCGCAGCGAATCCTGCAGCAACTGGACCTGGATGTTGAGGAAAGCCAGCCCTTGGGCAATCGAGTCGTGCAATTCCTGGGCGAGCAGGTTGCGCTCCTCGGAAACAGCCAGTTCCTTCTCGCGCGATTTGAGGCGCTGGTTTTCGATGGCCACGCCGAGGTGATGCCCGAGTGTTTCGAGCAGATGGATTTGCTGCTCGGACAGCGCCTGCGGCCGCTTGAAATAGAGGTTATAAACGCCGAGTTTCTGCTTGTCGTAGAGAATGCTGAAGGCGGTCGCCGTGGCAAAACCTTCGCGGATACAGGTACGCAATTTCATGCCTTCGGGCGGGTTGACCGTGGCAAAGGCGGCCGAAACGCCGGTCTGAAAGACCTCGCCGCACAGGCAATCGCCGCAGTTCATTTCCGCCTCGTGATCGAGGAAATCGACGGACAGACCTTGATGGGTGATCAAAAACAACCTGTCTGACTGCTGCTCATACATACGCACCGCGCCGGCATCGGCCCCCAGGGCGTTCATGATCCGATCGAGAAAGCCCTCGCTGAGCACCGTCACCGGCGCCGGCTCGCTGAGAAAAGTGGTCACCGAATAGAGGATGCTCAATTCGTGATTGCGCTGGGCGAGACGGCGGGTTTCGGCCTCGACCCGCTGCTCCAGCGTGTTGTAAACATTTTGCAGATGCTCCGCCATCTGGTTGAAACCGAAGGCCAGCCCGCCAAGTTCGTCATCGCTGGCGACCGGAACCCGCACCGTCAGGTCGTCGCTGGTCATGCGCTGCATGCCGGCATGGAGGACGCCGACCGGCCTGATGACCAGCCGCGAAAAATAGCGGATCAGAACGATAGTGCCAATGATCGCCAGGGCGACCAGCGCCGCCTGGACAGTGCGCAGCAGATTGGTGTCGAAGGCGTAGGTACGCTCCATCGCCAGCGCCAGTTCGTTAATCTTGCTGACAAAGGGTTCGAGCTCGGCATCGAAACGATCGACGGCGCGCTCGCGGTCGGCCCGCACCCCGGCCAGATAGCCGGCGACCAGCGGCCGCACCGTTTCCTGCCAGACCTTGTCAACCGCTTGCAGGCGTTCCTGAACCTCGGCATTGCGCGGCGGCGACAAGGGCCGCTCGGGATCGCCCTGCTTCAGGTCACGCAGAACCTTGTCGAAACGCGCCAGCTCGTCGCTCAGCGCATGCGATGCGCTGGCCTCCGGCGCCTTCGCCTCGAGATCGCGCGCCATCAGGTGACCCATGCGGTAAGTCCGCATGCGCTGACTGCCGGCATCGTTGATCGCCGCGGCGACGCCTTCCAGTTGCCAGGAAATGAGCAGCGTCAGCCCGATGGCCGTGGCGGCCACCAGAAAAAAGACCACCAGCATGCCGATGATCTTGCGCGACAGCTTGCCCGGGTTGGCTAGCATCAGAAATTGTCCGAAAACGAATTGTCTAACCTTAGCGCCCTGCCAGCGGGAAAGCAAAGGAGATAGATCAAGAAAAAGCCCGCCGGTTTGACCCGGCGGGCAAAAGTCGCGTTGGAGAGAGCGCGGCGACGATGAATCGACTGAAAACTTCAGGCGGCCTGTTTTTCGACGTGGGCCTGTTTTTCGTAAAGGAACTCGAGCACCGCGGCGCGGTAACCGATGTAGTCCGGATCGTGGGCCAGGGTCAGGCGATGACGCGGGCGGGGGAGATTCACCTCCAGAATTTCGCCGATGGTTGCCGCCGGGCCGTTGGTCATCATGACGATCTTGTCCGAGAGCAGCACGGCTTCGTCTACATCGTGGGTGACCATGACCGTGGTGGCCTTGGTTGCCTCACAAATACGCATCAGTTCGTCCTGCAGCTTGGCCCGGGTCAGCGCGTCGAGAGCACCGAACGGCTCATCCATGAGCAGCACCTTCGGCTCCATGGACAGGGCGCGGGCGATGCCGACGCGCTGCTTCATGCCGCCGGAGATTTCATGCGGATACTTGCTGCTGGCGTGATCGAGGCCGACCAGGCTGATCGCCGCCGCCGTGCGCTCCCTGAGCTTCGGCTTGCCTTCCTTGGTGCCGAAAACGCGTTCGACGGCCAGATAGACATTCTCGAAGCAAGTCAGCCAAGGCAGCAGGCTATGGTTCTGGAAAACCACGGCGCGTTCCGGGCCGGGCCCGGCGATTTCGCGGTCTTCAAGCAACAGTACGCCATCGGTCGGCTTGGTCAGGCCGGCAATGAGGTTGAGCAGTGTCGATTTACCGCAGCCGGAGTGGCCGATCAGCGCGACGAACTCGCCCTGCTTGATGGTCAGGTTGATGTCGCGCAGGGCGACAAATTTGCCCTTCTTGGTATCGAAGGTCTGACCAACGGTTTGAACTTGTACGAACTTTTCCATGTTGTGCGCTCCGCTCATGACGATTCCTTGGTCAGCTTCCGGGCGAGCAGGATCAGGCTTTGCTCGAGGATGAGGCCGACGATGCCGATGACGAAGATGGCGATGATGATGTGTTCCACCTTCAGGTTATTCCACTCGTCCCACACCCAGAAGCCGATGCCGACGCCGCCGGTGAGCATTTCTGCGGCAACGATGACCAGCCAGGCGGTGCCGATGGACAGGCGGATGCCGGTCAGGATGTAGGGCAGCACGGCCGGCAGCAGGATCTTGGTGACGACCTTCCACTCGGAAAGGGCGAGGACGCGGGCGACGTTGAGATAATCCTGCGGCACGCGCTGGACGCCCTGGGCGGTGTTCATGATCATCGGCCAGATCGAGCAGATGAAGATGGTGTAGGTCGCCGCCGGGTCAGCCCGCTTGAAGACGAGCAGGCCGATCGGCAACCAGGCCAGCGGCGAAACCGGACGCAGCAGGCTGATGATCGGATTGATCATGGCCGACAGGAAAGCCGAGCGGCCAAGAATGAAGCCGAGCGGAATGCCGACCACCGCAGCAAAGCCGAAGCCGATGCCGACGCGTTGCAGCGAGGACAGGATGTTCCAGCCGATACCTTGGTCGTTCGGACCGTTCTGGTAGAACGGGTCGGCGAACAGCGCGGTGGCGGCCTCCCAGGTTTGCAGCGGGCCGGGAATGCTGCCGCCTTTCATCGTGGCGATGTACCAGATGCCGATCAGGATCACCATGCCGAGCAGCGGCGGCAGAACGGCGCGGCCGGCGCCGGCCAGCCTCTCGGAGAAGGGCGTGCCCGGCTCGGCCGGCACGGTTGCGGTTATTTCCATTTTCTTTTCCTTGGCAGGAGCAACGGTCGCTTCTACAACGGCGATTTCCTGAATTCCACGGTCAACCGGAATTTTTGCCCCAAATTCAACATTCATCGTCAGTGCGCTCATGGTTCTCTCCTAAGCGTGGGCGTCATTCCCGGTCAAGCCGGGAATGACGGCTCCCTTGTTGCCTTAAGCTTTCACTTTGAAACCGTCGGCGTACTTGGCCGGATCCTTGCCGTCCCAGACCACGCCGTCGATCATCTTCGAGGTCCGCATCTCGCTCTTCGGCAAGGCCACACCGGCAGCGGTGGCGCCCTGTTTGTAGATGTCGATGCGATTGACCTGCTTGGCGATGGCCAGATAATCCGGATGGCTCTTGAGCAAGCCCCAGCGCTTGTGCTGGGTCATGAACCACATGCCGTCGCTGAGATACGGGAAGTTGACCGTGCCCTCGTTGAAGAACTTCATGCAGTTCTTGTCGTCCCAGCTCTTGCCCAGACCATTCTGGTAGCGGCCGAGCATGCGGGCGACGATGACTTCCGTGTCGGTATTGACGTAAGCCTTGCTGGCGATGGTTTCGGCCGTCTTCTGCTTGTTGGCGATGGAGGCGTCGATCCACTTGCCGGCATCGAGGATGGCGGCGACCACGGCACGCGCCGTGTTCGGGTTCTGCTTGACCCAATCGGCTGTCGTGCCGAGCACTTTTTCCGGATGATCGGTCCAGATGTCCTGGGTCGTCGTTGCCGTGAAGCCGATGTTGTCCATGATGGCGCGGTTGTTCCACGGTTCGCCGACGCAGTAGCCGTCCATGTTGCCGACGCGCATGTTGGCGACCATCTGCGGCGGGGGCACGGTAATCGTCTTGACGTCCTTGAGCGGGTTGATGCCCTGCGCCGCCAGCCAGTAGTAGAGCCACATGGCGTGGGTGCCGGTCGGGAAGGTCTGGGCGAAGGTGTATTCGCGCTCCTTCTTGGCGATCAGCTTGGCCAGGCTGGCGCCATCGGTGGCGCCCTTGTCCTTGAGCTGATTGGAGAGGGTGATGGCCTGACCGTTGTGGTTCAGGTTCATCAGCACATTCATGTCCTTTTTCGGGCCACCAACGCCGAGCTGCACGCCGTAGATCAGGCCGTACAACACGTGGGCGGCATCGAGCTCGCCATTGACCAGCTTGTCGCGTACCGAAGCCCAGGAGGCTTCCTTGGTCGGGATGATCTTGATACCGTATTTCTCATCGAACTTCATGACCGAAGCCATGACGACCGAAGCGCAGTCGGTGAGCGGGATGAAGCCGATACGGACTTCCTTTTTTTCTGGGGCATCCGAACCAGCGGCCCATGCGCCACTGCGAACGCCGGGAGGGACCATGGCCATCAGAGAGGCTCCCAAGGCTGTTGATACGAAATCACGACGTGAAAAGCTCGGCTTGTCGGTAACGACTTCCGGTGCGGCCAGTTTATTGTCTTCCATTACTTGCTCCTTGATTGCGAGAATCTAAAAACAAAATGGGCGTCTCATCCTGGCCGCCGGTTGGCAGCTCGGATGGACGCCCTTGTCCTTGAATCGGTATTACTCGACTCTCGCCCGGCCGCCATTGACCGTGCGTTTTGTAAGGACTATCGCAATGGCCGTGCCAGGACTAGTTATTTAGAACTAGTTATTAATATCTACTTTATTTTCAATAACTTGGCACTTGCTTGTTTCAACCGGCCGGGCCGGGAACGATGCACTATTGCAGTGCAGCAAGCAGTCCTGCCGCACAGCTTTAGAGCAGGACGCGCGCCATGTCGATCACGTCGCGCGCCACTTTGGCCATCGACTGGCCGCGCTCCATGGCCAGCTTGCGCATGGCGTGATAAGCCGCGTCCTCGTCCAGACCGCGTGCTTTCATGAGCACACCCTTGGCCTTATCGACGAGCTTGCGGTCGGTCAGCTTCTGCGAAACCTCGTCGAGCTCCCGGCGCAAGGCCTGCGTATCCTCGAAGCGAGCCATCGCCACATCGAGAATCGGCTTGATCCGCTTGGCGTCCAGACCATCGACGATATAGGCCGAAACCCCCGCCTTGACGGCATCGCGGATGGTCGCCTGGCCGTCTTCCTGGGTAAAGATGACAACCGGACGCGGCATGTCCTTGTTCATCGCCGCGAGGTTTTCCAGGGTATCCCGGCTCGGGCTGTCGGTATCGATCAGAATGACGTCGGGCTGCAGGCGCTCGACTTCGGCCGTCAGGTTGTCTGAGCCAGCCAGAATGGCGGCAACCTGATAGCCGGCCAACGCCAGCCCGGCGCAGATTTCGCCAGCGCGGGAACGGGATTCATCAATGACGAGTACGGTAAGCATGAGGCTTAACTAGCAATCTACAGGCCAGCGACTTCGAGCGCCGCCGTCGCCATGGCCTGCACGACCAGTTCATGCTCGCCGATGGCGTTGCCCAATGAAAACTCGACATTCGGGTAGGTCGAGCGCAGCTTTTCGATCATCTCCGGTGTTTCCTTCTTCAGATGCCCGCCGCGGGCGACGAACATCGGCATCACGACAACCTTGTCCGCCCCCTGCGCGATCAGCCCGGCGGCACAGTCCGGCAAGGTCGGCGCCATGAACTCAAGAAACGCCAACTCGACCGGCACGTTGGTCATGCGCAGGCGAATGGCAGCCTGCACACGGCGCATCGGGTTGGCCCATTCTGGGTCGCGGGCGCCGTGGGCGAAGAGGATGAGGGCGGTAGTCATGATTCTGGTCTCGTTGAATTCGGCGGATTATCCGGCCTGGCCGCCGGAAAGGCCAGAGTCTCCAGGCTACGCCGGCTTTTTGCGCCAGGCCAGCAAGAGCAAGGTCAGCAGGCAGAAGGCGGCCCCGGCGTAAAAGGTGAAGGCTGCGCCGACGATATCCCACAGCAAGCCGGCGCAGACGCTGGCCAGCAACATCGCCACACCACTGGTCAGATTGAAAAAGCCGAAGGCAGTTCCGCGCAAATCGGCCGGCGCCGTATCGGCCACCATGGTCGCCAGCAGGCCCTGGGTCATCCCGAGGTGAATACCCCACAGCGCCACGCCGCCGAGCACGGCAGTCCAGTGCGCACTGCTCGCCAGCACGAGGTCGGCGGCGATCAGCACGAGCAGGCCGATGGCCAACAGTCTGGTGTGGCTGACGCGGTCCGACAGCCGGCCGAACGGGTAGGCCGACAGCGAATAAACGATGTTCATGGCGACCATGACCAGCGGGATCAGCGCCAGCACCATGCCGCCCTGCTGGGCGCGCAGCACCAGAAAGGCTTCGCTGAAGCGGGCCAGCGTAAACAGTCCGCCAACCGCCACCACCCACCAGTAGGGAGAGCCGAGGCGCAGCAGGTTGGCCCGGCTGATCGGATTGCGCCGCGCCGTGTGTGCCGGGCGAGCCGGCTCGTGCACGCCGAAGACCAGCACGGCGACGGCGAGCAGACCGGGAATGACCGCCACCCAGAACACCGCCCGAAAATCGTTATCCCACAGCAACATCAGCCCGACCGCCGGCAGCGGCCCGACAAAGGCACCGACCGTATCGAGCGACTGGCGCAGGCCAAACGCCGCACCGCGCAATTCCGGCGGCGCGATGTCGGCAACCAGCGCATCGCGCGGCGCCCCGCGGATGCCCTTGCCGATACGATCCGCCAGGCGGGCGGCGAAGACGAGGCCGGTACTCGAGGCCAGCGCAAACACCGGCTTGCTCAGCGCCCCGAGCGCATAGCCAAATACCGCCAGCCCCTTGCGCCTGCCCAGGTAATCGCTGAGCGCCCCGGAAAACACCTTGACGATCAGCGCCGTCGCCTCGGCCAGCCCTTCGATGACGCCGACCACCAGCGCACTGGCCCCCAGCGTGCCGACCATGAACAACGGCAGCAGGCTGTGGATCATCTCGGACGAAATATCCATGAGCAGGCTGACGAAGCCAAGCATCCAGATGCCGCGCGGCATCTTTGGCGGAATTGGCAGACTGCACTTGGGGTCGCTCATGGCTGCTGTGGCGTGGAAGGAAGATGGAAATGCCAGCTTAAGCGAAGCCCTGCCCGGCGGCCACCCTTTCAATTTTGGGCAAATTTTCCAGTTGACCGCAGAACTCGACTTCGGCGCATGGCTAGGGAAAACACCAATGAGGGAAACCCGGATTGACGGCCTGGTCTACATCGACAAAATCGGAGCCTGCCTGCGCCATGGCGCGGGTTTGGAGGAGTTCGGATGCAACAGCCAACCGAGGGAGACATAATGCAAAAATTCAGAAACTTGTATGCAATTTTGGGGATCGCCTTGTGGTCCGTGGGTGGTCCGCTATGGGCCGAGCCGCAAAGTATCAAGATCGGCGTGATCGGCCCGCTCAGCGCAAAGTCGTCGGAGGACATGGGGCTGAGCATTGTCGGTGGGGCCAGGGTGTTTCTTTCGGACATCAACACGACGGGCGGGATCATGGGACGGCCGATCGAACTGGTCATCCGTGACGACCAAGCCAAGCCTGAGGTCGGTGTAGCCATTGCCCGGGAACTGGTGGAAAAGGAGAAGGTGGTCGCCGTCGTCGGCTTTGCCAATACCGGAGTCGCCTTGCCGTCGGCCAAGGTGCTGCAGGAGGCGAGAATTCCGCTGATCGTCAGCGGGTCGACCGGCGCAACAGTCATCCGGACATTCATGCCACCGGCCTATCCGGTCAGTTACGTGTTCCGCACCTCGGCAAGCGACGAACTGCAGCCGGTCGTCATCCTCGACGATGTGATCGACCGGCGAAAACTGGGCCGAATCGCGCTATTGCACGATGAGTCGCCCTATGGCCAGTTCGGCCGGCAAAGCGTGCTGGCCGAACTGGAACGGCGCAAGCTCAAACCGGTCGCCGTCGCGAGCTTCAAGGTCGGCGAGACGGATATGCGAGCGCAGCTGCAGCAAGTCAAGGACAGTGGCGCCGACGTCATCGTCATGTACTGCCTGGGGACCGACGCTGCGACGCTGGTCAAAAGTGCCGAGAAAATTAACCTGAAATTGCCGATGGTCGGCCCGTGGACCTTGTCGCAAAAAACTTTTATCGACCAGGCAGGAAAGAGCGCCGAAGGGGCGCGGACATCGGTGACTTTCATCGAGAGCGAACTGAGTTCGGTCAAGAACCAGTTCTCGCTCAATTACCGAAAGATCAACAAAGTCAGCCGAATTCCGTCGGCAGTGGCCGCGGCCCAGACCTACGACGCGCTGCGCCTGATCTCGCTGGCCATCTTCCAGGCCAACTCGACGGAAGGGCCGCAGATTCAGGCGGCGCTCGAAAATTTGCAATACCAGACCACCTCGACCGTCGTCTCGCGCTACACCAGGCCTTTCACCAAAACCGACCATGAGGCGGTCACCGGGAACATGGTCATCATGGGCGAGATTCGCAATGGACAGGTCGCCTACGCCTACAAGGAAGATGCCAGCAGCTCAGTGATAATGCGGACGAAATCCCCTGCCAGATAAGGCGTAACGCCGGATCAAACAGGAGCAGATTCCTGGGCACCGACAGGGAATAAGCACGGGGGCGAATCCGCCAAGACTCGGCGCCGCCCCAATTCCCGGCACCCCTCATTTCGTTTTTGGGCTTTTTTTCCGGTTGACCGTAAGAAACATTGCCACGATGCCGCAGCAAAGCTCGCCGGCAGCCTACTCAAGCCGGCCTCAGGCAGGCCCTTCGCTGGCGAGTCCATACGGAGTGCCGACTAGCGCATCAAGATGAGCAACAAAATCAGGTTGACCGCGAGCGATAGCCCCGCGAGGACTTTCCAGAACTGCAGGGGATTGCGCACGATCAGGGGCTGCCGGCTCGGTGCCGCGATCGGCCGGGTAGCGCCGCGCTCGAGCGCCAGGACGAACTCCTCGGCCGTCTCGAATCTATCCTTGGCGTCGCGGGCGACGGCCTTGAGCAGGATGTTTTCGAGCCAGCCGGGAATTTCCGGGCGCCAGCGGGTCGGTCGGGCCGGCTCGCCGAATTTTGGCGTCTGGAAGGGTTCGATTTCGCCGTAGGGATATTTGCGCGTCAGCAGGTGGTAGAGCGTCACGCCGGCGGCGTAGAGGTCGTGGCCGGGCTGCGGCTCGGGGCTGTCGAACAGCTCCGGCGCCATGTAGGACGGCGTACCGGCCTGGCCGATCGGGTCGGCGGCCTTGCGTTCGGCCAGGCTGATGGCGACGCCCAGGTCGAGGACACGCAGCACGCCATCCTGGCCGAGGTGGATGTTGTCGGTCTTGATGTCGCGATGCACGATGTCGAGCCGGTGCAAGGCGCCAATCGCCCTGAGCAGGGCAATGCCGAGCCGGACGACCTCGCCGGCCGGAAAATGCTGGCCGGCATCGAGCCGGGCCTGCAGCGTCGCCCCGGCGTGCCAGGTCATCAGGTAATACAGACAGCTGCGCTGTTCGGCCGGCACGACCTGCGGGAAGAAGGGCGAAACGACGCGCCTGGCCCGCCATTCCTCCATGAGCAGCGCGGCGATGGCGCCCTGGTCGCCCTCCATCGCCGGTTGCAGGGTTTTCAAAACCAGTTGCTGGCCGTTGCGCGGGTTGCGCACGCGATAGAGCAGCGTTTCGCGCGAATCGTGCAGCACCTCTTCGATAATCAGCCCATCGAGTTCATGCCCCACTTTGAGGCGGTGCGGCAGAGGCAGGCTGGCCGCGCTTTCCAGACTATCGCGCAGGCTGGCCGGCGGCAGGCCGAGCACATCGACGACCACAGCCGTCGCATTGTCGTGGCCGCCCTGGGCCAGCGCCAGGCTAGTCAGCGCGGCGGCGGCGGCCTGTGGGTCGGGGTGATCGAGCAACACCTCGGCCATCAGGGCATCGGGCAGGATGCCCCAGACGCCGTCGGAGACGAGCAGGAAACGGTCATTGACCGCCAGTTCGCCATCGGCGAAATCAAGCAGGACGCGCGGGTCGAGGCCGATGGCGCGCGACAGCACGTTGTTGAGTTCCGGATGTTCCCAAGTGTGATCGACCGTCATTTGCTGCAGACGGCCTTCCTGCAGACGGTAGATGCGGCTGTCGCCAATGTGCGCCGTGTAGAAGCGCCGACCGCGCAGGACGAGCACCGACAGCGTCGTCGCCATGCCCGACAGTTCGGCGTTGCGGCTGCCTTCGGCGATGACCCAGCGGTTGAGCGCCGTCGTCACCGTTTCGATGGCACGCGGCACGCCCCAGGTGTCGGGCGTCGCGAAATAATCGGAGAGCAGGCCGCGCACCGTGTATTCGGAAGCTTCGCGACCGCCCTGGTGACCGCCGATGCCGTCGGCGACGGCGGCGATGACGCCCTTGTTTTCGAGCTCCTGCCCTTCCGGCGTGGCGACGCCGCAAAAGTCCTCGTTCCGCTCGCGCGGCCCGGTCAGCGAGGCGTGACCGATGGCCAGTTGCAAACCGTTTTTCGCAGGATTATTCATGCCCGTCATGTTACGCCCGAGGCGGGCATAATCCTTGAAACCTCGGTTGGACGTGGTTGCTGGTGCGTCTGGGCGGAATGGCCGGCGCGAAGCAACGACGCGGCAGGCTCATGCCTGCAAGGAGGAGCGACAAAGCCGGACGCCCGACCAGATGCGCCAGCGGCCACGTAGCGCTTTCACCCATTGGGTGAATCACACCGAAGCCACACATGTCTGTATCAATGCAGCCGGACAAAGAGGGATAAGCGGTCAACTGAGGCTTCAAGGATCAACCACGCACCAGGTTCTCGTAGCGGCCGGTCAGACTGTCCATGATTTCGAGAATCCGCTCGCTGGTCGTCGCCACGTTGCGGGCGGCGATTTCCCGGATCGATTCCCGACCGTTCAGCGCCTGCTCGAAAAAGAGCCACTGGGTGTTGGCCAGTTCCAGTTCGGTGCGAATGGCCGCATTGTTCTCCGGCGCCGCATTCAGTTCGGCCAGCGCCGCGACGAATTCACGCCGCGCCGTGTCGCGCTCGGCACGCAGAGCGTTCGAATCAAGGCCGGACTGCTCGAACAGGAAACACTTGGCCATGCGCTGCGACAGCATGCGTTGGCGCCCGGAAATATTGACCAGGTGGCCGGCGCTGTTGGCCGCGTGTTTTTCGTAGAGGACGGTCAAGGCATGGGCGGCGCGCAGGGTATTTTCCGACTCGGCCAGCACCAGCCGGGCATTTTCCGGCGAACGTGGTCGGGACAACACCTCGCGATAGAGCCGCCAGGTGGTATCCAGCCCGACCAGCGCGGCCTGGATACCCTCCGTCGGCGCCAGTGTCTTCAGTTCGGTCAGCTGCGCCTCGAACAGGCGACGCGAGCTATCGAGCAGGGGCCCGGCGCGCTCCGGCATCACCCCGGCCGCTTGCATCGCGTAGGCCTTGGCCATGCGCTGCGACAACATGCGCTGGCGACCGGCCTTGTTGATCGCCGCGCCGACGCCCAGTCCGCCGGTCGGCTTGGCCTCGTTCAGGGCAAACGCCGGGGAGGCCAGCAGCCCCCCGGCGGCGCAGATCAGAAACGTTCTTCTCTTCATGGCTGAGGTCGGCAGCGATCAGATCTTGGCCGCGGTCAGGTGGCTGGCGCCCCAGGTGGTCCGCCAGCGGGTCTTGACGCTGGTCAGGCCGACCAGCGCGAAGATGGCCAGGCTGGCAAAAATGAGGAAGCCGGCCTGGTAAGTCCCGGTCAGTTGCTTCGAGTAGCCCAGGCTGGAGGCCAGGTAGAAGCCGCCGACACCACCGGCCATGCCGACCAGCCCGGTCATCACCCCGATTTCCTTGCGGAAACGCTGGGGCACGAGCTGGAACACGGCGCCGTTGCCCATGCCAAGGGCGAGCATGGCACCGACGAAGGCGGCCAGCGCCATCCACGCTTCGGGCAGGCCGAAGCTGACGATGGCCAGGAAGATGGCGGCGAAGACATACATCACCGACAGCGATTTGACGCCGCCGATGCGGTCAGCCACGTTGCCGCCGATCGGCCGCACCAGCGAACCGGCGAAGACGCAGCCGGCGGTGAAGAAACCGGCCATCTTGGGGTCGAGGCCGTACTGGGTGTTGAAGTAGATGACCAGCGACGAGGCCAGGCCGACGAAGCCGCCGAAGGTCACCGAGTAGAAGAACATGAACCACCAGGCATCCTTGTCCTTGAGAACCTTGAGGTATTCGGCAAAAGTCTTGGGCGGCGGCGCATCCGGCGCATCCTTGGCCATGAAGATGAAGACAATCAGGACGAGCACGAGCGGAATGAGCACGACGCCGAAAACGTTGGTCCACCCGAAAGCGGCCGCCAGACCGGGGGCGAACAGCGCCGCCAGCGCCGTGCCCGAGTTGCCGGCTCCGGCAATGCCCATCGCCGTGCCCTGATGCTCGGCCGGATACCAGCGCGAGGCGAGCGGCAAGGCGGCGGCGAAGGAAGCGCCGGCAACACCGAGGAAGAGGCCGAGAATCAGCACTTCGGCGTAGGAATGCACGCCGACCTGCCAGGCATAGGCCATGGCGGCGATCACGATGACCTGACCGATGATCGCTGCCTTCTTGGGCGACAGGCGATCAACCAGAATGCCCATGATGATGCGCAACAGCGCGCCGGCCAGCACCGGGGTGGCGACCATCATGCCCTTTTCCGCATGCGACAGGCCGAGATCCTTGGCAATGCCGACGCCGAGCGGGCCGAGAATGACCCAGACCATGAAAGCGAGATCGAAGTAGAGAAAAGCCGCGAGCAGCGTCGGCGTATGACCGGCCTGCAGGAATGATTTCTTGTCCATTTTGGATAATTTTCCGGGTTGACCGTGGGAACGGTCGTTGAGGGAGGATGGCTTGCTTCAGCGCATGGCGTCATCGCCATCAGCCCACCCTCGTTGGCGGAAAATCGCTGTGATGGTCTTGCTTTGCAAGCGGCGTGCCAAGACAATAAGCCACTGATTTATTGAGGGCATGGACAAAACCGTGCAGGACATCCGCACCAAAATAGCGCGCGCATCTCCATTCAGTGCAGCATTTTGGGGTGAAGTCGGTGATGGATACCGAGTATGCTTTCAAGCGAATCCCGATCCCCGACACGCCTTCCCGATGCGCTTCCCGCCGCCCATTCCCGTCACTGCGCTGACGACCGAGAACCTTCGGCAGTTCGCGGTCTGGCGCTACCTGCACGACGACGAGGGGGGCGAAGGCACCGACGAGTCGTTCGTCACCCCCGCCGACGAGCTGCCGCCTGTTGGTAGTCATGGCAGCTTCGTCGTCGCCGCCACCTACCTGCTGCATGGCGGCGATGCGTTCCCCGGCGCGGTTCAACTCGACCAGCTGGGCGCGAAACGGCTGTTCACGCCCATCCTCATCCACGTCGCCGGCAAATGCCTGGACCCGCTGGCGACGGACATTGCTGCACGCCTTTCGCGACTACAAAAAACGCCAAGCGGCTCGCCTGTGCGATGGACGCTCGACGTCACCCTGCCCGGCGACCAAGCCCCGGCGTCCGGACGAATTTTCAGATCCAGGGCGCTCCGGGCACTCGCTCTGCTGGCGCAACTCGTGTCGCTTTTCTTCACCCCGCGCCGCCGATGAATACTGACGTTCCCCTCATCCGAAAGAGTTCCCGGCCATGATGCGCAAAATTCACCGCGCCGCCCTCGCCGCCCAGCTCAAGCCCCTGCTCGCGGCGCTGGAGCCGGCCTTCCTGCCGGCCAAGGCCGATGTCGCCAAGACACTCGCCACGGAACGTCGCTTCACCTTCTGCGCCGACTATCCGGCCGGCAAGGCATTCCTGCTGTTTTACCCCGCCGCGACCGCCAGCGACGATTTCTTCACCGTCGAAGTCGCCTGGATAGCCGCCCCCGTCACGACCGAAGCACTGAACGCTCCGGCGCTTCAGATGGCCGTCCTGAGCCCGTGGCGGGACTGCACCCGTGAAGACATGGCCCGCCGGCCGGAGTGGCGGCTGCGCATTGACGATCTCTGGACAGACTCGCCGCCGCAGCACCACGGTTCGTTTCAATTCTCCACGGCCGCCGCGCGCTACTGCGCGCAGATGTTCGCCCTGCACCAGATTCCGACCCAGCAAGCCAGGGAAGACCGCGCGTTTGCCCTGCTGCAGGAATGCGTGGCGGAAGAAAAGGCGTTGACCGACGAACAGGCAGCGGAAGAGCTATCGCCGGCGGTCTGCCTCTGCCATGACGCCATCGTTTCGGCGGCCCTGCCTTATTTCCGCCAGGCAAGCGACAGCCTGAGCATCATGGACAAGCCCCCGACAGGCACCCAATGACGCTGCGCGACAAACTGCTTGCCAGCTTTCACGCCCTTGCCACCGGCACGCTGCGCCTTGATCCGGAAAGCGCCGGGGCCTTCTCGACCCACGTCGCCAATGCCAGCGAAGGCCTGCATGTCATTGGCCAACTGTGCACGGCGCCCGCCCTTCAATCCGCGTCTCTGTGCCTCTGCGTCGAGGTTTTCAGGTTTGTTCATAGCTCAACGCGGTGAGCGTACCGCGGAAATACGGCTTGCGCCCGTCGGGCCGCAGCCATGCCACTTCGCCCGTGTTCGGCACGCGCATTCCGTCGCGCGTCCGGTAATCCGAGAAGCTTCCTTCCCAAGGGGCCATGACCATTTCCTTGCCCACCATGCTGCCCCTCGCTTCGGCACGGAACGAGTCGATCAGGCCCTCGTCATTGAACCTGAACAGCAGGGTCAGCGTGAGCGGGCCATCCGCCATGGTGGCCTTGGCCGAACGCGCGTCGACCGCCGCCCAGCGCACGCCCTGGCTGGGCAGCAGGGCGGTCGGATACCACACGGCTTCAGCGAAGAAACGCATGAACTCGCCGCGGGCAATCTCGCCCTCACCGCTCAGATCGGCCACCTTGAACAAGCCTAGGATCGCCGCGCGCAGCAGGCCCTGGCCGGCGATGTAGCTGTCCACCACGCGCACCGTCAATCCCGGCAGCATCGCTATCCGGGCGTCCCAGACGAAGCCGGGGCGACGGATGATGACGTGTTGCCGCGAGGTAAACGCTTTCCATTGCTCGCCCGTCGCCGACAGGTTGAAGGTACCCGTCATGTCGAAGCTGACGGCGGTGACGATCGGCTGACCAGTCGTCAGCACGGCGTGAAAGTAACGCTGCACCGGTGCCGGCAGGCCTTCGAGCTCAGCTGCGTCGTAGCGCGTGGCGGTCGTCGGCATCCGGCCGTCTTCAAGGCGAGCGAGGAGCCAGCGCGTCGAATCCGCCCAGCGCACCGCACCATAGGCGCTCAGGCCAATGGCTAAAGCGGCGATACTGCCGAAGGCAAGGCCAAGCCACAGCACTGATGTCATTCTTTCTCCGAATCAGACCAGCACAGCCTCAACCGGCCGTCGCATGGACATGGGCATGCTCGGTCCGCGGCCGAAGCGCACAACCAGATCAGGCCGCCGGTCGCCGAGGCCAATGGCAGCGGCAAACTGTGGCCGGAGCGCGGCGACCTCGACCGGTTGATTGAGCAACGCATTGCGAATGCCCAGCGCCGTCGCCTGCAAGGCGAAGCGCTCGTAGCAGCGGCCGGTTTCCACCCAATGCGCCTTGTCGCTGACCTCCGAAACGAACACGGCGATGCCGGCCGAGTTGCGAATTTGCCGGGCGTAGCGCTCGTTCTCGGATTTTGCCGTGAAGAACAGCCCCATCATCGGGCTGCCCAGCCAGCGCGGCACGGCCGGGTTGCCCGTGGCGCCTGCGAACAGGCCATCGCCAGTCCGGATCGCTTCGTCATTGCTGAAGCGAATCCACATTTTCAGCTCCGCGATGAAAGCCGGATCATCTATTTGCGCCGTGTTGGCGGCTAGCACATAGTCGAGAACCGTCTCCATCACCGACCGTTCCGTCAGCAGCAACAGGCGCACCCCATTGCCGCTGCCGGCCTGTTCAAGCAGGCGAAGCTCCGCGGTGGACAGCGGCCGGCCATCGTAGTCGCCGCGGGTGCACTGCCGCTCGGCAATCGCCTGAAACAGCGGTGAGACATGGGCCTTGGTCGCCTCCAGCCGCACCGCAACCGCGCCATCCCCGGCCGGATCGAAGCTGGCGCCGGCCTGCAGCCCGTTGGCCAACGCAGCCTGCGCCAGGTTTTCGCTGGCACAGCCCAGCGAAACGAACAGATGATGGTCATCCGGATCAACCGCTGGGCAGCGCCGCGAGAGGTCCGGGGCGATGGTGATCAAGCCTTCCTGAACACGAAACTTCCAGCACTGGGTGTTGTGGCTCGACGGCGCCAGCGTGGCATGGCGCACCAGTTCGCCGAGCAGCAGCGCACGGTCGCCGGTGCCCACCGCCCCCGGGCGACGAAGGCGGCGAGCCGCATCCTCAACAGGCGAGCCGGATGAACAGCCCACCAGAAACGGCGCCGCAACCGCCAAAGCACCCGCGCCCACGACAAACTGTCTGCGTCTCAACATGGCATGCCCCGCTCAGTAGGAAGAAACTGCGAATACCGCCAACATATTCTCTACCAACTATCCGCTCTGTTCGATAGCGAACGCTGGCGGCGGCATTTCATTTTCAGCCCTTTTTTCCGGTTGACCGTAGCAATCTATTTTTAGCCAGCCATGGTGCAATCACCTCGCCTCCTTAGGCCGCGTCAGGGCGGATAACGGTCTCGGGCGGGGCGTGCTGAATCTGATATTCGACCATGCGGATCGCCGTCAGGATGTCGGTCTTGCGTTGGGCGCAGACGTACTTGTCGGCTTCGGAAAGCACCGTCCGCAGACGCCGCTTCTCGGTATCGCCAAAGACCTGGCCATTGGCGATGGCCAGCAGCAGGTTCTGAATGCCGCTGTAGAAATTGATCGAGCGGCGATCCTTGTTGATGTAGGCCAGCGCCAGGGCAACGTTGAATACGCCGGCGACCGAAGCGACATGCAAGTTGTTCCATTCGCCAGTCGCCAGCAGGTGCGACAGATGAAGATGCGGAATCAGCATGATGTGCACTTCTTCCGGCTCGCTGATCCCGTAGTCGGCACCGAGAAGACGATTTATTTTGCGATGACCTGACAAAGACATTTGATTCACCAGTTCCTTCAATTAGCTGGATGACAACTCGTCGGCCAGCGATGTTCAGCAATGGGGCGGCCGACCGAAATCGGGCCGCCATTTTGATTTTTGCCCTTTTTTCCGGTTGACCGCAGGACGCGCTTTCTGACTGCCGGCAGGCCCGTCAGTGAAAGCGAACGGCGCTCACCATGAGCAGCACCAGCATCAGCACGAAAGAAACGCTCTTCCAGAAGATCACCGGGTTGCGCTCGATGAGCGGCGGTTTGGTCTTGTTGAGGAATTCGTTATTCGGGTGATGGAGGTCGTAGATGAATTCGGAAAGCTCTTCGTAGCGATCAAAGGGGTTCGGTTCGACGGCTTTGCGGATGGCGTCGTCTATCCAGGCCGGGATTTCGCGTTCTTCGTTGAGGACGGTTTGATAGGCGAGCTTTTTCTGCGCCGCCCTGGTCCGCGATTTGGCGACTTCGACGCCGTAGGGCAGCTTGCCGGAGAGCATCTGGTAGGCGATGACGCCGAGCGAGAAGATGTCGGAACGCGACGAGCCGTTTTCGCCGAGAAAGTATTCCGGCGCGGCGTAGGCGGCTGAACCGAGCAGATTGATCTGCTCGATGGGCGTGGCGATTTCCATGACGCCAGCGACCCTTGTCGCACCGAAGTCGATGATTTTCACGGTGCCGGTGCCGTCGATCATGATGTTGTCCGGCTTCAGATCCTGATGCACCATTTCGAGGCGGTGGAAGGCCTGCAGGCCCTTGGCGATCTGTTCGACGATGCCGCGCACGGCCGGCAGTTCGGGCTTGGGGTTGTCGATCATCCACTGGGCCAGGGTCTGGCCTTCGATGTATTCGGTGACGACGTAGATGTAGTGACGCTGGCGCGTTGGCGAGCACGGCTTGAGCACATGCGGGCTGTTGATGCGCTTGGCGATCCACTCTTCCATCAGGAAGCGTTCTAAATAGGCCGGATTGGCCTGCAGGTCGACCGATGGCGTCTTGATGACGACGCGCTCGCCGGTTTCACCATCGACCGCCAGATAGATGTGGCTGCGGGCGCTGCCCTTGATTTCGCGGACGATCCGGTAGCCGTCGAAATCCATCCGCGCATCGAGTGCCGGCGGGAAGGGCAGTTCGGAGAGCTGCCGGAACATTTCGTTCGATTCCGGCGTCGGCAGCTCGTCGATACGGACGATCTGGAGCGTCAGGTTGTCGCCGCTGCCGCGCTTCAAGGCCTCTTCGACAATGGCCTGGGCCGCCTGATCGAGATTGCCGGCGCAGCCTTCGATAGCTGCCGCGACACAGGCGGCATCGGTGAATTCATAGACGCCATCAGTCGCCAGCAACAGGAGTTCGCCCTCCTCCAGCGGCAGCGCCTGGTAATCGACTTCGACCTTGCGGTCCATGCCGAGCGCCCGCGCCAGATAGCTTTGCACCGACGAGACGCGGACGCGATGATCCTCGGTCAGCTGCTCAAGCGCCGCGCCGCGCAGGCGGTAGATCCGCGCATCGCCAACATGGAACAGGTGGGCCGTCCGCGACTTGATGATGATGCCGCTGAAGGTACAGACATAGCCACGCTCCCGGTCGTAACGGTGATGGCTTTGCTGGGTCTGCGAATGCAGCCAGGTGTTGGTGGCGGCCAGCACGTGCTCGGCCGAGGTTTTGACCGACCAGGCGTCGGAGGTGCAGTAATAATCGTCAAGAAAGGCAGTGACGGCGGCCTGCGCCGCCTCCTGGCTGACATCGCTGCTACTGATGCCGTCGGCCAGAGCGATGGCGATGCCCTTGCTGCCGAGTTGCGGCTCCCTGGGAACGAGCACGCCATGGAAATCCTGGTTGATTTCCTTGCGGCCCTTATCGGAATACTGCCCGACGGTGATTTTTAGTTGGTGGCTCATGAGGTCAGGGAAGACAAAAAAGCCCCTGTCCCGCGCGGGCAGGGGCTTCGACTGTATATCAACCGGATCAGGCGGCGTTACGCTTCGGTGCGGTGCGCACGTGGGTGGAGTAGAGCGTCAGGCCGACGAAGGCGATGCCGCCGACCAGATTGCCGAGCACGGTCGGGATCTCGTTCCAGACCATGTAGTCGTAGATCGAGAAGTTGCCACCGAGCATCAGGCCGGACGGAAACAGGAACATATTGACGATGGAGTGCTCGAAGCCCATGTAGAAGAAGACCATGATCGGCATCCACATGGTGACGACCTTGCCGGTCACGTTGGTACAGACCATGGCGCCGACGACGCCGGTGGACACCATCCAGTTGCACAGCACGCCGCGCAGGAACAGGGTCAGCATGCCGGCGGCGCCGTGCGCGGCATAGCCGACGGTGCGGCCTTCGCCGATGGTGCCGATTTTCTGGGCCACGGCATTGGGCGCTTCGGTAAAACCGAAGGTCCAGATGATCGCCATGATGATCGCCACGGTCAGGGCGCCGGCGAAGTTGCCGACGAAGACCAGCCCCCAGTTGCGCAGGATGCCGCCGATCGTGACGCCCGGACGCTTGTCGATCAGGGCCAGCGGGCAGAGCGTGAAGACGCCGGTCAGCAGGTCAAAGCCGAGGAGATAAAGCAGAATGAAGCCGACCGGGAACAGCATCGCGCCGACCAGTGGCTGCCCGGTCTGAACGTTGACGGTGATGGCAAACGCTGCGGCCAGCGCCAGGATGGCACCGGCCATGTAGGCCCGGATCAGCGTATCGCGCGTGGACATGAATATTTTCGATTCGCCGGCGTCGATCATTTTGGTGACGAATTCGGTCGGAGCCAGATAGGCCATGGATTTTCCTTTTTTGGATTTGGTTTGGAATGAAAGCTCCCCGGCCCGCTCTCAAGACCGGGGAAGCAGAACCCCGACGACGGGGTTGGCGGGCTGCCGACGCTGTCAGCCCGAATAGTGCACAGGCCGCTCAGGCGGCCATGAAGACTTCGCCGTTCTCGACCTTGACTTCGAACTTCTTGCAGCCGCCGACATCCGGCGCGACGGCCTGGCCGTCTTCGAGGCCGATGTTCCAGCCGTGCAGCGGACAGGTCACGCGCTTGCCGTGCACGATGCCTTGCGACAACGGGCCGCCCTTGTGCGGGCATTTGTCGTGCAGGGCAAAGACGTCATCGTCGGAGGTACGGAAGACGGCGATCTTGCCGCGCTCTTCCCAATGGACGACGCGCGAGCCGAGTTGCGGGATGTCTTCCAGTTTGCAGATCAGTTTCCAGTTGCTCATTTTTTTGTCCTCGGTTTTCAGGCTTCGACCATGATGGGGATGAATTGCTTGACGGGGCCTTCTTCGCGCGAGGTCGCCCACGGATCCTTGGCGTCCTTCAGGGCGTCGAGCAGCGCGGCGTAGAGCGCCTTGCGGCCTTCTTCATCCTCGACGATCTTGCCTTTCACGTAGTCCATGCCGACGCGTTCCAGCCAGTGGCAGGTACGCTCGAGGTACCAGCCTTCGAGGCGGTAAAGCTGGAGGAAGGCGCCGGAATATTCCATGACCTCTTCGTCGGATTTCACCTTGCACAGGAACTGGGCGACTTCGGTCTTGATACCGCCGTTGCCACCGATGTAGAGCTCGTAGCCGGAATCGACGCCAATCACGCCGACGTCCTTGATGCCGGCTTCGGCGCAGTTGCGCGGGCAGCCGGAGACGGCGAGCTTGACCTTGTGCGGGGCGTACATGTCGAACAGCATTTTTTCGAGCTTGACGCCCATCGACATGGCCAGTTGCGTGCCGAAACGACAGTGCTCCATGCCGACGCAGGTTTTGACGGTGCGGATCGACTTGCCGTAGGCGTGGCCGGAGACCATGCCGGCGGCGTTGAGATCGGCCCAGATGCCAGGCAGGTCTTCCTTCTTGATGCCGAGCAAGTCGATACGCTGGCCGCCGGTGACTTTCACGGTCGGCACGTTGTACTTTTCAGCCGCATCGGCGATGGCGCGCAACTCCTTGGGGTTGGTCAGGCCGCCCCACATGCGTGGCACGACCGAATAGGTGCCGTCTTTCTGGATGTTGGCGTGGGCCCGCTCGTTGATGAAGCGTGATTGCGGATCGTCCTTGGCTTCGTGCGGCCAGGTCGAGATCAGGTAGTAGTTAATGGCCGGGCGGCACTTGTCGCAACCGTTCGGCGTCGTCCAGCCGAGTTCGGCAAAAACGGTTTCCTTGGTCGTCAGGTGCTCTTCGAGGATCAGTTTGCGAACCTTGTCGTGCGAGTGCTCGGTACAGCCGCACATCGGCTTCTTGTCGGAAGCGGCCGGGGTGTAAGCGCCGCCGATGGTCGAAGCGAGAATCTGTTCGACGAGGCCGGCACAGGAACCGCAGGACGACGCTGCCTTGGTGTGCTTCTTGACCTCATCGAGCGTGAACAATCCCTTGGCCTTGATGGCCTGGACGATGACTCCCTTGGTGATGCCGTTGCAGCCGCAAACCTCGGCGCTGTCGGCCATCTCGGCCGCCTTGCTCTTGCCGGCATGACCGACGTCGCCGACCAGCGACTGGCCGAAGATCAGCGAGTCGCGGATGTCGTGGATGTCGCGGCCGTCCTTGAGCAGCTGGAAGTACCATGGGCCATCGGCCGTGTCGCCGTACATTACGCCGCCGACCAGCTTGTTGTCCTTGATGACCAGCTTCTTGTACACGCCGCCATGCGGGTCGTTGAGCAGGATTTCCTCGGTGCCCTCGCCGCCCATGTAGTTGCCGGCCGAGAACAGGTCGATGCCGGTGACCTTGAGCTTGGTCGACGTCACCGAGCCAGTGTAGCGGCCGATACCGTAGCCGGCCAGATGGTTGGCCGCAACCTTGGCCTGCTCGAAGAGCGGGGCGACCAGGCCGTAGGCAATGCCGCGGTGGGTGACGCACTCGCCGACGGCGTAGACCTTCGGGTCGTAGGTCTGCATCGTGTCGTTCACCACGATGCCGCGGTTGCAGTAGATGCCGGAGGATTCAGCCAGCGAATAGTTGGGGCGGATGCCGGCGGCCATGACGACGAGGTCGGCCGGAATCTGCATGCCGTCCTTGAAGCGGATCGCGGCGACGCGGCCGGATTCGCCCTGAATCAGTGCCTCGGTCTGCTTTTGCAGCAGGAACTTGAGGCCCTTGTCTTCGAGCGATTTCTGCAGCATCTTGCCGGCGACTTCGTCGAGCTGACGCTCAAGCAGCCACGGGCCGAGGTGCACGACGGTGACGTCCATGCCACGCAGCTTGAGGCCGTTGGCCGCTTCGAGGCCGAGCAGGCCGCCGCCGATGACCACCGCGTGCTTGTGCAGCTTGGCGGCTTCGATCATCTCGTCTGTATCCTTGATGTCGCGGTAACCGATGACGCCGGGCAGGTCGTTGCCGGGAATCGGCAGCATGAAAGGCGTCGAGCCGGTAGCGATGAGCAGGCGGTCGTATTCCTCTTCCGTGCCGTCGTCGGCGATGACCTTGCGCTTGACGCGGTCGATGGTCTTGATCTGCTTGCCGGTGTGCAGCTTGATGTTGTTTTCCTTGTACCACTCGAGTTCGTTGAGGACGATCTCGGAAATGGTCATTTCACCGGCGAGAACCGGGGAAAGCAGGATGCGGTTGTAGTTCGGGTGCGGCTCGGCGCCGAAGATCGTGATGTCGTAATGATCCGGCTTGATCTTCAGCAGTTCTTCGACGGTGCGGACACCGGCCATGCCGTTGCCGATCAGGACGAGACGAGGTTTGACAGCGGTTGTGCTCATGGTTGACTCCAACGTTGCGCGCACCCGAGGGTGCAAAATTTACTTCAGCGCATGACGTCGTTGCCATCGAACCGCCGACGTTGGCGGTTGATTCGCTGTACCTGCAGAGCACTTGCAATCAGTGTGCCAGCTGATCAGGCTTTTGATTTTTAGGCTTTTTTTCCGGTTGACCGTGGGAATCACGCACCAAGGCGGGGCAAGCGGTTCCAGCGCGGTGCAGATTCAGTTCAGTTGCCGCCGATAATCAGGCCGGTGGCTTCAACGGCGACGATGGCCTTGGCCTGGTTGAAATCCTCGGCGTAACCACTGGCGTAGAGCAGACAGGCCAGCTGGTTGGCAATCGGCTTGGGCAGCGGCGCCTGCTTGTCGAGAATGCGCCGGATCCATTTCGCCGTGCTCACCGCATCATTGGCCTCAGGCAGATTGGGCAAGGCGCGCAGGCTCTCGTGCTCGGCCTCGAACAGGGTATCGACCCCGCCGTCGTGGATGAACTCAAGACGCGGCCGGCGTTTCGGATTGGCAAAGGGCTCGCCCTCGGTGCCGCGCAGCAGCAGCGCACGGTCGCCACGGACGAGCAGGATTTCGCGCATCAGATCGACAAATTCGGGATGCGTCGCCGGCGCCACCAGGACGGCATCGCCGTGGAAGGGGTTGATCAGCTTGACCAAGCTGTGCGCGCTGTTGCGCACGCCAAGGCGGCTGCGCAGACCGAGCAGGTTGTGGATGCCCGGGCACAGCGCGTTGAGCGGCAGGAAGGCCAGGCCTTTCTCTTCGAGGGCGATCTGGGCCTGCGTCGTCGAGGCGACGGGCATGATGCCCAGCTCGCGGAAGATGTAGGCGCTGGTCACCCGGCCAAACCCCTCCAACAGGCCATGCACCACGACTGGCACACCAAATCGCTGGAGCAGCAGGGCGAGCAGCGGCGTCAGGTTGGCCTCCTTGCGCGCCCCGTTGTAGGTCGGCAGGGCGACTGGCCGAACGCGGCCGTGCGGCATGTCGAGACGGTGGGTGCGCTCGGCGGTGGCGTCCATGAAACCGAGCATTTCGTCGAGCGACTCGCCCTTGACGCGCAGGCCAAGGATGATCGCGCCCATTTCGAGATCCGGCACGCCGCCGTCGAGCATCGCCGCGTAAATCTGCTGCGCATCGTCGCGCGGTAGATCACGCGCGCCCTCGGCGCCGCGTCCGATCTCCTTGATGAATTGTGCGTAGCTCAATGTCTCCTCCGGTTGCGGTCAGGCCGCAGCTGCGATGCTGGGGGGATGTTCTGCCACCATGCGCTTGATATCGGGCACACAGGAACCGCAGAACGTTCCGCATTTCAGGCTCTTCTGGAGTTGCGGCAGGTCAGCCCCTTTCTCCAGCTCTTGGTGAATTTGCACGTCGCTGACATCGGCGCATTTGCAGACGATGTTGCGCGCCACCATGGTCACCGGCGGCTTGGCCGAAGGCGCCAGAGCAAAACGAATCAGGCTGACATCGAGTTCATCCTCGGCCATCGCCTGCCTCAGCCACGCCAGGGCCTGCGTCTCGCCGGCCAGCCGGACGCCGAGCAGGCGACCCTGCTGGGCGATGGCCTTCTTGCTGATACGGCGCGTCGGGTCCGCATAGAGAATGGCACCCTCCTCGCCATCCAGGCCGAAGAGGCGATCCAGCGCAAAGATTTCGGCATCGGCCGCCGGCCCGGCACTGGCGCCGCGGAAGACAACCAGCGGCGTCGTCCGGCCGTACAGGCCGACGTTGGCATACGGAAAATCAGCCAGCGCGCTGCGGGCGCGCTGGAGTAACGCCAGCGCTTCGGACTGGCTGGCGCAGCGGCGGACCACGGCGAGCGGGTAGGACAGCTCGGCCTTCACGATCTGGACGGCCGCATGCTTGAGTTCCGGCTGTTGCGAATAGGGATCGATGGCGTCGCAGGCTAGCGCATTGGCGCCCGGCGTGTTGATGAACTGGTTGCCCCAGTGCATCGGCATCCAGGCCCGCCCCTTGGCCAGACCGGGGCGTTCGCCGACGCGGACGAGCATCTCGCCACGACCGTTGGTCACTTTGGCCAGGTCGCCCGATTCCAGGCCACGATGGCGCATGTCGCACGGATGCATGGCGAGCAGCGGCTCGTCTTCAAGGTTGAACAGGCGCGGCACGGTGCCGGTCCGGCTCATGCCGTGCCATTGGTCGCGCATGCGGCCGGAGAGCAGGCTAATCGGCAACTCAGGCGTCGTGGCTTCAGCTGTGGGTTTGTGTTCGATGGCGACAAAGCGCGCCTTGCCGTCCGCCGTCGGGAAACGACCGTCTTCGTAAAGGCGGACCTTGCCGGCGCTGGCTCCTTCCGGATACGGCCACTGCTGCGGCCCCTGCGATTCGAGCAAGGCGTAGGACAAGCCGGTGATGTCGAGATCGCGACCACGCGTGCTTTCGCGATGCTCGTTGAAGATGGACTCGGCATCGGCGTAGGGGAACAGGCGCTCGGCATCGGTACGGCCCAGCTTGTCGCCCAGACGACGCGCGAAATCGACGACGATTTCCCAGTCGTGGCGCGCCTCACCGGGCGCCTGAAGCGCCGACTGCACGCGCGTGATGCAACGCTCGGAATTGGTCACCGTGCCATGCTTCTCGCCCCAGCCACTGGCCGGCAGCAGCAAGTCGGCGTAATCGGCGGTGTCGGTGTTGCCATAGGTTTCCTGCAACACGACGTATTCGGCGGCCAGCAATGCCTCACGGACGGCCGCCTGATTCGGCAGCGACTGCGCCGGATTGGTGCAGGCGATCCACACCGCCTTGATTTCGCCGGTTTTCAGGGCCTGGAACAGGTTGACCGCCGACTTGCCCGGCTTGGCCGGCACGTCCGGGACGCCCCACAAGCGTGCCACCTCGGCGCGATGTTCCGGATTGGCCAGGTCACGGTGGGCCGACAGCAGGTTGGACAAGCCGCCCACCTCGCGTCCGCCCATCGCATTCGGCTGCCCGGTCAGCGAGAACGGCCCGGCCCCCGGCTTGCCGATCTGGCCGGTTGCCAGGTGCAGGTGAATGATGCCGGCATTGTTGTGCGTACCGTGGGCCGATTGATTCAGCCCCTGACAGTAGAGCGACAGCGAGGCTTTGCTGGCACCGAACCAACGGGCCGCCTGGACGACAGCATCGGCCGGAATGCCACAGACTTCAGCAACTTTTTCCGGCGAGTAATTTTTGACAATATCGGCCAGCGCAGCGAAACCGCTGGTGTGCGCCTCGACATAGGCCTCGTCGACCAGGCCTTCGTTGATCAGCACATGCAGCATGCCGTTGAACAACGCGATGTCGCTGCCCGGCTTGAGTGGCAAATGGAGGTCGGCAATCTCGGCACTCTCCGTGCGCCGCGGGTCGGCGACGATGATCTTGAGATCAGGGTTGGCCGCCTTGGCATCTTCGATGTAGCGAAAAATGATCGGGTGAGCAATGGCCGGATTGGCGCCGGTGA
The DNA here is from genome assembly GCF_020510585.1 of Ferribacterium limneticum. Classification (GTDB taxonomy): domain Bacteria; phylum Pseudomonadota; class Gammaproteobacteria; order Burkholderiales; family Rhodocyclaceae; genus Azonexus. The sequence continues at coordinate 998,880 of NZ_CP075190.1, read as the reverse complement.
TGAAAATCACCTTGGCCTCGAGGATGTCGGCGTAACTGCACGGCGGCGCATCGGCGCCCAGCGTCTGCTTGTAGCCGGCCACGGCCGAGGACATGCAAAGGCGTGAATTGGTATCGACGTTATTGGTGCCGATCAAACCCTTGGCCAGCTTGTTGAAGACGTAGTAGTCCTCGGTCAGCAACTGGCCGGAAATGTAGAAGGCAACCGAATCCGGGCCATGTAGCCGAATGGTGGCGGCAAAACGCTCGGCGGCTTCATCAAGCGCCTGATCCCAACTCAAACGTTGCCCTGCTCCGCCCCGGCTCATGCGTTTTTCGGGAAACTGCAGGCGATACGTTGGATTGACCGTCTGATTCAGGGTCGCGCCCTTGGTGCACAGGCGTCCGCGATTGGCCGGGTGTTCCGGATCACCGCGTAGTCCGGTGATCGTTCCGTCCTCGGTTTCGATAAGCACGCCGCATCCGACGCCACAGTAGCAACAGGTAGACTTAAACTCAGTTCTCATGATTTTCCTTCCGGCTTGGCTTGAGCAACAGCTATGCCACGTTGAAAAATCATGGACTTGCATGAAAAAAGGGGAAACTCCGCTGTGGAATATCCCCTTTTTAGTGCATCAAGTGCGGCCTGCGTCCCTATTTGATGCGCTGCAACCAGGGACGCCCTGCTTCTGGGCGTGGTGGCTCTGGTGGCGGCTCCTCTGGCTCCACAACGGCTTCGCCGGCATCGATGAATTCGGCATCGGCCTGATCTTCGGCACCATCGACCTCAAAGGCCATTCCGGCACCATTTTCCCGGGCGTAAATGGCCGAAACACGCGCGACAGGCACCGACAAATCGCGGGCAACACCGCCAAAACGGGCCTGAAAATCGATGAAATCGTTGCCGATCAGCAATTTCTTGGTCGCATCCGGGCCCAGATTGAGTACGATCTGGCCGTCGCGAACAAATTCACGGGGTACGCGGGTGCGCTCATCGACCTCAACCGCAATGTACGGGGTGAAGCCGTTGTCACAGCACCACTCCCAAATGGCACGGAGCAGGTAGGGCTTGGTAGACGGAAGTTCCATGCCTACTTGCGCATTGCCTTTTCGGACGGCGTCAGTGCGTCGATGAAACCCTGACGGCTGAAAATGCGTTCGGCGTATTTCATCAACGGTGCCGCCGCCTTGCCGAGGTCGATACCGTAGTGGTCCAGACGCCAGAGCAGCGGTGCGATGGCCACGTCGAGCATGGAAAACTCATCGCCCAGCATGAATTTTTGCTTGTTGAAGATCGGCACGATTTCGGTCAGGCGAGCCTTGATTTCCTGGCGTGCCTTGTCAGCAGTCTTGCCGTTCTTTTCAATGACTTCCATGAACGAGAATATCTCCCGTTCCATGCCGACCAGCAACTGGCGGGCACGCGCACGCATGATCGGATCAGCCGGCATCAGTTGCGGATGCGGGAAGCGCTCGTCAATGTATTCGTTAATGATGTTCGGCTCAAACAGAACCAGATCGCGCTCGACCAAAACCGGCACGCGATTGTGCGGATTGATCGCCGCCATTTCTTCCGGCTTGTTGAACATGTCGACGTCGATGACCTGAAAATCCATGCCCTTTTCGAACAGGACAATGCGGCAACGGTGACTAAAGGGGCAAGTGGTGCCCGAGTAGAGGTTCATCATTTGTGGTAACCCTCAAAATGAGATTCGGCATCGGGGGCTGGCCAGAGCCAAACCCGCGATGCCGTTAGCCGATCCGGGAAGGATCAGTGAATGTCTTTCCAGTATTCCTTCTTGAGCGCGTAAGCGACAACAAAGAGAACTGCCAGGAAGGCCAGAACGAACCAGCCCAGAGTACGGCGATATTCCTGCTGCGGCTCGCCCATCCAGACCATAAAACCGACCAGGTCGGAAACCGACTTGTCGAATTCGGCCGGTGCCATCGAGCCCGGGACAGCCAGTTCCAGCTTGTGCGTTTCGTGATTCATCACTTGCTGGCCTTGCAGTCCGTACAGGATATGCGGCATGCCGACGTTCTCGAATACCGTGTTGTTCCAGCCCGTCGGACGGTTCGCGTCACGATAGAAAGAACGCAGGTAGGTGTAGAGCCAGTCCGCGCCTGCACCAGCATTGCCGGCTTCGCCACGGGCCCGGGCAACGATGGTCAGATCCGGCGGCGTAGCGCCAAACCACAGTTTCTGCTCATCGGAACGCGCTGCCACACGCATCAGTTCACCGATCTTATCGGAGGTGAACATCAGGTTTTCCTTGACCTGCTGCTCGGTCAGACCGAGATCCAGCAGATTCTTGTAGCGCATGTAGGAGGCACCGTGACAGTTCATGCAGTAATTGACGAACAGCTTGGCACCATTCTGCAACGCCGCTTTGTCGCTGACCGAACCAGGCCACTTGTCGATATGGACCGTACTGGTGTTAGCAAATGCCAGGATAGGCGCAAAGAGCAAGGCGATAAGGAATTTTTTCATTTTAATCATCCTCTCACTTGAACGTCACACGGTCAGGGACCGGCTTGAACTTATCCATCCGCGACCACCACGGCATAGCGAGGAAGAAACCAAAGTAGAACACCGAACAAACCTGCGATACCATTTCCCCCATCGGCGACGGGGACAGCGTGCCCAGATAGCCAAGAACGAAGAAACAAACGACGAAGATGGTCAGCAGAGTCTTGTAGATCGGACCACGGTAGCGGATCGACTTGACCGGGCTACGATCGAGCCAGGGCAGGAAGGCGAAGATCACGACCGAAGCGCCCATGGCAACCACACCCCAAAACTTGGCATCAAGACCGAAGAGCGGATAGGTAACCGCACGCAGAATCGAGTAGAACGGCGTGAAGTACCAGACCGGCGCGATATGCGGCGGAGTCTTCAACGGGTCAGCCGGGTAGAAGTTCGGCGTTTCCAGGAAGTAACCACCACCTTCCGGTGCCCAGAACATCACCGCCGAGAAAACCATCAGGAAGACCACGACGCCAACGATGTCCTTCACCGTGTAGTACGGGTGGAACGGGATGCCATCACGCGGAATGCCGTTTTCGTCCTTGTTGGCCTTGATTTCGACACCGTCCGGGTTGTTCGAACCGGTTTCGTGCAGGGCCAGGACGTGAGCAGCAACCAGACCGATCAGAACGAGCGGGAAGGCGATCACGTGGAAGGAGAAGAAGCGATTCAGCGTGGCATCGCCAACGACGAAGTCGCCGCGAATGATCAGCGACAGATCACCGCCGATGACCGGAATCGCCGAGAACAGATTGACAATAACCTGGGCGCCCCAATAAGACATCTGGCCCCATGGCAGCAGGTAGCCGAAGAAGGCTTCACCCATCAGGCAAAGGAAAATGCCGACGCCAAACAGCCAGGTCAACTCGCGTGGTTTGCGATATGAACCGTAGAGAAGGCCACGGAACATGTGCATATAGACCACGATGAAGAAGGCCGAAGCACCAGTTGAGTGCATGTAGCGAATCAGCCAGCCACCTGATACATCGCGCATGATGTATTCGACCGAGGCAAACGCGATTGGCACGCCATTGGCGTTCAGCGCTGCATCCGGCTTGTAGTGCATGACCAGGAAGATGCCGGTAACAATCTGGATAACCAGGACCAGCAGCGCCAGAGAACCAAAGAAATACCAGAAGTTAAAGTTCTTCGGGGCGTAGTACTCGGACAGGTGGCCCTTCCACATGGAAGTCGCCGGGAAGCGGGCATCGACCCACTCCAGCGCGTTACCGGCCAGCGAGCCGTCGGACTTGTACTTTTCGAAATTGCCAGCAGCCATTTCTATGCTCCCTTCTTGTCTTCGCCGATCATGATACGGGTATCAGCGAGATACACGTGCGGCGGCACTTCGAGGTTGGTCGGGGCAGGTTTCGACTTGTAAACACGACCGGCAAAGTCGAAGGTCGAACCATGGCAAGGGCACAGGAAGCCCCCCAGCCAGCCATCAGGCATTCCTTCTTCGGTGCCTGCCTTGAACTTCTGGGAAGGCGAGCAACCCAAGTGTGTACAGATACCGACAACAACCATGATTTCGGGCTTGATCGAACGCGTATCGTTCTGTGCATAAGCCGGTTGCTGGTTTTTTTCGGACTTCGGATCAGCAACCGCATCAGCCAGTTTGGGAAGCGTGTCCATCATTTCCTTGGTGCGGTTGATAATCCACACCGGCTTGCCACGCCACTCGACGGTCATCATCTGACCCGGTTCGAGCTTGCTGATATCCACTTCGACCGGTGCGCCTGCAGCCTTGGCGCGTTCGGACGGAAGCAAGCTGGATACGAACGGAACGAGTGCGGCAACCGCGCCCGCCCCGCCCACGGCTGCGGTCGCAACGACCAGACGTCGCCGTCCGCAGTCCATTTTTCCTTGATTGCTCATTACGCTGACCCCTAACGGAATTAGATGGGATAAAAATTAAACGCTAAATTATACGATATCGGACGGTCCGATAAAAGTCGGATATCACCCACCACAGGACTTGCGCTCTCGAAACGCCTGCGCCAAAGTGCCACTATCGACATATTCGAGCTCGCCACCAACCGGTATGCCACGTGCAATCCTGGTCACGCCAACCCCCTTGGGCCCAAGCATGGCCGTGATGTAGTGAGCCGTGGCTTCTCCTTCGTTGGTGTAGTTTGTCGCCAAAATAACCTCTCGAACCACACCGTCGAGCGCCCTGGCCATCAGTCTATCCAAGCCAATATCCTTTGGCCCGACGCCATCAAGCGGGGAAATCTTGCCCATCAATACGTAATACAGCCCCTGATAACTCTGGGTCTGTTCCATCATGTTCATGTCGACTGGCGTTTCGACTACGCACAGCAGGCTCGCATCGCGCCGCGGCGAAGCGCAGCGTTCGCATATTTCCGCTTCGGTAAATGTATTGCAGCGCTGACAATGTCGAATCGACTGCAAAGCATGTTGCACGGCGTCACCCAGATTTTGCGCACCTTTGCGATCACGTTGCAGCAGATGATAGGCCATGCGCTGCGCGGACTTTGGCCCGACACCAGGCAGGCAGCGCAACGCTTCAATCAGCGAATCAAGCCCCGACGGATTCACTAATTAAAAAGGCAGCTTGAAACCAGGTGGCAAATTTAGCCCCGACGTAAAGCCTGACATCTTGTCCTGACTAAGCGCCTCACCTCGGCGAACAGCATCATTCATCGCCGCAGCAATCAGATCCTCGAGCATCTCCCGGTCATCCATCACCGACGGATCAATACTGACTCTGCGCACCTCATGCGCACCAGTCATCACAATCTTGACCATGCCCGCCCCGGCAACCCCTTCGATCTCGGTCTGGGCCAGCTGCTCCTGGGCCTTTTTCATATTTTCCTGCATCGCCTGCGCCTGTTTCATCAGGCCAGCCAAGCCACCCTTCATCATATTCGCTCTCCGTTACGCAATAGGTTTAATGGATGATTCGACAACCGATGCATCGAGAGACTCAATGGCATCGCGTATAAATGTATCCCGAGCGATCGAAGCAACAGCAGAGTCCTGTCGCTCCTGACGTTGACGACCCACAGTCTCCGCCGGTGTATCCGACTCGTTCTGGGCCAACTCAAACCGTACTTTCAGCGTTCGACCAAAATACTCGCTCAAAGCCTGCTGCAGTTTGTCCGGCCCAGGCTTCATCTGTAGGTGCGCTTGCGATGGCGGTAGTCGCAACAAGCACTCTGCTTCGCCCAGCTTTCTCAGCTCACAGTTCTGCGCCAGTTCCCGGGCTAGCCCGGACAACGGGAGCGACGCCACAATCTGATGCCAATCCGCATCTTCGGAAGGCAACTGTCTCACAGACGCTTGCACTGGCTTCGCAAGAATATTTTGCACAGCGCCCTCTGCCCCCTCAGCTATTGGAGGGCGGGTGTTTATCAGTGGCCGGCTCTTTGGCGTCACCGCGACCAACACATCCGCAACAGTGCTTGGACGAAACGTATACAACCTGAGCAAGGTCATCACAAAACCCGCATGCTCATCCGGCCCGGTCGACAGCTCATTTCGGCCAATATTTACGATTTGATAAGCCAACTGCACGAATTCAGGCGAAAACGCTGTTGCCAACGAGAGCAACCTAATCTTGTCAGGGTCGTCATCATCTATCGCAGCCGGAACACACTGAGCCACCTGCAAGCGCGTCAGCAATGAGCCCAACTCCTGCAAAGCCGAAGAAAAAGAAAGACTGCGCACGCCAAGGTCCGCGGCGACCTGTAGCAAAGCCGATGCATCGCCGGCCTGCAGCGCCTCAAGAATACCGAACAGATAATCCTGATCAACAGTTCCCAGCATGCTTCGAACTTGAGCCTCTTCGACCCTCCCCGCACCATGAGCAATTGCCTGATCCAGCAAGGAAAGTGCATCCCTCATACTTC